>JBEKGK010000012.1:0-40141 GCA_050012835.1 Solirubrobacteraceae bacterium | reverse complement strand
GATCTCGCGCACGACCTCCCTGAGCACCACGGCGCGGTCGGCGCTCGCGAGACCCTCGGCTGGAGCCACGGGGATCTCGAATTGGTGCGGGGCGTACTCCGCGAAGAACCGCTCGGGCTCGACCCCGGCCTCCACCAGCGCGCCCATGACCTGAGCCGGAAACGGTTCGACACGGCGTTGCGCTTCGAGCGTGAACGGCAGCGCTGGCGGCGATCGATCGAGGATCGAGGGCGCATCGCCGGGATCGCTGGGTCCCAGCAGCTGAAACTCGTGCTCGAAGCTCGCCACGAGCCTGGCGTCCAGCGCTCGCTCGAGCTCGCGCAGCGTGTCGCGCAGGAAGCTGCGCGGACAGCACTCCCACGGCCGCCCGTCGGTCTCGACGATGTCGCACAGCATCAGCTCCAGCGCGCCGTGGCCACCGTCGGGCCCCACCAGCACGCGTGTGGCGGCGTCGGGCAGCAGGCGCAGGTCGCCGGTGGACCCGAACGGGTTCGGCTCGGCGACCGGACCGAGGGGCGTGAGCGCGTGGTTGGCCGGCACCCATCCGATCCCCGCGCGCAGGTGCTCGTCCAGGTCCGACGAGAGCACCGAGCGCCCGCGCACGATCGCGCCGAGGTCGCAGCACACGAGCGCGACCAGCTCTGCGGTGCTCACCTCGGCGTCTCGCCGCTCGCGGTGCCGTTGTCCCAGATGCCCTCGGCGAGTCCCAGCGCAGCCGCGCCCGCGCGCACGGTCGGAGCGTCCTCGGCGAACGCGACCACGAACATGCCTCCCGCGGGCATGTCGCGCCGCTCGAGCGCCTTCGCGAGGTGCTCCTGGGGCTGCATGTGCACGCCGCCGTCGCCGAGCGCGGGGTATGTGTCGGCGACGCCGTACAGGCTGCCGCCCGGTCCGCGCACGCGCCCGAAGACGCACGCGAAGTGCCCCACGTCCCAATCCGCAGGCGGGCCGTCGCCGTCGCCGTCGAACAGGTAGCCGAGCAGCTGGTTGACGCTCGGCCGCGCGCCCCACAGGTGGCGGGTCGCGAAGTTCGCCACGAGCGTCACGGGACGCTCGAGCGCCGCGGCGAGGTCGAACAGCCCGGTGAGCGTGCTCGCGCTCCACGGGCCGGTGTAGGGGACCGCCTCCAGCGCGCCGTGGGACAGCAGCGCGATCGCATCGAGCAGGCCGGCGGCTGTCGTCCCCGACACGTCCGGGTCATCGATCGAGGGAATGCTCAGGCGGTAGTCGCGGCGCCCGAGTTCGCCGTGCGGAAGCGTGCCGGGCTCGCGCATGCCCGACACGACGCTGCCGGCGGCCAGCGCGACGGCGTCCTGATCGAGCGCTTCGCCGCGGTGCTCGTCGATGCCCGCCGCGCGCAGCGCCAGCGCTCCGCAGAACGCGCCGCACAGATCGTCGCGCTGGGGCAGCTCGCGAGTGTGGACGGCGATCAGCTCGCGAGCCCCCGGCAGGAGCGTGAGCTCCAACGCTCTCGGAGGCAGCATCACGCAAATATACGGGCGCCGATCAGCGCTGCGGGGACTTGGTGGCGACGCGCGCCGCCTGTGGCCCGCCGAGGAACGGCGCGAGCGCGAGATAGGTGGCCGGCGCTGTCAGCTCGGGCAGTCGGTGGATCGTGCCTCGTAGAGCGTGCTGCAGGCAGAGCTCGAATATCCCGCCGACGATCGCTTCGATCATGACCGCGGGCGGGCGGGCGCTCTCGGGCATCTCCGCCAGGCCGGGGAGCAGCAGCTGCGCGAAGTCGCTCACGCCCGCGTGCGAGCGCTTGGCTGTATACGGCGTGGCGGTCATCGCGTCGACGAGCGCCACGTGCGCGAACGCCGGCTCCGAGGCGAGGAAGTGGAACAGCGCCGAGATCCCCGCTCGTACGGCGTGCCGCCACTGGTTCTCCGCGGCGTATGCTTGCTGCACGGTCGCAAGGCTCTTTGCATGGCCGAGCTCGTACGCCACGAGCAGGGCGTCCTCCTTGTCGGCGAAGTGCTCGTAGAAGGCATTCAGCGAGACGGCGGCCTCCTCGGCGATGTCGTCGATGCCCAGCGCGGCAAAACCTCGAGTTGCGGTGAGGTTGGCTACGGCGTCGAGGATCCGCTCGCGCTGGCTGTGCACGACGAAGCTGCGCGAGACGTTGTGGTTGCCGCGGGCCAGGCCTCGCCGCGCGTTAAGGGCCGAGTGCGGGGCGAGTGTCCCCGGTGCGCGGCCTCCAGTGAGCGGGCCGCGTGCTCGAGCGTCGCCGGCTCGTGCTCGCGCCACCGCCGGCGGAGTGGGGTAATAGGAGGTAACCCAACTCACGAGGTCCGGCACCAGCCCGAGCAGCTCCGCGCGCTCGCCGGCGGATACGCGCCGATGCAGGACGCTGCTGAGACCGCCCGCCACCGCGCGTGCGGCTATATCCGAGATGCGGCCATCTCCCGGCGCCAACTTCGCGGCGTCGCTGATGAAACGTTGGTAGCGCACGATCGATCGCTCGCGGAACTTGATGCCCGCTGGTCCGACCGCGCCGATCTCGACGGTGATCAGCCGCACAGCGCCGGGGTTGTCGATGGCAGTCTGGAACAGCATGTGGATCGCCGCCTCGACCCGGCCGGGCCAGCCGGCGGCGTCCTGGTAGGCGCGCTCCACGCGGCGGATCGCGTCGGCCGCGACGAGATCGTAGGTGCTGAGGAAGCACTCCTGCTTGTTCGCGAAGTGCTTGTAGAACGTCTTGCGCGAGACCCCGGCGCGGCCGATGACGTCGGCGACGGTCGCCGTGCGATAGCCTCCCTGCCCGATCACGTCGGCCATCGCCACCATCAGGCTCAGGCGTTGCCGGGCCAAGGCGGCCTCGCGGCTCGCCGAGCGCGCGTGGGGCGAGGGAGTGCCGGTTGGCTTGGTCATCGATGCCTTCGCGGTGGGCGAGACGCCTCGCTTGGAGGGTGTAAGACGAGGTTTGACGTAGCTGCTAGCAGGGTACCTGTCCCCAGCTATGTGGTGGCCCGCGGAAAAGCATGCTCGGGCGGAGAGCCCGCTCGACCCCGGAGTCTGTGCGCCATCGGCCTCGCGCCTGCCGACTGAAGCCCTTGCTTTAGTGCCGCGAGCTCGGCTAGCTGCTGGCGCGTCGAACAAGGTCGGCGCCGGAGCGTCTCCGATCTGAGGCGAGCGCCCCGGCACCGATCAACCAAACCCAGCCAATCGAAGAATCGGCGGAGTGTTTCTATCTTACTACGCGCGGGTAGCAGGCGCCAGCAGGCAACGCGGGTCCCGGGGCCGGCCGCGAGCCAGTCAATCCGCACCTTCCAACCCCTGAAATCGTGGCGTAAGACGCCAATAAACTTCGGCTCTACGCCGCGTCGATATCAACGCACCTTGGTCGGGAGCTGCGGTCGCTGCCGAATCAGACGTGCTGGCAGTTGACGTCAGAGAGGAAACATCACGCTACTTAGCCCTTGACGCGATTGATTCGATCTGGTAGACCACACGCCGCTGATCTGTTTGCTCGAACCTAGCGAACAGGCAGTGTCGGCACTGGGGCGATCCACGATCTAGAGGCGAGAGCTCCGGAGCCGGTCAACCAAATCCACATAGAGGGAGTATCGAAACCGATGATACGTGTACGAACGCTCGCGCTCGCGCTTGTGGCCGTGTTCGCGCTCAGCGCGACGGTGGCTTCGAGTGCATTCGCGCTGGAATGGAAGCTGAACAAAGAAGCGATCAAAGTCGCAACGAAAACAAAATCGGAAGGCAAACTGACGCTGCAGGACAAAGGCGCCAAAGTCAAGATCGAATGCGAAGGTACTGACGAAGGCACCGTTGGTCCGGGCGTAAAAGACGAACTGACGGCGGCCAAAGCCTCCAAATGCAAAACGCTCGAAGGCACATGCGAAGAACCGACCGCGGAACCCCTGGGTCTTCCGTGGAAAACCTCGCTTGTGGCCGGACCGCGAGACGAAATCGAAGGCAAACCCGGCTGGAAGGTCGTTTGCAAGATCGCAGGCATCTTCAAAATCACCGACGAATGCACGGGCGCGACGAGCACGGGCATCTCGAACGTGGCAGGCGGAGTCGACGCAACGTTCGAAGAAAAATCCAAAAACGCCAACTGCACGGTCGGCGGTGAAGGGCAGGGCGTCGTACGCGGCACCGATCTGATCAAGAGTCCGGAAAGTGGAAAACTGACAGTCGAATAACGCGTCGGTAACGCCGACGAACTGACGTAGTTGAGCGGGTGGGGCCGGCCAAGTGCCGACCCCACCTGCGTGCATACGTGAGACGCATCTGGATTCAGCCCTCGCCCGACGGCCGGGACGAGCCACCACACGGGCAGGCCGCAGCACACGGAAGCAGGCAGCAGCACGCAGAGTGATCGGAGGGAAGAGCTATGGGGTGGGGAGCGGTAGAAAACTTGGGAGATGCAAGGTTCCGCCGTGCGCGCGTCGGCCTCGGGGCAGCCCTACTCGCGGCGGCGACCTTGGGACTGCTCGTTTGCAGCGCGCCCGCCCTGGCCGAGAGGGCGCACGTGCCTGAACGCACGTTCGGCAGCGAAGGTGCTGGCGACGGCCAGTTCTCGGCTCCTGCCGGGATCGCCGTCAACGAAGCGAGCGGCGACGTCTACGTGGTGGATCGCGGGAACAATCGCGTCGAGCGCTTCAGCGCCACCGGCACGTATCTCTCGCAGTTCAGCGGGAGCGGCACGCCGGCAGGAGCGTTCTCCTCGCCGGAAGGCATCGCCGTCGACAACTCCACGGTCTTGGGCGATCCGTCGGCTGGCGACGTGTACGTCGCGGACACTGGACACAGCGTGATCGACAAGTTCAGCTCCGCCGGCGCGTATCTGGGTCAGCTGACGGAAACCACATCCGGTGCTCCGTTTGGCGAACTGTATGGCGTGGCTGTGGACCCGTCGGGCAACGTGTGGGTGTACGACAGCAGCGGAAACGTCGATCACTTCGCCGACACGGGCAACTTCGTGGGGACGTTCAACACAAACCACGGTACCGAACCTGGCCTGGCGATCGATTCGAGCGAGAATGCCTATGTCGTGCTTGGCGACCGCAAGGTCCAAAAGTTCAGCTCGATCACCGGGGCGGAACTGGGCACAAGATGGAGCTCCGAAGTTGGCGCGCTCGCGATCGATCCGGCGACGAACGACCTGTTTGTGGACACGGTCACCGGCATAGAAGAGTTCGGGCCCTTCGGCGAACCGACCTCAAGCCCGACCGACGAGTTCGGCGGCGAACTCTCCGAATCCCACGGCCTGGCCATGAACGGCACGACCGGTCCCGTCTACGCCAGCGAGCGGGGACTCGACGACGTGAAGATATTCAAGCAAGTAGTGGTGCCCGACGTCAGCCTCGAACCGGTCACGAGCCTGCGGAACACCAGCGCCACGCTCAACGGCACCGTCGACCCGGACAACGAAGGGAGCGCCAGCTGCCGGTTCGAGTACGGCACCACGATCGCGTACGGACAGTCCGTCCCGTGCTCGCAAGGCGTCCCGTCCGGCAACAGCCCGGTGCCCGTGGGCGCGAACTTGACCGGGCTAGCGCCGGACACCACGTACCACTATCGCTTGGACGCCAGCAACATAAACGGAACGGACGTCGGCCAGGACGGGACATTTGCGACGCTGGGTCCCCCGACGATCGACGCGCAGACCATCGTGACGGAAGTCAAGGCCACGAGCGCCACCCTAGCGACGACGAGCGCCACGCTTGCGACGAAGATCGATCCGCATGGGACCGACACGACCTACGGGTTCGAATACGGCCCGAGCACGTCCTATGGGGAGTCGGCGCCGATGCCCGAGGCGGATCTCGGCGCAGGATCGGTCGATGTGGCCCCGGCGCCGGTTACCGTCGAAGGCCTTGCGGCAGGCACGTATCATGTGCGGGCGGTCGCATCGAACGAATTCGGCACTACCTACGGTCCCGACCGCACGTTCACGACGCAGGCGACCGGCGGCGAGCTCACGCTGCCAGATGGGCGCGTCTGGGAACTCGTCTCGCCGCCGACGAAGGACGGCGCGCTGATCGAGCCGCTGCAGAAGGGGGACGTCCAGGCATCGGAAGATGGGGCAGCGCTCGCCTACGTCGCAGACGCGCCGATCGGGGCAGAACCAGCCGGCAACACCGAACAGACCCAGGCGCTTGCCACCCGCGGCCACGAAGGCTGGTCCTCGCGGGACGTCGCCGTTCCCCACGAAGTCTTCACCGGCCCGGGAGGCGGTGAATATCGACTGTTCTCGCCTGATCTCTCGCTCGCGCTCCTCGAACCCCACGACAAGACGCCGCTCGCGCCGAGCGCATCTGAAGAGACGGACTACCTGCGCAATGACGTGCCCAGCAACGCGACATGCAAAGCGACGCCGGCGTCGTGCTACCAGCCGCTGCTCACGACCGCAAACGTGGCTCCCGGCAGCGAATTCGCCGGCGCGGGCTTCGTCGGCGCGACGCCGGACCTGAGCCATCTACTGCTGTCCTCCGAAGACGCGCTCACGCCCAACGCCGCGAAGAACGAACAGATCCAGAGCCTGTTCGAGTGGACGGCAGGACAATTGCAGCTCGTCAGCGTGCTGCCCAACGAACGGCCGGCGAATGCGGAAGGGCTGCACGCCTATCTCGGCAGCGACAACCAGAACGTTAGACACGCGATCTCGAGCGACGGCTCGAAGGTCTTCTGGTCGACGCAGGAAGCGGGCGGTCACCTCTACATGCGCGACACGACGACCGAACACACGGTCCAGGTCGACCACGCGCAGGGTGTTGCGGAACCGGAACCGCAGGAAGCCCGCTTCGCCATGGCCAGCGAAAAGGGAACGATGGTGTTCTTCGTCGACGGCCAGCAGCTGACACCCGAATCACGGGCGGCGGGCGCCGAAGCCAGAGACCTCTACGCGTACGACACCGAAAGCAACGAGCTCACCGACCTCACGGTCCCGGTCAACGCGGGCGAAGCCGCCGCAGTCCAGGGGCCGACGCTCGGTGCCAGCGAAGACGGCTCCTACGTGTACTTCGTCGCGCACGGCGTGCTCACGACCGAGAAGAACGATCAAGGAGCCCAAGCAACCCCGGGGAGTCCAAACCTCTACATGCTCCACGACGACGGCAGCGGGTGGACCACGACGTTCATCGCAACGCTCTCCAGCGAAGACGAACACACGTGGAGCGGAGGTCAAAACGAAGAAAGCCGCCTTACCCAGATGAGCTCGCGCGTCTCGCCTAACGGCCACTACCTGGCGCTCATGTCGAACAACAGCCTCACGGGCTACGACAACGTCGACGCAAAGCCGGAAGCCCACGGCGCGCACGACGAGGAGGTCTACTTGTACGACGCATCGTCTCATCGTCTGGTGTGTCCGTCGTGCAACCCGACCGGCGCACGGCCATCCGGAGTGTTCGACGGGGGCATCAACATCTTCGAACCGGGCTCCAGCGCGCTGCTCGTAGACGGCCTCGGCTTTTGGGAACGCCACTGGCTGGCGGGCAGCGTCCCAGGCTGGACGCCCGTTGGCGGCAGCAACGCGATCGAAAGCGCCTTCTACCAGTCACGCTACCTCTCAGACAGCGGCCGCTTGTTCTTCGACAGCGCCGACGCCCTTGTTCCGCAGGACACCAACGGCAAGGAGGACGTGTACGAGTACGAGCCGGTGGGCAAGGCTGGGCCGGAAGAACACAACAGCTGCAGCGAATCCGGCGAAACGTTCAGCATGAACACCGAAGGCTGCGTCGCCTTGATCTCCTCGGGCAACTCCGAAGAAGAATCGGCCTTCCTGGACGCGACTCCCAGCGGCGACGACGTCTTCTTCCTGACCACGGCGCGCCTGTCCAAACAGGACTACGACACGAGCTTCGACGTGTACGACGCCCACGTCTGCACGGCCACGGCGCCGTGTGTGAGCTCGCCCGCCGGTCCCGCGTCCTGCGACACGGCTGAATCCTGCAGGGCGGCTTCTCCGGTCCCGCCGGACTTCCTCGCGCCGCCGGCCACGGCGATGCTCTCCGGTCCGGGCAACCTCGCACCGGCAGTACCACGTCCGCTGACGCGCGCGCAGCGACTCTCGAAAGCGCTGAAGGCTTGCAAGAGGAAGCCAAGACGAGAGCGCAAGACCTGCGAAGTCCGGGCAAGGAAGAGGTTCAAAGCGAAGAGGGCAAGTTCCGGCACGACCAAGTCCGCGAGGCGCAAGGCCCGCAGGCGCAACGGCTAGACGATGGCGAACCGACACACGATCATTCAGCAAGGCAAGCGCAGGCGCGGGTCGCGCCGTGCGCTCGTGGCCGCCTTGGCGGCGCTCGTGGTCGCGGCCCTCGGCGCGGCTCCGGCTGCGGCTGAATCTCCGTGGTGGCAGGTCGCCTCGACAGCGACGCCGACATACCTGCAGCCGGGTGGCGAAGGCAAAGTGTTCGTCCTGGTCACGAACGTGGGCGACGGCAAGATCGAAGGCGAAAGCTCACCGGTGGAGGTGACCGACAGCCTGCCGGCGGGACTGACCGCCACCAAGATCCGAAGCAATCTGGGTCCTGGTGGCGCCCACGGTGAAGGGAAATGCAGCTTGTCCTCGCAGTCCGTGACCTGCGAATTCGCGTCGAACCTGCCGCCCTATGAAGCGCTGCAGCTCGAAATCACGGTCGAAGTGGCGAACGACGCGCGCTCCGGCATCGAGAACGGTGTCAGCGTCACCGGCGGCGGAGCGTCGCCGGTGCAGATCACGGGACCGCTCACCGTGGCCCCAGGGCCAACCCCGTTCGGGGTCGAGGACTACAAAGTCGCGCTCGAAGGCGAAGACGGCTCGGGTGGGGGGGGACCTGATCTCCAGGCGGGCTCCCACCCGTTTCAGCTGACCTCGACGCTCGCGCTGAACACGAAGGTGGCGATTGCGCGACTCGGGAAAAAAGAACCGATACCGGTTCCGGCGGCGCTGCCGCAGGAACTGAGCTTCCGCCTGCCGCCGGGCTTGGTCGGCAACCCGACCGCGCTCCCGCAGTGCACCGACAAGCAGTTCACAACGAAAAGCGGCCAGAGCAACGCCGACCTGTGTCCGCCGGACACGGCGGTCGGCGTAGTCGTGGCCACCGTGATCGAATCGTCGTTCCTCGGCGAAGAACCGCTCCCCTACATCGTTCCGCTGTTCAATCTCACACCGTCGAGCGGCGAGCCGGCACGACTCGGCTTCTTCGTGCAGGACATTCCCGTCGTCCTGGATACCTCCGTTCGCTCGGGCAGCGACTACGGCGTTGACGTGACCGTCAAGGACGCCTCGCAGGAGGCCGGCCTGCTTGCCAGCCAGGTGACCGTTTGGGGGGTTCCCGGCGACTCCAGCCACGACCAGTCCCGCGGCTGGGGGTGCCTGATAGAAGGCAGGGCAGGTGGCAAAGAACCGTGCAATCCCGAGGGCCAGCGCCAGCCCCCGGCGTTTCTGACTCTGCCGACGGCGTGCGCCGGACCGCTCACTACCACGATGACAGCCGAATCGTGGGAAGTGCCGGGCGTCTCCGCGGCGAGCAGGAGCGAAGCCGAAGACCAGTTCCCAACGGACAGCAACGCCAGGGCGCTCGGATTGAACGGCTGTAACCGGCTGGGCTTCGATCCGTCGATCACCATCGCGCCGAACGAGCAGGCCGCGAGCACGCCCACCGGCTTGACGGTCGACGTCCACGTTCCCCAGGAAACAACCGTCAGCGCCACGGGATTGGCCGAGTCGGCGATTCGCGACACGACGGTGACGCTCCCCGAAGGGATGCAGGTGAGCCCTGCGAGCGCAGACGGGCTCGAAGCGTGCTCGTTGGGTCAGGTCGGCTTCGAACCGGCCGGCGGATCGACGCCCAACACGTCGTTCTCGCCGGGCGCGGCCGCCTGCCCGGAAGCGTCGAAGGTCGGCACCGTCGAAATCAAGACGCCGCTGCTGCCGAATCCGCTCACGGGCGCCGTGTACCTGGCAATGCAGAACGCCAACCCGTTTGGATCGCTGCTGGCGTTGTACCTGGTCGCCGAAGAACCGGTTTCGGGCGTGCTCGTGAAGCTCGCCGGGAAGGTGTCCCCGAACAGCTCGACCGGGCAGCTTGTCTCGACCTTCGAAGACACGCCCCAGCTTCCATTCGAAGATCTGAAGCTGGAGTTCTTCAGCGGCGCGCAAGCGCCCGTGTCGACGCCACCGTACTGTGGGACCTACACGAGCGCCGCGGCTTTCGCGCCGTGGTCGGGCAACGCGCCTGTGAGCTCGTCGTCGAGCTTCGAGATCAAGACGGGTGCCGACGGGGCCCCCTGCTCGGACCCGCTGCCGTTCTCGCCCACGCTCACTGCAGGCTCCACAGACCTGCAGGCCGGAGCGTTCGCTCCGTTTTCGATGACGATGTCTCGCGAAGACGGCAATCAGGATCTCGACGCCATCCAGCTGCGCACGCCGCCGGGGTTGCTGGGAATGCTGTCCTCCGTGCAGCCGTGCCCGGAACCGCTGGCAGCGGAAGGCACGTGCGGACCGGCGAGTCTGATCGGGCATACGGTGGTCAGCGTCGGTCTGGGCAGTCAGCCGTACACCGTCTCGGGCGGGCAGGTCTTCATCACGGGGCCATACGAAGGCGCGCCATACGGTCTGTCGGTCGCGGAGCCGGCCAAGGCCGGGCCGTTTGACCTGGGCAGCGGCCGCTGCGATTGTGTGGTCGTCCGCGCGAAGGTCGAAGTCGACCCGCACACGTCGGCCCTGACGGTCACCAGCGGCCCGCTGCCGCAGATCCTCGACGGCATCCCGCTCCAGATCAAGCACGTCAACGTCAAGGTTGATCGGCCGGGGTTCATCTTCAACCCGACGAACTGCAGTCCGCTCGCGATCACGGCAACGGTGTCGGGCGTCGGGGGCTCGAGCGCGCCGGCATCGGTGCCCTTCCAAGTCGCCAACTGCGCGACGCTGCCGTTTGCGCCGAAGTTCACGGCGCTCACCGAGGGAAGGACTTCCAAAGTCGACGGCGCCTACCTGCATGTCAGGGTGACCTCGGGGCCCGGGCAGGCGAATATCGGCGGGGTCAAGGTCGACCTGCCCAAGCAGCTCCCGTCCAGGTTGACGACGCTGCAGAAAGCCTGCGTCGCGGCAGTGTTCGAAGTCAATCCGGCCAACTGCCCCGCGGCCTCGATGGTGGGAGCCGCGACAGCCATCACACCGGCGCTCAAGAGCGCCCTCGCCGGCCCCGCGTATCTCGTCTCCCACGGCGGCGCGCGCTTCCCCGACCTCGAGATCGTGCTTCAGGGCGAAAGGATCACGCTGATCCTGGATGGCAATACCCACATCAAGAAGGGCATCACGTCCAGCACCTTCAGATCAGTGCCCGATGCGCCGATCGCCTCCTTCGACCTGGTGCTTCCCGAGGGCCCCCATTCGGTGCTCGGGTCGAACCTGCCGACGAAGGCCAACTGGAGCATGTGTGGGCAGAGGCTCGCGATGCCCACCGAAATCACCGGCCAGAACGGCGCCGTGATCAAACAGACCACGAAGATCGCCATCTCGGGCTGCGCGAAGGCAAAAGCGAAGAAGGGCGGCAAGGTGAGCGCAAGGCGCAGAAAGCCGGCCGGGAGCTAGCGTTGTCGAGCCTTCCTCCGCCTCGAATACCGCGGCGCCGCCCCGATCGAAGCGGACCAAGCGACTCGTGCCGCCCGGCCACCCGGCGGTTCCCGTGGTCGAGCGTAATGCGCGACCGGGAGCACTTTCGAGTCAGAAACATTTCGGACAGAATCCAGGTTGTAAACAATTGTCTGCTTCCGCTTGACAGAACTGTAGGCTTTCGCGATAGTACGGACCGTATGGCCTGCAGAGCAGAATGTTCCCGTCCATGACAACAGTGCACCAAGGTGTTCTCGATCGACAAGCTCGGCGACCTACGGCCGGTCACCCATCGACAAAGGAGCGGTGAGACAGCATGCAACGCATCACCTTGTTCGGAATGGTCCTGCTGTCAGCGTTCGCGATAGCTGGGGTCAGCGCCATCTCCGTCTCAGCGAGTGGCCATGAATTCATCGTCAGCAAAACCGGGAAAACGAAAAGCAAAGGCACCAACGGGCAGATCTTCAAAACGAGTGCTGGCACGATCGAATGCACGGCTGTCTCCGGGACAGGGGAAATGACCGAAACGAAATCGGTGACGCACAAAGAAGTGCTGACCTACAGCGAATGCTCGGGGTTCGGCATGGGCATCAAAGTGACGGCCGCTCACTTCGAATTCAACGCAAACGGATCCGCAAGGCTCGAAAAAACGGTCTACGTCACGCCGGAAGGCGCCGGTTGCGAAGTGCTGATCGAACCGCAGACACTCGAAAACGTCTCCTACACGAACTCGAGCGGCAAGGTGACGGCGTCAGCCGCCGTTTCCAAAATCCACTCAAAGGGGACCGGCGGCGACTGCGGCGGCGAAAACACGACCGGCAGCTACTCGGGCAGCATCCAGGGCGAAGTCGAAGGCGGCACGGTCGAATGGAAATAGCCTCGCGCTAGCCGCAAGAGAAGGGGGAGGCGAGGGGAAGGGGCCGCCGACGCATTGCGGCCCCCAGCCTCGCGCGGAAGGGCTCCGGTAGGCGGTCGTGGCGCCGTAGTTGCGGCACCGGGGTAGACTATGGCGCGCCGAGGAGGTGCCAATGCGCGGAAAGCCGCTCCGCGACGGATCGATGAGCAACCAGAGCCGCGTATGCGGCGCATGTGTGCTCGCAATTGCAGCGATATGGTTGGGCAGCGTCGTCCCGGCGCCTGCTGCTACCGAGTGCTCCAACGCTCAGCTCCGCTCGGGCCCGTCCGAACATCTCCCAGACTGCCGTGCCTACGAGCAGGTGTCGCCCGTCGAAAAGGATGGGCAGGACGCCGCCTCGCTCCAGCCGCTAGAGCCCGCGCAGAGCTCCGCATGTGAAGGCGACGAAATATGTACGATCGCGTACATGAATGTTGGGGCGGCGTTCGGGGGCGCGCCCGGAAACGAGCCCCCCAACGCGTACGTCGCGACACGAGGCGAGAATGGCTGGCAGACGACGCCGCTGTCGCCGCCAACGCCGCAAGCGCCCGCGAATAGCCCTGCCAAAATCTCCTACGCCTTCTCCGGCGACCTGTCTCAGGCGATCCTGCGTGTACCCCTGCAGCAGCTCACCGAAGGCGCGCCCGCCGGCGTGTACAACCTATTCCTCCGTGACGCGAGCGGCGGCTACTCGCTTGTGACCGCGAGCGCTCCGCCCGAACCGCCGCTGTCCGGGTGTGGTCGCTGCTTCGAACACCAGGACGTGCCCGCATTCGCGGGCGCCTCGAGCGACTTCAGCCACGTCATCTTCGAGGCGAACGACAGCCTCGAACCGGGCGCGCCGGGCGGCGGGGTGGAAAACCTCTACGAAGCAGTCGCCGGGCGGGTGCACCTGGTCGGGATTCTCCCCGACGACACAGTCCCTCCGCAGGGCGCGACGGCTGGCGGCGGAATCGAAGTGCTCGACGAACACGCGCATGAGCTCGAACACGCGATATCGCAGGATGGGTCGAACGTCGTGTTCGACGCCGCCGCGGACGGCGGCTTTCCCGACCCGGCGCAGAAAGGCATGACGGAGCTCTACGACCGCGTCGGGGGCGTCTCTACGGCTGAGGTCTCCGCGCCGGGCCCGGGCGCGCGGTCGGGAGAATGCGATACACAGGGAGGCGTCTGCAACCCCGAGCCCGCAAAGTTCTGGAGAGCCTCGGCGGACGGGTCGCTCGTCTACTTCACGAGCAAAGCGGCGCTGACGAGGGAGTCCTACACGGGCAAAGAACCCGTCGGGGGCGAAAACCCCGGGAGCGATCTCTACCGCTATGACCTCGACACCCACACGCTGACGGACCTGACCGTAGACCTCAACGAAGAAGATCCCGACGGTGCCGACGTCCTGGGTGTGGTCGGCGCCTCCGAAGACGGCTCCTACGTGTACTTCGTCGCCGAGGGCGAGCTCGGCGAACCGGCTGCTGGCGAGGAAAGCGGGCAGCCGCATCTCTACGTGTGGCATGACGGTGCCGAAGGCTTCGGCACCGTCAAGTTCATCGCCACGCTTCGCGCGTCGACCGACCACGAAGAAGAAGAACCGGACGAAGAAGAAAACGTCGAAGCGTTGCGGCTCGGGCCGGGATTCAACTATCGCAGCGACGTCGCCGACTGGACCAGCCGTCCGATCGCGTCACAGGCCTACGTGACGCCCGACGGACGTCACCTGGCCTTCATGTCGGCCGAACCGTTGACGGGCTACGACAACGAGGACGAAGCGACGGGAGAAGCCGACCACGAGGTGTTCGAGTACAGCGCCGAAACAGGCCAGCTCGCGTGCGCCTCGTGCGATCCGAGCGGCGCTCGCCCGCTGGGCAGCGCGTTCGTCGGAGCCCGGATGAGCGAACGGGTCAGCACCCCCTTCCACCAGCCACGCAGTTTGAGCGACGATGGCAGCCGCCTGTTCTTCACCTCGCCCGACCCGCTCGTATCCGGCATCTCCGGTGGAAGCGACAAGGTCTTCGAGTACGAGAACGGCGAAGTGCACCTCATCTCGGGCACGGAAGGCGGAGGTAGCGGCGTCTTCCTCGACGCGAGTGCCAGCGGCAACGACGTCTTCTTCGCGACTAGGGAACGGCTCGCGTCGAGTGACGGCGACGAACTGGTCGACGTCTATGACGCGCGCGTCGATGGAGGGATCGCGGCGCCCGTCGCGACGACGCCATGCCAGGGCAGCACCTGTCAAGAGCCGTACGGCCCGCCGGCTTCTTTCTCCACGCCCATGTCGGCGTTGTTCATGAGCGCTGGGAACCTTGCTGCGTCGCGTCCGTCGGCGAAGTTGACGCGCAAACAGCTCCTTGCGCGGGCGCTCGCCAGATGCAGGACGCTGAAGAGCGCGAAGCGCCGTTCGGCATGCGTGAAGGCAGCCAAGAAGCGCTATGCGCCGAAAGCCAGGAAGGCTCGCCGTGGTCACGTGGCCACGCGTCGTCGGTCTCCAGATTGACACCGATGGCCAGTCGGCACGACGGCGCGATTCGCCTGAGACTTGGCAGCTTCATGCCGCTGCTCGCTGTCGCGCTGGTTGCCGGCGGCATCGGGGCAGCGCCTTCGAGGGCCGCCTCTGCAGGCCCGCATTGGAGCATCCTCTCCGAGTCGCAGCCGACGTTCTTCAAGCTGGGCGACAGTTCGGATGCGTATGTGCTCATCGTTCGCAACGATGGCGGTGCGCCGACGACCCACGGCAGCACCGTGGCTGTCACCGACACCCTGCCGTCGGGAGTCACGGCTACGAAAGTCACGACTCACGGCGAAGGGGCCAATGGAGACGCCTCGCCTAGATACGAAATGACATGCCCGACTGGACCGCTCGTTGGGACCTTCACGTGCACCTACAGCGAAGGGCCTGGACAGGGGCGGGTACTTGCAGGCACGACGATCGTGATGACGATCACCGTCTCGATACCCGCAGAAATCAAGGAAGAACTGGGCGCCGACTCGGCGACGGTATCCGGCGGCGGCGCGCCCAGTGCCTCGACCAGCGAGACGACACCGATCAACGGCGCCGCAGTCCCCTTCGGCTTGTCGTTCTTCGACATCAATCCCGTCACGGAAAGCGGCGAAGTGGACACCGAGGCCGGCTCGCATCCGTTCGAGCTCACTACGAGCCTGGCATTCAACGTCAGCGCTCGTGAATCGCCGTCTGTAGGAAACGGGCATGCGGAATCGCCACTCGCCAGCGCCTCGCCGAAGGACATCGAAGTGGCGCTCCCGTCGGGCATGATCGGCAATCCCAACGCCATTCCGCAGTGTCGTCAACAGGCGTTCCTGGAAAGGGAAGGGCTCAACTGCCCCCTCGACACGCAGGTCGGGACTGTGAAGCCCGCGTTCTACGGAGCGTTCAAATCGTCGGTCTTCCCCGTGTTCAACGTCGTTCCGCCGCCCGGCCAGCCCGGCGAGCTCGGCTTCTCGGTGGCCAACATAGGGCATGTGCCCATCTTCTTCCACGTTCGCAGCAACGGTGACTACGGTTTGACGGCGCAGCTCGACAACATCCCCGAGACAGGCCCGCTGCAGGGCGCGATCCTGACGCTGTGGGGCGTGCCGGCGGCGCCGAGCCACGATCTCGAACGCGAAGGGACGCTGGGTGAAGGCGCGCAGGGTGGCGGTTTCTGTCAGCCGCTGGTGACGGTGGAAGGTGGAGTGGAAAAGGCGACAAGCTGCCCCAGCGGCGCTGCGGCCACGCCGTTCCTCACGATGCCGAGCAGCTGCCCGACCAAACTGCCGGTGAGGATCCGAACGGACTCGTGGCAGAACCCCGAACCTTCGAGTCCGCTGGAACCCGAACCACCCGGCCGGTTCCTTACTGAACTGAACGGCAACAAACTGCATCTGCTCGCGACCACCGGCTGCGAACAGCTGTCGTTCACCCCGTCGCTCGCGCTCGCGCCCGAAACCACGCAGGCGGGCGCGCCGAGCGGCTACACGATCGATGTGCACGTGCCGCAGAACGAAGACCCGACGGCGCTGGCCACGCCGGACCTGCGCCGTGCGGTGGTGAGCCTGCCGGCGGGCGCGGTGATCTCCCCGTCGGTCGCAAACGGCCTGCAGGGCTGCTCGCCGGAACAGTTCGGCCTGCGGTCGCTCGCCTCGGCATCCTGCCCGCCCCAGTCGCAGATCGGGACGGTCAAGATCACGACGCCGCTCTTGTCGAGCCCGCTCGAAGGCCAGGTGTTCGTGGGTCAGCCCGAGTGCGCGCCCTGCACGCCGAGCGACGCGCAGCAGGGCCGGCTGATTCGACTGCTGCTGCAGGCGCAGGGCTCGGGCGTGACGGTCAAGCTCGAAGGCGCCACGTCGATCGACCAGAGCACGGGGCAGCTCACGGCGACGTTCGACGAAGCCCCGCAGCTGCCGTTCGAAGACCTGAAGCTGACGCTCGACGGCGGCCAGAACGCGCCGCTCGCGAACCCGTCGACGTGCGGGGTTCCGCTCACGGCCGCGTCGCAGCTGACGCCGTACAGCAGCGAACAGCCGGCGACGCCGTCGAGCGAACCGTTCGAGGTCACCGGCTGCGCGTCGCCGCGCTTCCAGCCGTCGTTCGTGGCGGGAACCACGAACAACCAGGCCGGCGCGTTCAGCCCGCTGACGGTGACGCTCTCGCGCACAGACCAGGACGAGGATCTGTCGGGGGTCACCGTGCACCTGGCGCCAGGGCTGCTGGGGATGCTCTCCAAGGTGGCGCTCTGCGCCGAAGCCCAGGCGCGGGCGGGCGCCTGCGGGCCGCAGAGCGAAATCGGCAGCGCGACCGTCGGCGCGGGACCGGGCGCGAGCCCGCTGTTCCTCGACGGGCACGTGTACCTGACGGGCCCGTATGAGGGCGCGCCGTTCGGCCTGTCGATCGTGGTGCCGGCGGTGGCGGGCCCGTTGAACGTCGGCACGATCGACGTGGGCGCGAGGATCGAGGTGAACCCGCGCACCGCCGCGCTGACGATCGCGAGCGACCCGCTGCCGCAGAGCCTGGACGGCATACCGCTGCAGATCAAGACGATCAACCTCGACGTCGACCGCCAGGGCTTCGTCTTCAACCCGACGAACTGCCAGCCGCGTGAGATCGAAGGCGCGCTCACGAGCAGCGCAGGCGCCACTGCCCCGGTGTCATCGCGCTTTCAGGCGGCCAACTGCGCGACGCTGGCGTTCAAGCCGAGGCTGAGCGGGCTGGCCCACGCGAAGACCAGCAAAGCGGACGGCGCCTACCTGCACATGCGGCTCGAATCGGCGCCGGGTCAGGCGAACATAGCCAGCGTCAAGGTCGACGTCCCCAAGCAGCTGCCCGTGCGGCTGACCACGCTGCAGAAGGCGTGCGCGGCAGCCGTGCTCGAAGCAAATCCCGCCGGCTGTCCGGCGGCTTCGGTCGTGGGCAGCGTGACGGTCATCACCCCTGTGCTGCGTCATGCGCTCGTGGGACCGGCGTATCTGGTCTCCCACGGCGGCGCCCACACGCCGGATCTCGAGTTCGTGCTGCAGGGCGAAGGCGTGACCATCGACGTGGTCGGGCAGACGATCATCAAGCACGGCGTGATCTCCGGCGTCTTCAGGTCGCTGCCCGACGTGCCGATCTCGACGCTCGGCCTGGTTCTCAATGTGGGCCCGCACTCGCTGCTCACGGCGAACCTGCCGGCGAAGGCGAAGCGCAGCCTGTGCGGGCAGAGCCTCGCGATGTCGATCGCACTCACCGGTCAGAACGGCGCGGTCGTCAAACAGACAAAGAAGATCACCGTCTCGGGCTGTCCCAAGCGCAAGGCGCACGGCAAGGCCAAGCGCAAGCCGCAACGCGGAGCCAAGCGCAAGGCGTAGGCTTCGGCTTGACGACAAGCCCGCAAGCTGACCGGAAGGACGCAACCTCATGAGCTGGGACTTCTCCACCGACGCCGACTTCCAGGAGCAGCTGGACTGGATGCGCGAGCTCGTGCGCGCCGAGATCTGGCCGCTCGAGGCGATCTGGCACGAGCTGGGGCTCGACGGGCTCACGCGCGCGATCGCGCCGCTGCAGGAGCAGGTCAAGGCCCGCGGCCTGTGGGCGACGCACCTGCCGCCTGAGCTCGGGGGGCAGGGCATGGGCCAGGTGCGTCTGGGCCTGATGCACGAGATCCTCGGTAGCTCTCCGATCGCGCCGCTGGCTTTCGGCAACGCCGCGCCGGACTCGGGCAACTCCGAGCTGCTGGCGCTGGCGGGCACGCCCGAGCAGAAGGACCGCTGGCTGCATCCGCTGCTGGCGGGCGACCTGCGCAGCGCGTTCAGCATGACCGAGCCGGACACGCCCGGCTCGGATCCCACGCAGCTGCGCACGCGCGCGGTGCGCGACGGCGACGAGTGGGTGATCGACGGGCGCAAGTGGTTCTCCTCGAACGCGTCGATCGCCGACTTCCTGATCGTGATGGCCGTCACCAATCCGGACGCGCGCGCCTCCCAGCGCGCGTCGATGTTCGTCGTCCCGACCGACACGCCGGGCGTGGAGATCCTGCGCGACGTGCCCACGATGGAGCACCCATGGGAGCAGTTCGGCGCGTACGGCGGGCACGCGGAAATCGCCTACGAGGGCGTGCGGGTACCCGGTGAGGCGCTGCTCGGCGGCGAGGGCGAGGGCTTCCTGCTCGCCCAGCACCGGCTGGTGCCGGGCCGCATCCATCACTGCATGCGCTGGCTCGGCGTCGCGCGGCGGGCGTTCGACATGATGTGCGAGCGCGCCACCTACCGCCACGCGCACGGCTCGCTGCTGGCCGACAAGCAGACCGTCCAGAACTGGATCGCGGACAGCGCCGCCGAGATGCAGGCGGCGCGCCTGATGACCCTGCACGCGGCGTGGGTGATGGACACGCAGGGCGCGAGCGCCGCGCGCACGGACGTGGCGCTGATCAAGTTCTACGGCGCGAAGGTGCTGCACGACGTGGTCGACCGCGCGCTGCAGGTGCACGGCTCGCTCGGCTACTCGACCGACCTGCCGCTCGAGCAGATGTACCGCTTCGCGCGCGCCGCGCGCATCTACGACGGGCCCGACGAGGTCCACCGCCAGTCGGTCGCCCGCCACCTGCTGCGCGGCTACGCGCCGCCCGCGGACGGCGTGCCCAGCGAGCACCTGCCCACGCGCCGCGAGCACGCGCGCGAGCGCTTCTCCGAGCTGCTCGAGGCTGTCACCGCAAACGACTGACGCGTCGTACCGCCGGTGTCTGTAACCTGCCCGGCGTGAGGTCGAGCCGGTGGCAAGCCGTGGCCAATTTTGCGAGCCTCACCATGGCGATGGTTCTTCTGGGCCCGGCCGCGGTGGCCGTTGCCTCGCCCAGCGAAGGCATTCACAACATTAAACATGTCGTGATGATCATGCAGGAGAATCGCTCGTTCGATTCTTACTTCGGCACCTATCCGGGAGCCAACGGCATCCCAGCCGGGGTATGTGTGCCCGACCCGGCGCACGGAGGTTGTGTCAAGCCCTACTACGAACCCCTCGACAAGAACTTCGGGGGACCGCACGGCGCCGCCACGGCAGCGAAGGACATCGATGGCGGTCGCATGGACGGTTTCGTCGCGCAGGTGGAGCACGGGCTGAAATGTTCGGGTGACAATCCAGACTGCAGCGCCTGCAGCACCACGGAAGGCGAAGCCGAAGAAGCGGACCCATGTCTCGACGTGATGGGCTATCACGACGCGCGCCAGCTCCCCAACTACTGGACCTACGCGCAGAACTACGTGCTGCAGGACGACATGTTCGAGTCCGCGGCCTCGTGGAGCGCGCCGGAGCACAACTTCCTGGTCTCGGCGTGGAGCGCCGTGTGCCCGGCCGGCGACAGCAACCCGCTGGACTGCGTGAGCTCGCTGACGCGCTCGGGCCCCAACCGCACGTGGACGGACATCACCTATCTGCTCCACCGAGCGCAGGTGAGCTGGCGCTACTACGTCTTCGAAGGTGGCGAGCCCGACTGCGAGGACGACGAAGCGATCACCTGCAGGCCGGTCCGCCAATCGCCCAAGACGCCCGGCATCTGGAATCCGCTCGCCGACTTCACCGACGTCAAGCAGGATGGGCAGCTCGAAGACATTCAGTCGCTCACGAGCTTCTACACGGCCGTGCACGATTCGAGCGCCTGCGGGCTGGCCAACGTCAGCTGGATCGTCCCCAACCAGAATGTCTCCGAACACCCGCCCGCGCTGATCTCCAAGGGGCAGGCCTACGTCACCACTCTGATCAACTCGATCATGCGCAGCCCCTGCTGGGACAGCACCGCGATCTTCCTCTCGTGGGATGACTGGGGCGGCTTCTACGACCACGTGGTGCCGCCCTCGATCGACGAAAACGGCTATGGCCTGCGCGTCCCGAGCCTGGTGATCAGCCCGTACGCCAAGGCTGGCTACATCGATCATCAGCAGCTGAGCCACGACGCGTACCTGAAGTTCATCGAGGATGACTTCCTCGATGGTCAGCGCCTTAACCCCGCCACCGACGGCCGGCCGGACGCTCGCCCGGACGTACGTGAAGAAGCCCCGGGCCTGGGCGACCTTGCGAGCGACTTCAACTTCAGCCAGTCGCCCCGCCCACCGCTGCTCCTGTCCACCCATCCCGAACCTGGGCCCGCATCCCAACCGCCGGGGGGCCAGCGTCCCCCGGCTCTGGAAATGGGCGCGGCGTCGTCGGTGGCGCAGACGTCGGCGACGTTGAATGCGACCGTGAACCCGGATGGAGTGGCGGTGAGCGCCTGTCACTTCGAATATGGCACCTCGACCAGCTATGGCTCGAGCGTGCCGTGCGCGTCGCTGCCTGGGTCGGGCGCGAGCCCGGTGGCCGTTTCGGCTACCGCGGTGGGCCTGAGTGCCAACGTCACCTACCACATGCGGATCGTCGCCACGAGCGCGGGTGGCACCAGCTATGGCGCCGACCTGCTGTTCACGACACCCGCCGGGCCCCCGGTGGCCGTGACCGGCGCGGCGTCGTCGGTGGCGCAGACGTCGGCGACGTTGAATGCGACCGTGAACCCGGACGGGGCGGCTGTGAGCGACTGTCACTTCGAATATGGCACCTCGACCAGCTATGGCTCGAGCGTGCCGTGCGCGTCGTTGCCGGGGTCGGGCTCGAGCCCGGTCGCGGTGTCCGCCGCTGTGGCGGGCTTGAGCGCCAACACGACCTACCACGTGCGGATCGTCGCGATCAACGCCGGCGGCACCAGCTACGGCACCGATGCGACGTTCACGACTCTGCCCAACCCCCCGACGGTCGAAACGGGCGCCGCGAGCAAGGTCAAGCGCGGCTCGGCGACGCTCAACGCTACGGTGAACCCCAACGGACGGGCTGTGAGCGACTGTCACTTCGAATATGGCACCTCGACCAGCTATGGCTCGAGCGTGCCGTGCGCATCGCTGCCGGGGTCGGGCTCGAGCCCGGTCGTGGTATCGGCCGCAGTGGCGGGCCTGAGCGCCAGCACGACCTACCACGTGCGGATCGTCGCCACCAACCCGGGCGGCACCGGCTACGGAGCCGACCAGACGTTCACGACGCCCTGACGGCGCCGCGGCGCACTAGTCTGGTAGCCGATGGCAGCCGACGCCCAGCAGGTCCCTGCGCTGTTCGACCCGACGGCGTTCGAGACGTTCCGCTTCCTGGCCCGCGATCTGGACGCGCATGGACTGGTGACGCTTCGCTACGCGCTCGACGACGAGATCTTCTTTGCTGAGAAGCTCGACCTGCCGGTCGAGGTGGCGGGGTCGCGCGAGGCCGAGCCTGAGCGCATCGAGGGACTGCTCTCGCTGCTGCACTGGGTGGCGGGCGTCAGCTACTTCAAGGTCGCGCTCCCGCCGAAGCTCAGCTGTGAGACGGGCGCGCCGCCGCCGGCCGTGGCCGCGCTGCTGGAGGCGTTGTACTCGGAGGGCCTGGGCGAGCTCGCTTACGCCAACCAGCTGGCGGGCCTGCCCCGCCCGCGCTTCCCGCGCGCGCCTGCGCCAGCCGATGCCGGCGCGCCCGGCCCGGGCGAGCCGCTCGACACGCGTGAGTCAGCGGCCGGCCCGCGTGCGTCCGTCGCCGAGCGCGCGTCTGCGGGTGCCCCGCTCGGCCGCGTGCTGGTGCCGATCGGCGGCGGCAAGGACTCGGCGGTGGCACTGGAGATCGTCAGGCGCTCGGGCTGCGAGCTGTCGCTGTTCTCGGTCGGCGACGCTGCGCCGATCGCGCGCACGGTCGCGGCGGCCGGGCTGCCGCACCTGCTGGCCAGGCGCACGCTGGACCCGGGACTGCGCGCGCTGAACGAGGCGGGCGCGCTCAACGGCCACGTGCCGATCACGGCGATCGTGACGTGCGCGGCGCTGCTGAGCGCCGCGTTGAACGGCTTCGACGCGGTCGCGATGGCGAACGAGCGCTCGGCGTCCGCGGGCAACGTGGTGTGGGACGGCGTGGAGGTCAACCACCAGTTCAGCAAGGGCCTGCGCGCCGAACGGCTGCTGAGCGCGGCGCTCGCGCAGGGCGCTCCGGGGCTGCGCTGCTTCTCGGTCCTGCGCCCCGCCTCGGAGCTCGCGATCGCGCGCGCGTTCGCGCGCATGGAGCGCTACCACGACGCGTTCACCAGCTGCAACGCGATCTTCCGCATCGATCCTGCGCTGCGGGCCACGTCGTGGTGCTGTGACTGCCCCAAGTGCCGGTTCGTGTTCCTGGCGCTGGCGCCGTTCAGCGAGCCCGCGCATCTGCGCGCGATCTTCGGGCGCGACCTGCTCGAGGAGCAGCGCCAGTTCGATGGCTTCGCGCTGCTGACCGCCACGGGCGGGCACAAGCCGTTCGAGTGCGTGGGCGAGGAGCAGGAGAGCCTCGCGGCGATCCGCCTGCTCGCGCGCGATGAGCGCTGGAGCGAGCACAGCGTGGTACGGCGCCTGGTGGCCGAGGTGCTGCCGCGGTTCCCCGCCGACGCGGGCGATCCCGACGCGGTGCTAGCGCTCAGCGACGACCATGCCGTGCCGGCGGCGCTGCTGGCGGAGGTCCGTGCGGTTCTCGGAGCTTGACGGCGCCAGCATCGGCGTGTGGGGCGCCGGCCGCGAGATCCGCTCGTTCGCCGATCAGCTCGCGCGCCGCCTGCCGTCGGCGCGGATCGTCGTGGCGGCCTTCGACGCGGCCGCGCCCGAGGGCGTGCGCGAGCTGCTGAGGGCGCCTGACGCACGGATCGTGATCGGCGCGGGCGCCAGTGCTGGTTCCGGGGCCGGCGATGGCGACGGCACCGCCGGCGGCGGCGGCGAGCTCGTGGCGGCGCTCGCGGGCTGCGACGTGGTCGTGCGCTCGCCCGGCGTGTCCATCTATCGCCCGGAGCTGCTGGCGGTGCGCGAGACCGGGACGCCGGTGACGACCGCCACGGCGCTGTGGCTCGCCGAGCGCGGCGGAGAGGGCGTGATCGGCGTGACGGGCACGAAGGGCAAGAGCACCACCGCCGCGCTCGCGTGCCATCTCGCGCGAGCGGCGGGGCGCACGGCGCAGCTGGCGGGCAACATCGGCGTGCCGGCGCTGGACCTGCTCGACGAGCAGCCCGCGGACGTGACCGTCGTGGAGCTCTCCAGCTACCACACCGCCGACCTGGACACTGGCCCGGAGGTGGCGCTCGTGACGAACCTGTTCCGCGAGCACAGCGACTGGCACGGCTCGGAGGAGGTCTACCGTGCGGACAAGCTGCGCCTCCTGGGCCTGCCGGGCGTGCGCGTCGCCGTGATCAACGCGCGCGACGAGCGACTGCGCGAGGAGCTACTCGACGGCGAGCGCCGTCGCGACGGGCGACTCCGTGACGAGTCGCCCGCAGGCGCGCGCGCTGGTGTCGAGACGGTCCGCTACGGCTCGCCGGACGGCTGGGACGCGGTGCCCGAGGGGATAGCGCTGCGCGGCCAGCTGCGTGCGACCAGCGCCGAGCTGCCGCTGCGCGGCGAGCACAACGCGCTCAACCTCTGCGGCGCGCTCGCGGCGCTCGAAGCGATCGGCGTCGAGCCGCCGCTGCCCGGTTCGCTTGAGGGCTTCCAGGCGCTGGCGCACCGCCTGGAGACGGTCGCCGAGCGCGACGGCGTCACTTGGGTGGACGACAGCATCTCGACCACCCCCGAGTCGACGCTCGCGGCGCTCGCGAGCTTCCCGGGCCGCGAGCTGATCCTGATCGGCGGCGGCCAGGACAGGGGCCAGGACTACACGCAGCTCGGACGCGTCCTTGCCGAGCGCGGCGCGATCGTCATCGGGGTCCCGTCCACCGGTGAGCGTCTGCTTGCAGCAGCGCGCGAAGCGGGCGCACCGGCCTCCCGTGCGGTCGAGGCCGCTGACATGCAGGAGGCTGTCGCGCTCGCGCGCGCCGCGGCCCGACCAGGCGCTGTGGTCCTGCTCTCGCCGGCCGCCCCGAGCTACGACAACTACCGCGACTTCGAGCAGCGCGGCGAGCGCTTCCGCGAGCTCGCGACCGGCGCCGGCGGCGCGTCTGGGATTGACTCCTAAGAACAGCCCTGGTGTGCGGAGCGTTGCAGGAAGCGCTTCATCAAGGCTGCGGCGGCGGAGCATCCGGTACGATTCTGCGTCGAAAGGGGCCAGATGAGCGGGGTTCACGGAGGGATCGACCGGCGGGGGATGACGCGGCGCACGCTGCTGCAGCGCGCCGTGACGCTTGGCGTCGGCGCGAGCACGCTCGGGGCGCTGGAGGTGCTCGGACTCCCGCCGGAGCGCGCGGCCGCGGCGGGGTCGCGGCGACTGCCGGAAATTCAGTTCGACATCGAAAAGCACCTCGCACCGGCCTTCAAGGTCGACGGCGTGAAGGTCCGCTTCGCGCCCGTCTACACCACGTTTGCCACGTTCACGTTGAGCCGCGCGCCGACGCTCGCCGACCGCAGCGCGCTCGCGACGGCGCTCGCGAGGGTCGAGGCCACCTACCCGTTCGCGCCGAGCGGCGTGTTCACGACGATCGCCTACGGGATCCCCTACTTCGAACAGCTGCCCGGAGGAATGAGCGGAGAGCTCGTGGCTTCGCACATGCCGCGGCTCGCGGGCGAACCCTCGCGCTGCGCGCTCGAAGAGGCCGTCCCCGGGCCGACGGACGTCTCGCCGGCCAACCCCGGCGTGACCAAGCAGCGCTTCGAGGTGCCCGTTGCGATCGAGTCCAACGATGTGCTGCTCACGCTGCGCAGCGACTCGCTCGCGGTGATAGACGAAATCCTCGCCTGGCTGTCCGGCGAAACCGAACAGCTCGCGGGCGTCGCGACGGGCCCGTCACAGCTCGCAGGCCTGCTCACCGCCACATCGCGGCGCCTGATGTTCAACCAGCGCGGCCTCCCGCGCCTGATCGCCGAGGAACACGAGCTTCCCTATACGGAAACGTTGAACCCGGAATCCAACATGTGGATGGGCTTCGTCGACCAGCAGGTCGGCAGCAGCGGGCCGCCGCCGATTGTGACGTTCGCCGGCAAAGGCGTCGTGAGGCTCACGACTGCGCTGCCCGGCGACTACTTCGACGACGGCTCCGTGATGCACCTGTCGCACCTGATCCAGGATCTCGAGCAGTTCTACGCGAGGCCCGGCGAAACCTACGAGCGCCGCGTGGCTGAGACGTTCAGCTCCGCCCCGCCGCCGAAGACGGGCAACGCCGACCAGTTCACCGACGGTGGCGGCCCGGCGTTCGTGCGCAACGAATACCTCGGCACGACGGCGGCGGAACGCGAAGCCCGCGGCTCGGGCACCTTCGACGGGCAGCCGCACATCGGCCACACGACCGCGCTGCAGCGCACGAGCCGCACGGCCACCGGCGTACCGCTGCACATACGCGCCGACGGGCCGGGCTACGACACGCTCGACGTACCGGACGGCTCGGCGCAGCCCAAGCTTCACTTCAGCATCTTCGTCCCGACGGCCGAGCAGTTCGCGACGATGCGACGCAGCCAGGCGTCGCTCGACCTCGCGCAGCGCTTCTCGGTGCCGCAGGCCAACCTCGGACTCGAGCGCTTCATCACCGCGACTCGCAGGCAGAACTTCCTCGTGCCGCCGCGCCGCAACAGGGCGTTCCCGCTGCTCGAGCTCGCCTAGGGCGCGCACCCGTCGAGCCGCGCTGGCCGCTGACACGGAGGGCACCCGATGTGTATAGTGCCGTCTCGGAGGGGACTCGTAGCACCAGACCTTTGAGGATGGGTTGCTTCGACGTTGTCGCCGGGGGCATGGCCTCGTCGTAAGTTCGCAGACCAACAAAAGGAGACAGGATGTCATCCAACCTTCGTCCATCGCTCGCGCAAGCGACTCGCCGGCGCTCGGTAACGGCCGCGATCTTCCTTGCGCTTCTCGTCTCACTCACAACGGCGGCCGGCGCTTCCGCGCATTCGCCGTCGCAAGTCAACATCGTGAGCCAGGGCACACCGCCGAGCAAAGTGCCGGCCAACACCCACTACTTCAGCAAGATTCAAGAAGCGGTGAATGCATCTACCGAAGGCGACTTTGTCCTGATCGAACCCGGCACCTATGACGAAGAAGTGACGGTCACCAGCGCCCAATCGGGCATCTACATCAGGGGAATGAACCGCAACACGGTGATCATCGACGGCCAGGGTAAAGTCGGTAACGGCATCGACATCATCCGGGCGAACAACGTCTGGGTCGAAAACCTGACCGTGCGCAACTTCGAATTCGGAGAAGGGTGCTCAGTCGAAGAGTGCGGTAACGACATCTGGTGGGACGGTCGAGGGGGTGGCAAACCGATCGGCGCTCACGGCTGGTACGGCAGCTACCTGACCGCCTACGACACTAGTTACAAGGGCGGCTACGGCATCTTCGCCAACAGCGAGACGGAAGGCGAATTCAACCACATCTACGCTTCTGGCTTCGCGGACTCGGGCTTCTACATCGGCGCCTGCCAGGAATGCGACGGCATTGTCAGGAATGCCGTGATGGAAGACAACGCGCTGGGATACTCGGGCTCGAACGCCGGCGGCAGGCTGATCATCGAAAAATCGACGTTTGCGCACAACTCTGTCGGATTGGCGACCAACTCGGAAAACCCGGGCGACCCGCCGCCGCCGCAGGACGGCGAATGCGGCAGGCCAGAAACGCCGAGCACTTCGACGCCGACGATCACCTCGACGAACATCCCTCGGTGCACGATTCTCCGCCGCGACAGCTTCGTTGACAACAGCAACCTCACCGTCCCGACCAACGGATCCACCGAAGTCGCGCCGTGGGGGGTTGGCGTCGAGCTCCCCGGCGACTACGCGGACCTGGTGAAGAACAACACGATCTCGGGGAACCCCAACGTCGGTGTGCTCGGCTTCGAGTACCCGAACCCGTTCCCACTGCCGCCGTTCTGCGAAAACCCGGAAGGCTGCGGGACGATCGACTTCCAGTTCGCCGGCAACCGAATCAGCGGGAACACGTTCGCCAACAACGGCTCCAACGGCGGCGCGTTTGCGGGTGACGTCGCGATGCTCAGCGGCTCCGGTGAATGGCTCGATGAAAACTTCGGGTTCACGTACCCGCCCGCGGCGTCCGTCGACAACTGTCTCACCGGGAACCACTTCAGCGACGCCACGTACCCAGCGAACATCGAGCGGAACTGGAACTGCAGGCGTGCGAGCACCCCGAACCCCGGCGGTGGCGCGGCTGGGGTCTTCTACCTGATCGGGCTGATCGAAGAAGCCGCCGTGATCAAGGCCGAACACCCGCCGGTTCCGCAGCCGGCGCCGCCGGCGCAGACGACCATGCCCAACCCATGCATGGGCGTGCCGAGAGACCCACTCTGCCGGTGACGAGCCACGGGCGACCGCGTCGCTCGTGATCGGTTCACGCCCTCTGCGCCGTCGACTTCGGCGGCGCGGAGGGACGCGAGCCGAGAAGATCAAGCCTCCGGGGGGGGTGTCGCCTCAGGCGTTGCGTCGAGCTCCTCCGCGGCGCGCGTGGGCGGCTCTGCAGGCGTCGAGTCGGGCTTCTCCTCGGCGGGCGCCTTGGGAGGCTCCGCGGGCAGCGCGTCGGCGTTCGCTTCGGCCGCGGCGCGGTTCTCCTCCTTGACCGCCAGCCAGATCTCCTCGCGGTAGATCGGCACGCCCTGCGGCGCGGCGATCCCGAGGCGCACGGTGTGGCCGCTGACGCCCATGACCGTCACCAGGATCTCGTCGCCGATGACGACGCGCTCCCCGGGACGACGCGTCAGGATCAGCATCGAGGCTGATTATGAAGCAAGTCGCGACTCTGCGGGTAGCGTGAACAGCGGCGCCTGCAACGAGGCGTCCTCGTTGGTGTTGAGCACCTGGTATCCGCGGCCCTCGCGGATCACGAGCGGCGCGCGCAGGTTGGCGGTGATGTCCAGCGGGTTGGGCGTCGCGCGCACGGTCACGTACAGCTCGGCAGCCGTGGCGTCCTCGATGCCGGTGCGCTCGCGATCCTCGGCTGCGATCTGCAGCGAGAACGCGGAGAAGAACTGGTCGGGCTTCACGACCGGCAGCGCGAGCGCCGGGTCCTCGACGGCGTGCAGCCACAGGAAGCCGGTGCCCGGGTTGCGGTCGATCAGCGCGTAGCGCAGGCCGCCGAGTCCGATCAGCCCGAACGGGAACTCGATCACGTCCTGCGGCTCGATCTCGACGGTCCCGAAGCGGATGCTCTCGAATGTCACGGACATGCTGGGTCTCCTTGGGTTCGGCTACTGCAGGAAGTTGAGCAGCGATTCCTGGACGATGCTCGCGCCGGCGCGCAGCGCGGCCTGGTAGGCGGCCTGCTCGTTGGCGTACTGGATCGAGACGGCGGCCACGTTGGTGTCCTCGGTGCTGGACAGGCTCTCGGTGATCGACGTCTGCAGGTCTTCGTTGCGTGTGAGCGCCGCCCGCAGCTGGTCGGTCGCGCTGCCCGCCACCGCCTGCAGCTGGCTCAGCGTTTCGAGGTTTCCGTCGAGGCTCGTCAGGTCGGTGGTGCCGAGCGCTTCGCGGCCTTCGGCCGTGCCGCTGCGCAGGTGCCCCGCGATCGTGCGCAGCGTGTCGAGCAGCTTGCCGTCTTTGGAGGCTGCGCCGTTGCCGAGCAGCGTCGAGATGTTCGTGGTGACCGCGACCGACGCCCCCGGCCCGACCGCGCGGCTGACTGTTTCCGCGTTGCCCTTGTATTCGTCTTCCGCGCCCTGCGCGTAGGGCGCGGTCGTCGTGGCGGTCCCCGAGAACACGTACTGGCCGGCGTACTGAGTGTTGGCGTCCTGCTTGATGCTTTCGCTCAGCTGTTCGACCTCGAGCGCGATCGTGTTGAGGTCGCTCTGGTTGTTGGTCCCGTTGGCGGCCTGCACCACGAGCTCGCGCACGCGCTGCGCGATTTCGTTCATGTTCGACATCGCGCTGCTGGCCGTGTTCTCCCACGCCATTCCGTCCTGGGCGTTGGCTTCGTAGGAGCTCAGCCCATCGAGCTGGCTCTGCAGGTCGATCACGCGGCTGGCGCCGTACGGGTTGTCCGACGGTTCGAGGATGGTCCTGCCGGAGGACAGTTCGTCGGTGCTCCGTTCCAGGGCCGCGAGGGATGAGTTGAGGTCGCTGAGCGTGGAGCTCGTGACCATCGCCGGGGTGATCCGCTCGCTCATCGCTACAGCCCAACCACTCCGGTGTGCTCGATCAGCGTTTCCAGCATGGAGTCCATCGCGGTCAGCGTGCGCGCCGAGGCCTGGTAGCCGCGTTGGAAGCTGATCAGGTTGGTCATTTCTTCATCGAGCGAGACGCCCGAGACGCTCTGGCGCTGGTCGCTGATCGCCGTGACGGTCCCCTGCAGGGTGGTCTGGTCGTCCTTTGCGCTGCGCACGTCGCTGCCGAGCTTCTCCACGAGCGTCGCGTAGCCCTGTTCGGCCGTGCCGCCGCGCAGCGCCGCGATTTCCCGCGCCACTTCGTTGCCGCCAGGGGCTTTGCTCCCGGAGGCCTGGACTTCTGAGGGTTTGACCGCCACCGCGAGCGTCGCGGCGGCTTCGCCCGAGAAGAACGGTTTGGCGAGATGTTCGTTGACCGTGCTCGCGAGCGCGTGGGCGACTTCGTCCAGGTTCGTGCGCAGCGCCGTCAGCGCGCCTTTGGGGCCGGTGAGGTTGAGCAGCGCGCCGAGCTGGCCGCCGGCCGCTTCGGTGAGCGCCTGGGGCCAGTTGACCTTCGTGCCTTCGACCAGCGGTTTGGCCGCGTCGCCGAGGCTCACCGTGTCGGTGTGGTCCGGCTGTTCGGTGACCGTGATGTTGGCCAGCGCCGAGAGCTTGTCGAGCAGCAGATCGCGCCGGTCGAGCATGTCGTTGGGCTGCTGGCCGGCTTCTTCGGCGAGCTTGATCTGACCGTTGAGCTGCGCGATCTGATTCGCGTAGTCTTCGACTTCTCCCGAGGGCCCCGTGAGCGCGTTGTACTGTTCGGTGGCCTGGCTGGAGATCGTCGAGAGCTGCGCGCTGAGCTGGTTGAAGGCGGTGGCCAGCTGTTCGCCGGCGGCCGCCACGCCCTCTTTGGCCGCTTCGCTGGTGGGTGAGTTGGCGAGGCTGTTCCACGCCGCCCAGAAGTTCGACAGCTGCGTCGCGATCCCCGCGGTGGACGGTTCGTTGAATGCGGTCTGCACCAGTGCCAGCTTTTCAGACTGCGTCCCGGCGGCGCTCAGGGCGCTGTTCTGCGAGCGGTACTGCGCGTCCAGATACTGGTTGCGGATGCGCGTGATGGTCGCGACGGTGACGCCCGTGCCGAGCTGTGCGCCCTCGCCCGTGTGGCCGGATATCGCCGGGATCGCCAGCGGCGTGTTCGGTTCCAGCAGGGCGGTCTGGCGCGAATAGCCTTCGGTGTTCGCGTTGGCGATGTTGTTGCCGGTCGTGTCGAGCGCGGTCTGCTCCGCGATCAGGCCGCTGAGCGCGGTCTGCAGTCCTTGCAGGGTGGGGATCGACATGGCGCTAGGCCTGCGGGTCGAGTGCGTGGGTGGGGATCGACATGGCGCTAGGCCTGCGGGTCGAGTGCGTGGGTGGGGATCGACATGGCGCTAGGCCTGCAGGTCGAGTACGTGCAGGCCGCCGTGGGGGCGGGACCGCGTGATGGGCTTGGACGAGCCGTGCGTGTCGTAGCCGTTGACCCCGTCGAGCGAGAGCATGCCCATCAGGTGATCGAGGAAGCCCAGCTCGATCTGCATCAGCGCGCGGTTGCACGCGTGCTCGCGCTGGAGCTCGTGCAGCAGGCCTCTCAGCTCGGCGCTGCGGATGCTCGCACGCTCGGCGCCGGCGTCGTCCATCAGCGTGCTCAGCAGTGCCAGCGTGACCGCCTCGGCGGGCACGCCCAGACGCTCGCCGCTGCGTGCGAGTAGACGCGTGCGCTCCTCCTCGAGCAGCTGCCTGCGACCCATCTCTCCGCGCAGGATCCCCGCCAGGCGCACGACCGTGTGCACGTCGCGTGCGCGGATCGCCGCGCCCTGCTCCAGCACGACCGCGAGCAGGCTCTGCGCCGACTCGATCTGTGCCTGCAGGTGGGCGAGCACGTCGGCGACGAGCGCGCGATCGCGCTGGATGCCCTCGTGGGGGATGAGCGAGGTCGGGCTCATGATGCGCCGGTGCCCCCGCTGGCCTGCGTGCGCGCCCCGGCCTGGACGCCCTCCAGCCCGCGGGTCATCTGCGCCGCCATGCCAAGCCCGCCGGCGTTCATCACGCCGGCGGTCAGCGCCTGGGGCAGCATCGAGGACAGCTGGGAGGCGCTCGCGCCGGCCGCGGCGGAGCCGCCTTCGGAGCCCGGTTCGCCTTCCGAGGATGATTCGCCCGCGAGCCCGCTCGTGTCCGCGAGCGACTTCGAGAGCTGTTCGACGAGCGCCTGTTCGAATGACAGCGCGCTCTCGTAGGCCTTCTGCGTCGCGGCCGAGCCGTGGCGCACCCACTCGGGCTCGAGCGCCTGGTTGACCACCGGCAGGCCGGCGGCGGCGGTGGCGGCGTCGGAGGGGGTGGTGGCCTGGACGCTCATGGCGTGCGCAGCTGGTTGGCGATCGACATCATCTGGCTCTCGTCCTGGATCGCGGTGCTGGTCAGCTGGTAGTTGCGCTGCGTGCTCACCATCTGCGCCATCGCGTTGGCGACGTTCACGTTGGAGGCCTCGAGCGCGCCCTGGTGGATCTTTCCGGTGGCGGGATGCGGCGTGCCGCTGGCGGCCGTGGTCGTGAGCTCCCCGCCCCCGTCCGCGAGCAGGTGTTCGGGTGAGGTCACCGTCACGAGCTTGATCTGGCCGAGCTTGGTTGTGCCCGCGGTCACGGTGCCGTCGGGTGCGATCGTCACTTCTTTGGCAGACACACCGGCGGGCAGCTTGATCGGCGGCGAGAGCTGGTTGCCTTCGGCGTTGACGATCGCGCCGTTGGCGTCGACCCCGAAGGTGCCGTCGCGGGTGAGCGCCTTCTGGCCGTTGGCGCGGGTCACCTGGAAGTAGCCTTCGCCTTCGATCGCCAGGTCGAGCGGGTTGCCGGTTTCCTGAAGCGTCCCCTGCGCCTCGCTGCGCCCGATCACGCGAGCGCTCGCGCCCGCCCCCGCCGTGGTTTCGGTGCCGGCGGCCTTGATCGGGTTGTACAGCAGGTCGCTGAACGCGACGCGCTCGGACTTGTACCCGCTCGTGGACACGTTCGCGAGGTCGTTGCTGATCGCGTTGAGCTGTTCCTGCTGCGCTGCCATGCCTGCTGCTGCGGAATACAGACCTTCGAGCATCAGCCCATCCTGTGTTCGTGGTCGTCGGCGGGCTCGGCTTTCCGCATGGCGGTCCAGCCGGGCTCGGAGCTTTTCGTCCAAGGTGATCGGCCGCCGGCGGGCGGACTTGAGCGGCGGGCGCCGTCAGGCGTTGGGGTTCAGCGAGCCGACCTGCGAGGCGGCCTCCTGCAGCGTCTGGCTGATCGCCTGGACGGCCTGCTGGCCTGACTGGAAGCTGCGCAGCGAGGTGATCATCTCGACCATCGTCTTGGCGGCGTCCACGCCCGAGCCCTCCAGCGACCCCTGGCGCACCGTGCCGCTCGGCTTGCCCGCGGCGGTGCCCGTGTACAGGTTTTCGCCCTGCTTGGCCGCGCCGGGCACTTCGAAGACGCCGACCGCGCTTGCCGGCACCGTGCCGGTGGCGCCGACCTTGATCTGCCCGCCTTTGGCGCCGAGCACGGGGTCGCCATTGGCGTCGGTGAGCACGCCCTTGGCCGAAGCCGTGAACTGCCCGTCGCGCGTGTAGCGCACGCCCTGCGGCGTCTTGACCGCGAAGAAGCCGTTGCCCTCGATCGCGAAGTCGAGCGGTTCGCCCGTTTCCTGCATCGAGCCGGGCGTCATGTTGGTGAACGCCTTGCCGAGCGCGACGCCCTCGTTGACCGAGCCCACAGCCGCCCCGCCCTCAGTGTTCGCCAGCAGCACCGCGCCGAAGCTGCGCTGTGGCGTTTCGTCGGGCTTGAAGCCCGGAGTCGAGGCGTTGGACAGGTCATTGGAGAGCTGGTCCTGGCGGACCTGCTCGGCGACCATTCCCGATGCGGCGATGTCGAGGCCGAGATCCATTCTCAGCCCGGGTGTTCGACCGCGAGCGCGCGACCTTGAGTCGGTAGCACCATGGTGATACGGCCCTTGCTGCGAAGTGTGTTACCCCACGAGGTCTGTATCGCCATGGCTATACGGCTCTTGTGAAGTGTGTTACCCCACGAGGTAGTGGGTCACGAGGTCTGTATCGCCATGGCTATACGGCCCGCGGCGGTGGCTCGCGCTGCCGCTCAGCCCACGGCCGTGAACAGCGGCAGCTCGCCGGAGAGCTGTTCGTACAGGCGCCGGCGCAACTGCGTATGGATCTGCGAGATGCGGCTCTCGGAGACGCCGAGGCGCACGCCGATGTCGCGCAGCGTCCAGTCCTCCACGTACAGCAGCACCGCCACCTCGCGCTCCTGCTTGGTCAGGCGCGCGAACGCCCGGCGGAATCGCTGCTTGGCTTCGCGACGCTCGGCCTGCACGCTCGGGTCGCAGTCTTCGTCGGCGCTCTCCAGCGTGTCGATGCGCTCGATCGTGGCGCTCTCGTCGGAGCGCACGATCCTGTTCAGCGAGCCGACCTCCGCGAGTGCCACCTGGTCGAGCCGATCGGTCACCTGCGTCGGGGTCATGCCGACCTGCGCCGCGAGCTCCTCGCGGCTGGGCTGGCGTTCGTGCAGCGAGAGGAATGTCTCGCGGGCGTTGTTGATCGCCCGCTCGTCACGGCGCAGTGAGCGCGGCGCCCAGTCGTGACGGCGCAGCTCGTCGAGCACGGCGCCGTGGACTCGCGTCCACGCGTACTGCTCCAGCGACGCGCCCTTGTCGGGGTCGTAGCGCTCGATCGAGCGGATCAGCGCCTCCAGGCCGCACGACAGGAAGTCCTCCACGTCGCACTGCACGGGAACCTCGCGGACCTTGCGGTAGACGATGTAGCGGACCATCGGCATGAACATGAAGATCAGCCGGTCCCGCAGCTCGCGATCGCCGCTGCTGTTGTATTCGTGCCAGGTCGCCAGCACCTCTGCCGCCGGCGCCCTGGCTGCGCGCTTTCCGATTATTTCCATTCTCCTGCTCTGGTATCGAGGGAACTGACAGGGGCATGGCTCGCCGCTATGGCACCTTGCTCGCGTCCGAGCGTTGATCGTGCGGCGTCTAACCGGCAGTAGATTCGCGCTCGCCACGATATTCCCTCCCCCGGTCATAAGGTCAGGCACGCGCGCGTCGACGCGCGCGTGCCTTGCGCGAGCGCATCGACGAATGCACGTGCGCTCGCGCGTCGCGCATGTCGCTCAGATATCGCCGCGTGCGGTCGATGACCGGGCCAGAAAATGACCGTCCGCTTCTCAGGCCCCGCTCCACCGAACGGCGCGCTCACGGCCGCCGACCTGCCCGCGCGCGCCCAGCAGCTGCTCGCCGTCGACGATCTCGAGGGGTATCGGCGCCTGTTCGAGCGACTCGAGTCGATCGAGGACCCCCAGCGCCGCCACTGGGCGGCCGTGAGCCTGGTCGAACGGGGGCTCGCTGCGGGCGCGAGCGCCCCGGCCGCGCGCCTGCCGGCGTTGAACGTGGCGCTCGCCGCGTGCACGCTCGAGGTGCTCGAGCGCGAGCCCAGCGAGCCGCGGCTGCTCAACCACGCCGGCACGATCCTGCATGAGCTGTGGAGCCTCGACGCGGCCGAGGCGATGTTCGAGGCCGCGGGGCGCCTGGACCCGCAGCTCGCGCAGGTCGAGCGCAGCCTCGCGGAGCTCGCCGAGCGACGGCGGCTGATGCGCAGCTCCGCGGCGCGGGCTCCACTGCGCGCGGCGCTGCCCGAGCTCTCGCGCCGGGCGCTGGAGATCGCGGCGCGGGCCCAGCCGGCCGAGGGCCTGCGGCTGAGCCTGTGCATGATCGTGCGCGACGAGCAGCAGATGCTGCCCCGCTGCCTGGCCGCGGTCGCCGGGGCGGTCGATGAGATCGTGATCGTCGACACGGGCTCGACCGACGCGACGATCGAGATCGCACGGTCTTTCGGAGCGCGCGTCATCGAGCGCGCGTGGACGGGCTCGTTCGCCGAGGCGCGCAACGTGTCCTTCGATGCGGCGCGCGGAGACTGGCTGATGTACCTGGACGCCGACGAGCTGCTCGTGCGCGAGGACGTCCCGCTGCTGCGCTCCTTGACGGCTCGCACCTGGCGCGAGGCGTTCTATCTGTCGGAGACCAACCACACGGGCGACCCGGAGGACGGCACGGCCGTCATGCACAACGCGCTGCGCGTGTTCCGCAACCGGCCCGAGTATCGCTTCGAGGGACGTCTGCACGAGCAGATCGCCCACTGCCTTCCCGGGTATCTGCCGGAGCGCATCGAGGCGACGAGCGTGCGCGTCGAGCACTACGGCTATGTGGGCGCCGTGCGCGACACGCGCGAGAAGTCACGCCGCAACATCGAGCTGCTGCGCCTGCAGCAGGCCGAAAGCGACCCGACGCCGTTCCTGCACTACAACCTCGGCTGCGAGTACGCCGCCACCGGCGATCGCACGGCCGCGCTCGTCGAGCTCGAACGCTCTTGGGGACTGCTGGAGGCGGATTCCAACCGCGACGGCTACGTGTTCGCGCCCGCGCTCTTGAGCCGGCTGGTGAAGGCGCTACGGGTCTGCGGTCGCCCCCGTGAGGCGCTCGCGCGCGCCGAGAAGGGGCTCGAGCGCTTCCCCGGGTTCACCGACCTCGTGCTCGAGCAGGCGCTCGCCGCGATCGCGCTCGGGCGGGAGGACCATGCGATCGAGCTGTGCGAGCGCTGCATCGAGATGGGCGACGCGCCGCGCCGCTACACGGCCACGGTCGGCTGCGGCTCCTACCTGCCGAGGGTCCGTCTCGCCGAGCTCAGACGCACGCGCGGCGAGCTCGGGCAGGCGATCGAGCTGCTCGAGCGCTGCCTGCGCGAGCATCCACGGTTCATCGGCTCGGTGGCGCCCTACGCGAGCGCGCTGCTGGAGCAGGGCTTGGAGCCCGACGCGGTCGTGCGCGCGCTCGAGCGCCACATGCCCGACCCCTCTCCGGCGGCTCGCTTCATGCTGGGCACCGCCCTGTACGAGGGCGGCGCTGCGAACGCCGGCGAGGCGCAGTTCAGGGCCGTGCTCGCACAGCAGCCGCATTCCGGGCGGGCGCGCGTGGCGCTCGGCGAGGCGCTGCTGGCGCAGCGGCGCTATGCGGAGGCGGCCGCCGAGGCGGCCAAGCTCGCCGGCCACGATCCGCTCGCGCTGCTCGCCTGCCGCACCGAGCTGTTCGCGCGCATCGCCGGCGCCGACGTGCAGGGCACGGCGGGTGCGCTGGAGCGGGCGAGCGCCGCGGGGATGCAGGCCGAGGAGCTCGACCTGTTCGTCGCCTGGAACGAGCTCGCCACCTGCGGATGCACGGCGATCGCGCTCTCCCGCGAGGCGCTCGCGCCGCTGGCGGTGATGCTCGAAGCGCTGCTGCGTGTACAGGACTTCGAGGCCTTCGAAGCTCTCCACGGGCTGCTCGAGCGCTGCCCCCTGGGCGAGCGCGAGCGGCGCGAGCTGCTCGCCGAGATGTACCTGCGGCGCGGGTTCGTGGCCGCGGCGGCCGAAGAGTGGATGGCCGTCTGCCGGCGCCAGCCCGACGCCGAGGCGCTGCTGGGGCTCGCGCGCGCGGCCGCCGCGGGGGGAATGCCCCGTGAGGCGAGCGAGTTCGCGCAGGCCGCGCTCGCTCGCGATCCCGACAACGAGCTCGCGGCGAGCCTGCTCCTGCAGGCCGCGGCCGCGTAGCGGATGGGTGCTCGCGCGTGCGCTCAGCGCAAGGCATGTCGCAGCTGGAGGAGATCCTTAAAGTTTCCGCGAAGGGCGTCGATGACGAAGGTGCACATCAAGCGCGGGGCGGCCCATGGACTGGGCCGCGTCACATGTTTTCAGGGAGAAAACGCCATATGAGCTCGCCGATCCTGCCTATCAAGGGCCCTCCAGACCTATCGAGAGCCGCGCCCTCCGCGGGCAGCGACGCGGCCGACGTCAGCGCGTTCGTGTTGGAGCTGGCCGCAAGCGAAGCCACGCTCTCGCCGATCGCCAGCAGGGGCGCCCCGCCGCCGCGGGTGCTCGACCAGATCGCCGCCGCCGCCAGGATCCACGACGAGCTGCGCGAAAGCGGACACCAGCTGCGCTTCCTCGCCGCCGCCGCGGGCGAGCGCCCGAGGATCGAGATCCACGACCTCGAAGGCAACGCCGTCAAGACCCTGTCCCCCGCCGAGGCCTTCGAGCTGGCCGCCGGAAGACCGTTGGGGTAGGCCTGCGCCATGTCCACGTCATCGCTCAACGTCAGCTCCGCAGCCGGCGCGCCGATCACGGTCTCGGGCCTGGCCTCGGGCCTGAACACGAGCTCGATCATCGCCGCGTTGATGTCGGTCGAACGCGAGCCCGTCACCCACCTCACAGACGAGCAGGCGAAGCTGACGGCGGAGCAGACGCAGCTGCAGAGCGTCCAGAGCAACCTGCAGCAGCTGTCGTTCTCGGCTGCCGAATTCATCCTGCCGTCTCTGTATGAAAGCTCGCAGTCGGTCACCTCGAGCGAACCCACGCGGGTCGAAGCCTCGGTCAGCGGCGGCGCGGGCATCGGCGGCTACGAGGTCGAAGTCACGAAGCTCGCCAACTCCGCGCAGCGCACGTTCACGTTCACGACCCCCTCCAGCGAAGAAGCGATCACGATCGACGGCCATGAATTCAAGATCCAGGCCGGCGAGAGCGCCAAGGGGCTGGCGAGCGCCATCAACGCCAGCAGCGGCGCGACGGTCTACGCGGCGGTGCTCGAAGGCGAAACGCTGGTGCTGTCCAACCGTGCGACGGGGAGCACGGGTGCCGAATTCATCAAAGTCACCGGTGCGGCGCTGACCGAAAAGGCGGGGACCGCCAAAGAAGGGCAGGACGCCGAATACACGATCGACGGCGTGGCCGGAACCTCCAGCTCCAACACCGTCACCAACGCGATCGCCGGAGTCACGCTGACGCTGAGCGGCCTCACGCCCAAGGGTCCCGTGACGATCGACGTGCAGCCCCCCGGTGTCGGTGCGAAGGCGGTCGAAGCCCAGCTGCAGTCGTTCATCAAGCTCTACAACTCGACCGTCGGAGCGATCGAGACGCAGCTGAGCACCAAGTCTCCCACGCGACCGCACACGACCAGCGAATTCGCCACCGGCACGCTGTTCGGCGATCAGGAACTGTCGGGCCTGCTCGACAGCATGCGCCAGGCCATGTACGAACCGATCGCAGGGCTATCGGCTGAAATGTCGAGTCCGGCTGACATCGGCCTCAGCACGGGTGCCGCGACCGGCGGCGGCGCCTCGCAGTCCTCGCTCGAAGGCCAGCTCACGCTCGAACCGGCAAAGCTCGCGGAAGCCATCAAGGCCAACCCCAGCGGCGTGGAGCAGATGCTCGAGAAATGGTCCACGAACCTCCAGGGCCTGCTCAACAACGCGGCCGAGCCCGGTGGAGCGATCGAAGTCCGCTCCAACGGAGACGGCGCGCAGGTCACTCGGCTGACCATGCAGATCAACGCGCTGAACGAACAGCTCGTGCAGCGCGAAAAAGCCCTGCAGGCGACGTATGCCGAGCTCGAAGCAGTGATCTCCAAGAACAGCTCGCAGAGCAGCTGGCTGAGTCAGCAGACCGAATCGCTGATCAAGTCCGGCGGGTAGCGGCGCGGGCGCTCAACTTTGACCGAGCGCGGTCGATCAAGGAAGTGAGATGAGCAACGTCACCGCATCACACGCCGCCTACCGCAGGGGCGAAGTGCTGTCGGCGACACCCGGGCAGCTGGTCGTGATGCTCTACGACGGCGCACGACGGTTCCTGCGCCAGGCCGTCAGCGCGATGGATGCCGGCGAGGTCGAGCGCGCGCACACCACCCTGCGCTACGGCGAACGGATCATCAGCCACCTCGACGGCACGCTCGACTTCGACCAGGGCGATCTCCCGCAGCGCCTGCACATGATCTACGTGTTCTGCCTGTCCCAGCTCAACGCCGCGCGCATCAGCCAGGACACGAGCAAGGTCGAAGAGGTCAGCGGGCTACTGGGCGAGCTGCGCGAGGCCTGGAGCCAGGTCGCGGCCGAGGTGGACCGGACGTCCGTCCTCGCCGCCGAGGCGCAGCGCGGGTGAGTGGCCCGGCGCGCGACGGCGGCGTCGAGCCCGCACCGGGGCTCGAGCCCGCACTGGGGTGTTACGAGGCGATCTACGAGCACGCGGAGCTCGAGCTGGAGCTCGCCGGCCGGGGCGAGATCGAGCGCCTCGCAGC
>JBEKGK010000011.1:0-40623 GCA_050012835.1 Solirubrobacteraceae bacterium | reverse complement strand
CCGCACGTCACGCTCAGCGGGGGGCTCTTGGGGGGCACCGAAGTCCTGCGCCTTGAAGACACCAGCATGCCGGCCACCGAGAAGGTCGAGGTTGGCGCACGCGTTGAGCTGCAGGACGGGACCCACGCGCGTGTGGTGAAGGTTCGCGGCAAGCATCTCGCCAAACTCGGGCTTCTTGAAGAGCGCGTCAAGCTCGAGCTGCCTGACGGGTCGGTCAAGTCCAAGCCGAACCGCAAGATCGCCCGAGTCATCGCAACTGCCGGGCAGGACTGATTGCAGTAACAGCCCGCCCGGCTGATCATCTGTTGAGTCGGCGATAGTCTGCGGCGAGGATGCCAGCCGCTGCCAAACCCAGGCGCAAGCACGAGCGCATCGCGCTGGTGCTCGCCGGCGGCGGAGCGCGCGGCGCGTACGAGGCCGGTGCGCTGTCCGCCCTCGCGCCGGCGCTCGCCGCGCACGGGCAGACCCCGGACATCCTCGTCGGTACCAGCATCGGCGCGCTCAACGGCTCGTTCTTCGCGGCTCGCGCGCACGAACCGCTCGAGGTGGCGGCCGCGGCCGCGCTGGACATGTGGCGCGAGCTGCGCTGGGGCAAGGCGCTGCGTCCATTGACATCGCCGTCCGAGCTCCGTCGTCTGGTGGGCACGGTCGCGATGCTCGCCCACTTGCCGCGCGCGGACCCGTCCGGGCTGCTGGACACCTCGCCGCTACGGGGCACGCTTGAGCGACTCGTCTCGTTCGAGCGGATCGAGGACAACATCGAGGACGGCACGCTGACGGCCGCCGCCGTCGTCGCGACGGCATACGCGACCACACGCAGCGTCGTCTTCCATCACGGCGGCCCGGCGCTCGAGCCCGACGTGACGCGCGCGATCGACTACGTCTCCACCGTGCTCAAACCCGAGCACGTGCTCGCGTCGGCGGCGATCCCGGGCGCATTCCCGGCGGTCGAGATCCGCGAGCCGCGCACAGCGGCGGGCTGGTACAGCGACGGTGGCGTGCGCCTCAACGCGCCGCTCAAGCCGGCGCTCTCGCTGGGCGCCGAGCGCGTCGTTGTGATCGGCCTGAACTCCTCCTCGACGCCCGTGGCGGCCTCGAGGCGGCCGGACATGCTCGACGGCGTCGCACAGCTGCTCCAGGTCGTGCTCGCCGATCAGCTCGCCGACGACGTCGCAACGCTCGCCACCGTCAACGAGACGCTCCTACCCACCCGGTCACCCGCCGGCGGCGCGCGGTCCGCCGGGGCCAAGGGCGCGGGACGCAAGCATCGGCGAACGATCCCGTACATCTTCATAGCGCCGTGTGATCGTCTCGAGATCGGGCGCCTGGCGCGCGAGGTCTACAAGCGTCGCTATTCCGGTATCCGCGGCCTCGTGCGCGATCGCGACCTCGCGCTGCTCGGGCAGTTCGTCAACGCCGATCGCAGCGCCGTCCACGGCGAGTTGCTCAGCTACCTGTTCCTCGCGCGCGAGTTCGTCGACAAGCTGATCGCGCTCGGCCAGCGCGACGCCGAGCGTTGGCTCGAGGCGCGACACGACGCCGGTCTGTGGCAGGTCGGTCGGCTGCCAGCGGACGTGACGGGCCCAGCGGCGACCCCGCGCCGGCGACCGCGCAGGACGTAGACCTCGCCCAACCCCGCCTGCACCTCACGACGGCCACTCCGGGACAGGGACTCGAACCCCAATCTCCCGGACCAGAACCGGGCGTCACTGCCAATTGGACTATCCCGGACAGTGTCTGGCGTAGAGAATAGCCAACCTTCCAGCGGATCCGACACCGCGCGCGGTGTCGCGCAACCGAGTGCGAGGGCTCGGCCAGCCGCGCCCTGGAGACGTGCTTGAGGCGCTCAGAACGCGGCGGGCGTGCCGTTGGGCGCGAAGTAGGCGGTGATCGCCTCCTCGAGGCCGGGGTCGAGCACGAGCAGGACCTCGTCGCCGGCCTCGATCATGGTGTCGTGCTTGGGCACGAAGCCGGATCCGCCGCGCAGCACGGAGATGATCAGGGCGCCTTCGGGCAGGGCGATGTCGGCCACCTTCTCGCCGACGGTGGGCGCGTCGGCGTCGACCTCCAGCTCGATGATCTCCAGGCGCTCCTCTTCGAGCGCGAGCAGGTGCACGAGGCCGTAGCGCGGCACCTCGTGCTCGATCAGCCGCAGGATCAGGTCGGTGGCGGAGACAGCCGGCTGGATGCCCAGCAGCCTGAAGTGGTCGTGGTTGCGAGGGTTGTTCACGCGCGCGATGATCCGCTCGCACAGGTACTTCTCCTTGGCGACCTGGCAGACGAGGATGTTGTCCTCGTCGTCGCCCGTGACCGCGATCACCAGGTCGGCGCGCTGGATGCCGGCGCGCTCGAGCACCCACAGCTCGGTCGCGTCGCCGTACTGCACCGCGTGCTCGAACTCGTCCTCGTTGGCCAGGTAGCAGCTGCGCGATGACTCGATCAGGGTGACTTCGTGCCCCTTGGTGATCAGCTCGCGTGCGAGGTTGCGCCCGACCTTGCCGGCGCCGGCGATGATCGCGTACATGCCGCTAAGCCGCCTCGGGCTCGAGCGCGCGCTCGAACATGTCGATCGCGTGCTTGGTCGGGGATATCGTCTGCAGCCCCTGCTCGCCGTACCAGTCGGCGCGCGCGGGGTCCATCACGCGCACGATCGACTTCTCCACGCCGAAGCGCCTCTGCGCGATCTGCGCGATCACGAGATTCGTGTTGTCGCCGGCGGTCGAGGCGATGAACGCGTCGGCACGCTCGATCCCGGCCTGGATCAGGGCGTCGGTCTCGAGCGCGGTGCCGACCGTGAACTGGCCGCCCGAGTCCTCCCAGCTCTTGCTCTGCCCGGCGTCCAGGCGCTCGTGCGAGAGCGGATCCTCGTCGAGCACCGACACCTCATGGCCGGCGGCGAGCGCCGACTTGGCCACCGCCGAGCCGACGCGCCCGGCGCCCACGATCAGGACGAACATGCGGATGAACGGTTGGTCATAGGTTCGCAGGTTAGACCATTGGGGCGCCGGCCCGGTTGGCACGGCGGGCGAGCTCCGCGGGCGAGTCGCGCGCGGCGGGCGCGGTGACGATCACCCTGCAGCCGGCCTTGCGCACAACGTACTTGGTGATGTCTCCCACGTATGCCTCCAGCGGCCCGCCGCGGCCGCCTAGGCGCGCGCCGCCGCGGATCAGCGACGGTTCCTCGGCGCCGAGCACGATCGCCTCCACCCCGCGCCTGCGCGCCTCATCGACGATCGCGTAGCCGGCGCGGCGCGTGCGCACGGTCGCCGTGGCCACGTGTACGCCGTTGTACTCCTCTCCCACCGCCTTGGCTCGCGCGAGCACCTGGCGGGCGTGCTTGATCTGCGCCTCGGGCAGGCTCGCGTCCAGCGGCAGCGACATCGGTATCACGAACATCCACACCGCCTCGATCGTGGCGGCGTCGATCGCAGCCTCGTCGGTCTGCTCGCCCGCGACCAGCAGGGCGGCGGTCTGCACGATGTCATCGTCGAGGTCTGTGCCGAACAGCGGCACGAGGATCGAGCCATAGTCGCGCTCGCCGGGCGGCTCGGCGCGCAGCACGCGCGGCGAGACCGTCACGCGGCGCAGCAGCGAGGTCTCATCGGCGCGGCGGTAGATGACGTACAGGGCGATCCCGACCGCCATCCATCCGAGGCCGACGTAGCGCGCGGCGGGGTGCACGACCAGCACGGCCCCGAGCCCCGCCACCGAGGCCAGCGCCCCGAACGCCGCCGGCAGGGGCAGCTCGCCGCCGCCGATCCTGACCGACAGCGGCACCCGGTACGGGCGGTCGCGATCGGGCTCTGAGTAGCGCAGGCGGCAGATCGACAGGTGCGCGATCGTGAACGCGAGCGTCGCGCCGAGCGCGTAGATGCCGACCAGGAAGTCGAGGTCCTCCGTCGCCGCGAGCCCCGCCGCGATCAGGCCCGCGAGCACGATCAGCACGTACGGCGTCGAGCGCTCGGGATGCAGCCGCCCGAGGCCGCTGGGGATCTGGCGGTTGGTCGACAGCGAGTAAGCCAGGCGTGAGAGGCCGAGCATCGCCGAGTTGGCGGCCGCCACGAGCGTGACCGCGGCCATCGCCGCGACGAGGTACATCAGCGTCTGTGCGAGCCAGTGCGGATGCACGTGGCTCACCACGCCGATCATCGGCGCGTTCAGGTAGCGCCCCGCCAGTTCGGTGTGCCCGCCCCGGACGGGCAGCGCCGTGACGGCCACCAGCGCGATGCCCACGTACAGGAACGCCACCGTCGCGGTCGTGCTGCCGACCAGGCGCTTGAGGCCGCCGCGGCTGATGCGCACCTCCCCCGCCAGGCCCGACGCGGACTCGAGGCTCGTGAACGAGATCACCGCGACGGTCATCGCGAACAGCAGGTGCGACCACGTGGGCGCGGTGCCCAGGTGGATCGGGCTCAGCAGCGTGTGCGGGTTGAAGAACAGCACCAGCCCGAGCACGACGATGAAGCCCTGCAGCGCCAGATCGCCCGCCAGCAGGATGCCCACCCGCCGCACGCGGCGACCGCCGAAGCCGCGGATGTTGCTGAGCACCACCAGCGCGATGAACGCCAGCGCCAGGCCCAGCGCCTCGTCGCTGCTGCCCAGCGGGCTCCAGAACACCTTCAGGTACTGCGTCGCCGAGTACGCCGTGACAGCGATCAGGATCACGTAGTCGAGCAGGATCGCCCAGCCGGCGATGAAGCTCACCAGCTCGTTGAACGCGTAGCGCGCGAACACGGTCGAGCCGCCGCGATCCTGGTGCAGCGAGGCCCCCTCGACGTAGGTCATCGCGGTCACCGTGTAGAGCACCGCGGCGATCAGGAACACCAGCGGCGTGAGCCCCAGCGCGTGCCCGGCGATCACCCCCAGCGAGAAGTAGATCGCGCTCGCCAGCGAGGAGTAGACGATCGTGAACAGGATCGGCGAGCCGATGCTGCGACGCACCATCACGCGCGAGCGCGCGCCGCGCTCCGAGCTGTGGCCCTCCTGCGCGCTCATCTCCCGCGCGCCCTCCTGACCTCCACGTACCAGCGCCCGCCGCCGGCCGCGATGAACAGCACGCCCAGCAGCAGGCGCGGCGAGATCGAGCTCGCGTGCCCGCTCACCGCCTGCACGATCAACGCCAGGCCGATCGCCGCCATCAGCAGCGAGAGCACGAGCGTGCCCATGCGGTGCGCCTGTCGGCCGTTCATCTCATCTTGAGGTTATTCCGGTGGCGGTCACGCTGTTCCTGGTGGCGCATGCGCCACCAGGCCGGACGGTGCATGCACCGTCCGGTGGGGCCGCACATGTGCGACCCCGGGGCAGGGTCGCATGCGACCCTGCCGGTCATGCCGCCTGCGGCGTGACCTTCCAAACCAGCATTAGACCAAGCATGCTGGCCGATCTCCGATCGGTCTTCACATCAAGTGATCAGCGGGATGATCAGGATCGCGACGATGTTGGCCACCTTGATCATCGGGTTGATCGCCGGCCCGGCGGTGTCCTTGAACGGATCGCCGACCGTGTCCCCCGTGACCGACGCAGCGTGCGCGTCCGAGCCCTTGCCGCCGAAGGCGCCATCCTCGATGAGCTTCTTGGCGTTGTCCCAAGCGCCACCGCCGGCGGTCATCAGCACAGCGAAGAAAAAGCCGACGACGATCACCCCGATCAGCAGGCCGCCGAGCGCCTGCTGATCGATCAGCCCGACGATCAGCGTCAGCCCGATCGGCAGCAGCGACGGCAGGATCATCTCGCGCTGCGCGGTCTTCGTGACGATATCCACGCACCTCGCGTAGTCGGGCTCTTCGCTGTAGTCCATGATCCCGGGGTGCTCGCGAAACTGGCGGCGCACCTCCTCGACGACGGCGCCGCCGGCGCGTCCGACGGCCTCGATCGACAGCGACGCGAACAGGCACACCATCAGCCCGCCCAGCAACAGGCCGATCAGGACGGGCGGTTCGTTGATGCCGAAGGAGATCATGTGGCCGACCTTGTTTTCGAGTTCTTTCTGGAAGCCCGCGAACAAGCCGACCGCCGCGAGCACGGCCGAGCCGATCGCGTAGCCCTTGGTGACGGCCTTCGTCGTGTTGCCGACCGCGTCCAGGCGATCGGTCACCTGGCGCACCTCCTCGGGCAGGTCCGCCATCTCGGCGATGCCGCCGGCGTTGTCGGTGATCGGGCCGAAGGCGTCGAGCGCGACGATCAGACCGGTCAGCGAGAGCAGGCCCATCGCCGCCACGAGAATCCCGTAGATGCCGGTCACGCCACCGCCCGCGAGCTTCCACGAGCCGAGGATCCCGAGCACGATCACGAGCGCCGGCAGCGCCGTGGCCTGCAGTCCGGAGGCGAAGCCCTGGATGATGTTCGTGGCGTGGCCTGTGATCGACGCCTTGGCGGTCTTCTTCACCGGCGAGAACCGGGTCGACGTGTAATATTCGGTTAGTCCGAACAGCAGCGCGGTGACCACGATGCCGATCAGCGAGCACAGGTACAGGTGGCTCCAGCTGGGCGCGTTTACGGTGCTGCCGACGACCTTGAACGTGAGGTTGCGCATCAGCCAGTAGGTGATCGGGGCGAACGCGGCCGCGGCGAGCACGCCGGAGACGAGCAGGCCCTGCAGCAGCGCGCGCTCGACGTTGCCGGAGCTCGTGCGCACCGCGAACGTGCCGATGATCGAGGCGATGATCGCCACGCCGCCGATCACGAGCGGGTACAGCGCGACCTGCGTGGACTCGTGGAACGTGAGCACGCCGAGCAGGATCACCGCGATCGCGGTCACCGCATAGGTCTCGAACAGGTCGGCTGCCATGCCCGCGCAGTCGCCGACATTGTCGCCGACGTTGTCCGCGATCGTCGCCGGGTTGCGCGGGTCGTCCTCGGGGATGCCGGCCTCGACCTTGCCGACGAGGTCGGCGCCGACGTCCGCGGCCTTCGTGAAGATGCCGCCGCCGAGCCTCGCGAACACGGAGATCAGCGAGCCGCCGAAGCCGAGACCGATCAGCGCGTCCACCGCCGTCTTCGGGCTGTCGCCGAAGAACGACGTCAGCGCGCCGTAGTAGCCGGAGACGCCGATCAGGGCGAGGCCGACGACGAGCAGGCCGGTGATCGCGCCGCCGCGGAACGCGACCTTCAGCGCGGGTGAGACGCCGCCGCGTGCGGCCTCTGCGACGCGCGCGTTCGAGCGCACGGATACGTTCATGCCAATGTAGCCGGTCGAGCCCGAGAGCAGCCCGCCGATCGCGAAGCCGCCTGCGACGGCGATGTTCTGGATGAAGATCAATGCGACGAACAGCACGACGCCCACGCCGGCGATCGTCGTGTACTGACGATTCAGGTAGGCGCGAGCGCCCTGCTGGACGGCCAGCGAGATGCTCTGCATCTTCTCATTGCCCGGCGAGAGCGCGAGCAGGGATCGCGTGGTCACGAGGCCGTAGGCCACCGCACAGGCGGCGCAAACGAGGGCGACGACGACCCCATGGTTCGTCAGAAAGCTGCTCAACAGAAATCCTCCGCGGTCTGATTGGCGTGCCGCGCGAGGATCGTCGCGCGCACATTTGTCGCCCGGATCGCTCGGCGCGAGCGTCTACCCGGTGCAAACGCGGGCGCAGTGTATCGTGCCGGCCGGCACTCTGCCTGCCCGCACGCGCCCCGCCGGCCGCCCGTCACCGTCCGGGCACCCACAGCCTGCCGCTCGACTCAGCCGGTCCGGGACCCGGCGGACGCTCGTCCGTCGGCGGCTGGCGACCCGTGTCGGCGCTCGTGCCCTGAGTGCCCGCGCCCGCCCCGGGGGCATCCTCGCCGGCGCTCGGCGCGCCCGGCCCGACCTCGTGGGCATAGGCCATCTGCAGCCGCGACAGCGCGTCGCGCAGCGGTTTCAGCTCGCGCGGGATGCGGCGCTCGAGGATCTCGAGCAGCGCCCTGACGGCATCGATCGCGTCGCGTGCCTGCTCGAGATCGCGCTCGGCCGGGCGGGTGGGATCTTGATCAGCGCCGGCCGGCGCCAGCCGCCGAGCGCCGATGTTCAGCAGCGAGACCACCGCCTGGGCCATCACGTCGGTGCTCGTCAAGCGACTCAGCTCAGCTTCGTATGCCGCGCGGAGCTCCTCCTCGCTGGGCTCGCCGGCGCCGCCGCCCGGGGCGCCCGCCTGCCCACCGGCGTGGGCGGGCCCGTCGTCTGTCGGTTGCGCGCCGTCTGGGCTCAAACCGTCACCTCCTCTGGATAGCTCTCTCTGGTCTCCTCGACGCTGGCCGCGAACACCTCGTCGCGCGCGGTGCCCGCGTCGATCATCCGTCGCTGGCGCTGCGCGCCGTTGCGCTCGGGGAAGGCAGGATCGATCGCCAGCTCCGCGCGCACCGGCGCGGTCCATGCAAGCAGCCGCTCGATCGCCTCGCGCGCCGGATACTCCCTCCCGCGCTCGAGGTCGATCAGCCGTCCGTCGAGCCCGAAGCGGGTCGCGCGCCACATGTTCTCCTCGATCAGCCGCGGCGCTGGATCCTGGAATGGCACGCGCTCGTCGCAGTCGCGCACCGCCTGGGCGATGCACGCGACCATCAGGCCCGCGAGCGCCTCGGACTCCTGCGCGGTGGCCTGCGCGTCGCAGATGCGCACCTCGACGGTGCCGAAGCTGAAGTGCGGCCTGACCGACCACCACACCTGGGTGAACTCGACGATCGAGTTGGTCCGCTGCAGGAACTCGATGTACTCGCGGTAGGCCGGCCAGCCGCCGAACGCGTCGGGGATGCCGCAGCGGGGAAAGCTCTTGGTGAAGCTCTGCGTGCGCGCCGAGTGCAGGCCGCTGTCGCGGCCGTCCAGGTAGGGGGAGTTGGCGGAGATCGCAAGCAGCAGCGGCAGCACCGGACGCAGGCGATCGCACGCGCGCACCGCGCGGTCGATGTCGCGCACGCCGACGTGCACGTGCAGGCTGAACGTGTTGTTGCGCCAGGCCACGTACTTGAGCCCCTCCTCGACGCGACGGTAGTGCTCGGTGTCGATGATCGGCTGCTTGCGATAGTCGGCCCAGGGATGGGTCCCGGTGGCGCCGAGCGCGACGCCCTGCGCCGTGGCGAGCGCGAACAGCCGCCGGCGGCGCTCGCGCTGGCGCGCCAACGCGTCCTGCAGATCCGAGCCCGCCCCCGAGATGATCTCGATCTCCGAGGAGATCAGCTCGCCGGCGATGCCCTCGCGCAGAAGCGCGTCATCCGCGGCGGCGGCGCGCAGCTGCTCGAAGCGCGGGACCAGTTCGAGCGTGCGCGGGTCGAGGATCGAGAACTCCTCCTCCACGCCGACCGTGAGGTCGGCGGCTGACGCGAACGTCTCGGCGGCTCGATCTAGATCAAGGCTGTTCATCGCTTGGCGTCTGCGTGGGGTCTCGCGCGAAGCGCTCGGGCGTCCAGTGTGACGCACAGTGACCCGCTGCAACCGGGCGGGCACTGGATCACGTCAGATAGAAGTACAGCGCGTAGAGCAGATCGACCGCCGGGCTGGAGGTGTGGACGGTCACCTCCGGCGGCACGTCCAGCAGCGACTCCGAGTAGTTGAAGATGATCTTCACGCCCGCCTCCACCAGCTCGTCGGCGAGCCCCTGGGCGGCGTCCTGGGGCACGGCCAGCACGCCCACCACGATGTCCTCGTCCTCCACGACCTGGCGCAGCTCGGCGATGTCGCGCACGATCTGATTGCCGACCTTGCTGCCGACCTTGGCCTCAGCGCTGTCGAAGATGGCGACCACGCGAAAGCCGTGGTCGGCGAAGATTTCCGAGGATGCGATCGCCTGGCCGAGGTGGCCCGCGCCGATCAGCCCGATGTTGTGCTGCCCGGCCGTGCGCAGGATCTTGCGAATCTGGGAGACGAGCGCCTCCACGTTGTAGCCCACCCCGCGCTTGCCGAACTTCCCGAAGCCCGACAGGTCGCGGCGGATCTGCGTGGAGTTGACGTGCGTGTAGTCGGAGAGCTCCTGCGAGGAGATCGTCTCCTTGCCCATCTTCTTGGCCTGCGTCAGCACCTGCAGGTAGCGCGACAGGCGCGCCGCGACCCCAAGCGAGAGGCGCTCGGCCGCCGAGCCGGCGCCATCGTGTCCGGCCGTCGCCGCGTCGGTCGTCCGTTCTCCGTAGCTCATCGCCGGGACTCTAGACGCTCGCGCACGAGCGCCTCATCGACGAAGTGGTCGCACAGCTCCTCCCCGTCGAGCACCACCACCGGGATGCGCTCGAAATAGGCGCGGTGCAGAGCTTCATCAGCGGTGATGTCGAGCTCCTGCAGCGAGAACCCGAGCTCCTCCTGCAGGCGCCGCAGCGCGAGCATCGCCTCCACGCACAGGTGGCAGTCCGACTTCGAGTAGACGATCACCTCAGCCATCGCAGCCCGCGCGTGCCATCGGCCGAGGTTAGCGCCGAGCCGGGGCGCGCGCGACCCGCGCGGAGCGCCGACTGGCGCCCGGCGCCGGATGCATCTGAGCACCCGGCCGGCGCGGTCGCGGCGCGCACCGCGCGTGCAGCAGCTCGCCGCCGGCCGCCGCCTGCCGGCCGTTCGGTTGTCACGAACGCACCCGATAGCGCGACACGCCCCCAGAGCGCCCGTCAGCCCGCGAAAACGTCTGCAATTTGCGGGAACTCAAGTCGTGAAAAGGCTTGACATTCGAGCCACGAACGGTGGACACTTCCAACCACTGGGAGAGCGCGGCCGGCCGCGACGGCCGGGGGCGGATGTCGGCGGGAAACGATGGGGCGAGAGCAGCGACCGTGCTTGCGCGGTCGCTGCTCCGTCACTGCCTGAGCGCGCCCTCCCAGGCTGCTCATTGAAAGCATCCCAACTGGAGGGACCGAAGATGACACGACTCAGGATGATCGGGCTGTGCCTGGTGGCCGCGCTGGCCATCAGCGTGGTCGCCGTGGCGACCGCGTCGGCAGAAGCACCCGAATTTGGCCGATGCGTCAAAAAGGCGAAAGCCGAAGGCTCGGGCTACTCGAACGCCGGCTGCACCACCGAAGTCGGCTCGGGAGCCAAATACGAATGGAAATCCGGCCCCGGCGAAACCGCCGAAGATCGGCAGTTCACGTCCGAATCGCGGTTTGTGCTCACGGGCAAAGACAAAGTCTGCCTCAAATGGCGCGAAGCAGTAGAAGAAGGCAACCTACCGCTGGCGAACAAAATCCTCGAAGAACACGGCTATACAGCTAAAGAATGCGAAGAAACTCTCGCGATGCACGGAGGCCGGGGAGAAGATCAGGAACCGGTGACCCTTGAAACGGTCGGAGGCAAAACGGTGGAATGCGAAGAATTGAGCGCCACCGGTGAATACAGCGGGCCGAAAACAATAGCCAACCTCAACACCACGTTCAAGGGCTGCACCGCCCTCGAAGTCTTCGCCTGCCAGTCGCCCGGAGCGAAAGCCGGTGAAGTCACGACCTCCGCGCTGGATGGCGAACTCAATCTCATCAAGAAAGAATCCGAACCCATCAGCAACCTGGCCGGCATCGCGCTGTCCGCCACCTCGGGCAACATCGCGGAACTAGAATGCGGCGGCTTCCTGAAAGTCGTCGTCACCGGATCGGTCATCCACGAAGTGACGACGAACAAAATGGTGCTCGAAGAAAACGAAAAATTCAAACAGAGAAAAGGCCATCAGATACCGGAAAACTTCGACGGCGGACCCCAGCAGGTGCTCGAGTCCTCCATCGGCGGAGCGCCAAATGAACAATCCGGAGAGACCCTGCTGACGAAACTGAAAAACAAAGAAAAGATCGAGGTCAACACAGTCGCCTAGCTGACGCCGGCGACACCGTGACATGTATGTGGCCACGGACGGCCACATACATGATCTCCGCGGCCAGGGCCGCACGGCTCCCTCCTGGTGAGCTGGAGCGCGAGCTCGGAGCACACTGGCAGCGATCTCACCGCGGATGCTCGCCGGTCGCGTAGGCGTCGAGCGAGAGGTAGTTTGGATACGGTAGCGAGGGGCCGAAGCGGGCGGCGCTCGCGATCATCGCGGCGTTGTCCGTGCACAGTGCGCGCACTGGCACGTGCAGCGTCGTCTCAAGCTCGCCCAGGCGCCGGCGCAGAGCGCCGTTGGCTGCGACGCCGCCGCCCACCGCCAGGCGCGCGATCCCGGTCCGCGCGAGCGCCTGCTCGGCGCGCGCGGCCAGCAGCTCCACGATCGCCGCCTGATAGGACGCCGCCAAGTCGGCGGCACGCTCGCGCGCCGTGGCCTCCCCCAGCTCGCGCACGGTGTACAGCAGCGCGGTCTTGACGCCCGCGAACGAGAAGTCGAGGCTGTCGGCATATGTCTTGTGACGTGCACCGCGGCCGCCGCGCGCGCGCTCGCCCGCCGATCCGGGAAAGGAGAACGCCTCGGGGTCCCCGTCCGCAGCGAGCCGCTCGAGCGCCGGCCCGCCGGGAAATCCGAGCCCCAGCATCCGCGCGCCCTTGTCGAATGCCTCGCCGGCGGCATCGTCGAGCGTGCGGCCCAGCACCTCGAAGCCGTCGTGCTCGCTGACCAGCGCCAGCAGCGTGTGCCCGCCGCTCGCGATCAGGCACACGAACGGCGGCTCGAACGGCTCCTGAGCCGCGGCGCCCGCCGGCGCTCCCAGCTGCGAGCCGTCACCTCCCGAGAGGCTGGATTCGCCTCCCGCGAGGAAGTTCGCGGCGACGTGTCCCTGCAAGTGGTCCACGGGCGCGAACGGCAGCTCCCTGGCGGCGGCGAGCGCCTTTGCTGTGGAGAGTCCCACCAGCAGCGCCCCCACGAGCCCCGGGCCTTGCGTCGCCGCGACGAGCTCGACGTCGTCGAGCGTCGCGCCGGCACGCTCCAGCGCCTGCTCCACGACCAGGTTCACGAGCTCCAGGTGATGGCGCGAGGCGATCTCCGGGACCACTCCTCCGAAGCGCGCGTGCGCCTCCTGCGAGGAGATCACGTTCGAGCGCATACGACCGTCCGCGTCAACGATCGCCGCGCACGTGTCGTCGCAGCTGGTCTCCAGCGCCAGGATCGTCATACCGGCCCGGGATTGGGCACGTCGCCGAGCGAGCCTTCGAGCGTCGCCGGCGTGCGCCACATCACCAGTGCGTCCTCGCCGTTGTCCTGGTAGTAGCGCCGGCGCGTGCCCGCGGCGCGGAAGCCCTCGCGCTCATACAGGTGGATCGCCACCGCGTTGGAGCGGCGCACCTCCAGCGTGAAGCGCGCACGGCCGTCGCCGACGCGCTCGTAGAGCTCCGCGAGCAACGCCGAGGCGATGCCCAGGCGCTGATGATCGCTGTCCACCGCCACGTTCATCACATGCCAGACGGTGTCGTAGCGCGAGCAGATCAGGTAGCCGACCAGCCGCTGCTCGCCATCCGCACCCGCGACACTCGCCGCCAGGCAGATCCCCGACTGCTTGGAGAGCTCGAGCACGAACATCGCAAGCGACCACGGCGTCGGGAACACGCGCCGCTCGATCGCGATCACCTGTGGCAGGTCCTGGTAGCTGAGGCGCCGCACCTCCACGGTTGGCGCCTGCTCGATCGGCTGCTCGTGGGCGGTTCGCTCGGTCATCTCAAGAGGACTCTCTACCAGCCACCAAGGCTAGCTCCGCGTCCGGGCGCCGACGATAGTCGGGCACGAGCTCGTGAAGGCTCGCCGTCGCGGCGTGCGCACCCAGCTCACAAACAGCCGCGGCGCTAACCAGGTGCAGCACCGAGGAGTCCGGCGGCGTGAGCACCCCGGCGGCCTCGAGCTGCTCGCGAAAGCGCACCGCGCCGTCGCCCACCGCCAGCCACCGATGGCGCCGATCAGCCTCATCAACGTGCGCGACGACGCTCGCAAGCTCCTGCGGCGCCAGCGCACGAGGGGACGCGAGCTCCTGCGGCGCACCACCGTCGCCGGCCTCGTACGCCGCCGCGAACGCCTCGCCGCGGCGAGCGTCGATCACGGCGAGCACCGCGCCCAGCTCGCCGGACCGAGCGGGCTCTGCCGCGAGCGCCGCCAACGCCAGCGCCCGCGGGCTCGAGACCCCGACGAGCTCAGCCGACAGCGACTGCGCCAGGCCGCGCGCCGTGGCCACGCCGACGCGCAGGCCCGTGAACGTGCCCGGCCCGACCCCCACCGCGACCCGGTCGATCCCACTCCACGCGATGCCGGCCCCAGCGAGCAGCTCGCGGGCCATCTCGAGCAGCCGCGTCGCGTGTCCGGGGTGCGCGCCCGATGGCGGATCGTCGCGCGCCTGCATGGTGCGTCCGTCCGTCAGGCGCAGCGCGACCGCGGTCGCGCGCGTGGCGGTGTCGAAGCCGAGCACGATCATCGCGGCCCACCGCCATCCGCCACGTCCGCCAGATCCGCCCCATCCTCGGTATCCGCCCCATCCGCGGTATCCGCCCCATCCACCACATCCGCCCCATCGACCACATCCGCCCCATCCACCACATCCGCCCCATCCACCACATCCGCCCCATCCACCGCGTCAGCGACGTCCATGAGCTCGTCCACGTCGATTCGCCGGCGGTCGCCTCCACCGTGGCTGAGAGTCACGCGCATGCGCGCGTCCGCGAGCTCCACATGCGCGTCCTCGGGCCACTCCACGAACGCGATCCGACCCGGCCCCAGGTAGTCGGCGAGCAGCGCCGGGTCCTCGCGCTCGAGGCCGGCCAGCCGGTAGAGATCCAGATGCGAGACGATAACCCCGTCCCCCGCGTAGCGGTGGCCGATGCTGAACGTGGGACTGGTGACGGGATCGCTCACGCCGAGGGCGCGTGCGGCGCCGCGCACGAGCGTGGTCTTGCCCGAGCCCAGCTCGCCGCATACCAGCACCAGGTCACCGTCGTCCAGGACCGCCGTCAACTCGGCACCGAGCGATTCCGTCTCGGCGGGACCAGCGGTTTCGACGCTCCGTACGGCCACCCCGAGACTCTAAAGCCTGTCGGCGTCCGTCCCGCCACAGGCGTTGCCTCAACAAAAAAGACCGGCCCGCGGGAGAATGGAGCGCGGGCCGGTCGTTACTCCTGGAGGGATGGAGACAGGATCTTCATCGGCAGCCTTGCCTTTTGACTTTAGGACCTGGGCATATTTTTCGACGCTGCCGCAGAAAGCCCTGCCTTTGCTGGGAAAACGCCACTGGACAGGTGTCTAGAACAGCCCGAGCTGGTCGACATCGGAGTCACGCTGCGCCGGCTGCGCCGGGGGCTGGCGCGCCGTCGCGATCGACTCTGCGGGCTCAGGCGCCTCAACGAGCTCCGGCACCGCTTGCATCTGCGGCTGCTCGGGCGCGCCGAGGGCGAGCAGCTCAGGCAGCCGGGTGAAGTCCTCGCGCAGCGTCTCGAGCATCCGTGGCGTGTACAACGCGGCCGCCGGGTGGTAGATCGGGTACAGGCGCACCGCGCGCGCCCCCAGCACGAGCACCTCAGGCTGCCCGTGCAGGCGCGTGATGCCGGTCGGGTCCCCGCGCAGGAGCTTGGTCGAGAAGTTGCCGAGCGTGCAGATCACCGTCGGCTCGATCAGCTCGACCTGGCGCTGCAGGTACTCGTGGCAGTTCTCGATCTCGATCGGCAGCGGGTCGCGGTTGCCGGGCGGCCTGCACTTGAGCACATTCGCAATAAACACATCTGCACGTTGATGTCCAATCTCCTCGAGCAGCTTCTCGAGCAGCTTGCCCGCACGCCCCACGAACGGCACCCCCTGCTCGTCCTCGCTCGCGCCGGGGGCCTCGCCTATGAACATCAGATCCGCGTCGGCGTTGCCGGCGCCGAACACGACCGTTTTGCGGGTGGCCGCCAGCTCGGCGCAGCGCGTGCAGTCGCGCGCCTGCATGAAGACCTCCTTCAGGGCCTCACGCCGCTCGGCTGCCGATCGCTCGCGCTCCTCCGATGACACCGCGCGGATGGTAATTGCTTGCGGCGAGAGCCCGCATGACCGCCGGCGCCAGGACGCGCGCGACGGGCGGGCCGACCGGCGCGCGGGTCCGTCAGCGATGATCTTGCCATGGCGTCCGCTGGCGAGCACGAGGTGACCGCCCCGTTCGCGGGCGTCGTGGTCGCGATCGCGCACGAGCGCGACGAGGCCGTCGGCGCCGGCAGCGCGCTGGTGGTGCTGGAGGCCATGAAGATGGAGCACGAGGTGCTCGCGGAGACCGACGGCGTGATCCGCGGCGTGTCGGTGGCCGTCGGCGACGCGGTGCAGGAGGGCCAGCTGCTGCTGACGCTCGAGCCCGGCGCCCGCGGCGGTGTGGGCGCAGCACGCCCAGGCGAGGAGCGGGCGGTTGGCGAGCGGGCGGACCTGCGCGCGGTGCGCGAGCGCCACGAGATCGGGCTCGACGCCGCACGGCCGGACGCGGTCGAGCAGCGCCGCGAGCGCGGCCGGCGCACAGCACGCGAGAACCTGGCCGACCTGCTCGACGCGGACACCTTCGTCGAGTACGGCCCCCTGCTGTTCGCCGCCCAGGAGCGCCGGCGCACGCGTGAGGAGCTGATCGCACGTACGCCCGCCGACGGGCTGGTGGGCGGGGTCGGCGAGGTCCAGGGCCGACCGTGCGTAGCGATGTCCTATGACTACACGGTCCTGGCCGGCACGCAGGGCATGCGCAACCACGCCAAGAAGGATCGCCTGTTCGAGCTCGCCGAGCGCCGGCGGCTGCCCGTGGTGCTGTTCGCCGAGGGTGGCGGCGGGCGCCCCGGCGACGTCGACATGCCGATCGTCGCTGGCCTTGACTGCCGCGCGTTCGTGCTGTTCGCGCAGCTGAGTGGCCTCGTCCCGCTCGTGGGCATCGCCTCCGGCTACTGCTTCGCGGGCAACGCCGCGCTGCTCGGCTGCTGCGACGTGGTAATCGCGACCGAGGACTCGAGCATCGGCATGGGCGGACCCGCGATGATCGAGGGCGGCGGGCTCGGCGTGCACGCCCCCGGCGACGTGGGCCCGATCGACATGCAGTACGCCAACGGTGTGGTCGACCTGCGCGCCGCCGACGACGCCGAGGCGGTCGCGCTGGCCAAGCGCTACCTGTCCTACTTCAGCGGAGCGAGCCGAGCAGGCGGAGCGCACGGGGCAGGCGTGAGCAACGGGCCTGCATCCGTGCCCGACCAGGAGCTGCTGCGCGAGCTGATCCCCGAGCAGCGCAAGCGCGTCTATCAGGTGCGGCGTGTCGTCGAGACGCTGTTCGACGAGGGCTCCGTGCTCGAGCTGCGCCGCGGCTTCGGGCCGGGGATGCTCACGGCGCTCGCGCGCGTGGACGGTCGCCCGCTCGGGGTGCTGGCCAACGATCCGACGCATCTCGGCGGTGCGATCGACGCCGACGGCGCGGACAAGGCCGCGCGCTTCCTGCAGCTGTGCGACGCCTTCGAGCTGCCCGTGCTGTTCCTGTGCGACACGCCCGGCTTCATGGTCGGCCCCGCCGCCGAGCAGACCGCCACAGTGCGCCACTTTGCGCGCATGTTCCTCGGCGGCGCCAACGTGACCGTCCCGACCGGAACGATCGTGCTGCGCAAGGGCTACGGGTTGGGCGCCCAGGCGATGGCCGGCGGCGGCTTCAAGGCGCCGCTGTTCACCGTCGCCTGGCCCACCTCGGAGTTCGGCGCGATGGGACTGGAGGGCGCTGTGCGCCTGGGCATGCGGCGCGAGCTGGACGCGATCGCGGACGAGCAGGAGCGCGAGCGGGTCTTCCGCGAGACGGTCGCCGCGGCATATGAGCGCGGCCAGGGGATCAACATGGCCGCCTACGGCGAGATCGACGACGTGATCGACCCCGCCGACTCCCGCCGCTGGATCGCGACGCTGTTCGACGAGCACTCTGGCGAGTGGCGGCGGCGCTCTGGTAAGAAGCGCCCGCATATCGACGCCTGGTGAGGCCGCAGTCCCGCCACGTGCAGCGCCGGCGCGCACGCCGGCGGGGGCGCGAGGACGCGCCGTGCCCAGAGGCGGCGAGCGGCGTCGTGTGAGCTTGCGCACACAACGCCCCGCCTCATTTACACACAGCCGGCCGTGTGTATCATCTTCCACAGGCCGCCAACGAGCTCCGCTCGAGTGGACCTAACGCAGCACCCGCTGGAGATCTGAAGTCGCGCCGGTATCCGCAGGGAACTGGACCGAAACCGATGAGCCCCCACCCCCACCGAACCTCGCTTCGCGCATGAGAACCGTGCGCACCGTGGCTGAGCTGCGTTCGGCGCTAGCGCCTGCGCGCCGCGACGGGCTCACGATCGGGCTCGTGCCCACGATGGGCGCCTTGCACGACGGGCACCTGTCGCTGATCGCCCGCGCGCACGAGCAGTGCGACGTGGTCGTCGTATCGCTGTTCGTCAACCCCGCGCAGTTCAACGAGCGCGCCGACCTCGAGCGCTACCCTCGCGACGAGCGCCGCGACGCCGAGCTCGCCGCCGCGACCGGCGCGGACGTGCTGTTCGCGCCGTCGGTCGAGGAGGTCTACCCGGCGGGGTTCGCGACGAGCGTCGAGGTGCTCGGCGTGACCGAGCGCCTGGAGGGCGCCACGCGCGGGTCCGAGCACTTCCGTGGCGTGGCCACGGTCGTGACCAAGCTGCTGTGCATGGCGATGCCCGACGTCGCGTACTTCGGCCAGAAGGACGCGCAGCAGGTGGTGGTCATCCGCCGCCTGGCGCGCGACCTGAACCTGCCCGTGCGGATCGAGGCGCTGCCGACCGTGCGCGAGGCGGACGGCCTGGCGCTCTCGAGCCGCAACGCGCTGCTGAGCGCCGACCAGCGTGCCCGCGCGCTGGCGCTGCCCGCCGCGCTGGCGGCCGCCAGCGCGCTGGCGGCGAGTGGCGAGCGCGCGACCCAGGCGCTGCTCGACGCGGCGCGAGCGGCGATGCACCCGTTCGGGGTCGAGCCCGAGTACGTCGCGCTCGTCGAGCCCGACACGCTCGAGCCGGTGGCCACGCTCGACGGCGAGACGCTACTGGCGCTCGCCGCACGCATCGGCGAGGTTCGCCTGATCGACAACGAGATCCTCTTGCCAGCCGGAGCGCTGCGTGACGCCGGCGCGCAGGGTCACGCCGGCGCGCAGGGTCACGCCGGCGCGCAGGAGTCCGCCGCGACGCACAACCCCAGCCAACCGCTCGAAGGAGAGGCGATCGCCACATGCAGCGCGTGATGCTCAAGTCCAAGATCCACCGCGCGACGGTGACCGACTGCGACCTGCACTACGTCGGCTCAATCACGATCGACCCCGAGCTGCTGGAGGCCGCGGACATGCTCGAGTACGAGCAGGTGCACGTCGTCGACGTCGACAACGGCGCGCGCTTCGAGACGTACACGATCCCCGGCGAGCGGGGATCGGGCGCCATGTGCGTCAACGGCGCCGCCGCACGCCTCGTGCACCGCGGCGACACGATCATCGTCATCTCCTACGGCAGCTACGAGGAGGCCGACCTGGAGCGATACTCACCACGCGTCGTCCACGTCGAAGCCAACACCAACCGCATCATCACGATCGACGAGCAGGTGGCGACCCTGCTCTCCTGAGCGGGCGTCAACCAGCCGTCAGAGAGGAAGCACAGCCATGTCCAGCCGTCCCACGATCCAGGCCCCATCCGACCCCGGCCGCCTGCCGATGACGCTTCCCCTGCTGATGGAGAAGAAGCGGCTCGGCGAACCGATCGTGATGGTCACCGCCTACGACTATCCCAGCGCACGCGCCGCCGAGGCCGCCGGCGTTGACCTCGTGCTCGTCGGCGACTCCGCCGCGACGACCGTGCTCGGCTACAACGCCACCACGCCCGTCGAGCTCGACGACATGCTCGTGCTCGCGCGCGCCGCGCGCCGCGGCCTGCGTACGCCGCTTCTAATCGGCGATCTGCCGTTCGGCTCCTACGAGGTCTCAGACGAGCAGGCGATCACGACCGCGATGCGCATGGTCAAGGAGGCCGGCTGCGACGTCGTCAAGCTCGAGGGCGGCGGCGAGGCTTCCGTCAAGCGCGCCCGCGCGATCGTCGGCGCGGGCATCCCCGTGATGGGCCACGTCGGGCTCACGCCGCAGACCTCGACCGCGCTCGGCGGCTGGAAGGCGCAGGGACGCACCGCCGCCGCCGCCGCGCGCATCGCCGCCGAGGCGCTCGCGCTGCAGCAAGCCGGCTGCTTCGCGCTCGTGTTCGAGGCGATCCCCAGCGCCGTCACCGAGGAGCTGATGCCGCTGCTCGAGATACCCGTGATCGGCATCGGGGCGGGGCCCGCCACCGATGGGCAGGTACTCGTCTTCCACGACCTGCTCGGAATCCGCGACGGCCTCGGCGCGCGCTTCGTCAAGCGCTACGCCAACCTGCAGCAGGACATGAACGACGGCGTCACCGCCTATGCCGAGGACGTGCGCGCGCGCCGTTACCCCGGCCCCGAGCACTCCTACTCGATCGACCCGGCCGAGCTGGCCGAGCTGCACGAGCTGCTCGCCTGAGACGCCGCAGCCAGAACGGGCGCGGGCGGCTCTCCGCCTCAGCGCCCGGCGTCGGCGCGGATGGCCTGTCGGACGGCCTCAGCGCTCGGCGCGAGCTCGTCGGAGAGACGGTCGAGCAACGTCAGCCATGCCGGCTTGATCGCGGCCGCGCGGCGCACCAGCTCGAGGCCCGCGTCAAGATCCCCCGCGGCCACCCCGAGCCCGGCCCAGAAAGTCAGCTCGTCGGCCTCCGGCGCGAGCTCCGCCGCGGCGAGGTACAGCCGCGTGGCCTCGGCGTGGGCACCCTCCGCGGAACGCTCGTCCGCCTGGCCGGCCATCTCGTAGGCGCGCGCGAGCCGCACGAGCCGGCGCAGCTCGACCAGCGGCGCGGCGTGGTCCTCGACGCGCACGTCGAAGCGCGTGCGCCACGGCTCCCCATCGGCGGGTACGACCAGCAGCGCCGCTGACTGACGCCCGCGCACGTCGCCGCCGGCCGCCTCCGCGGCGTCGAGCGCCGCGAGCAGGCGCTCGGCGAGATCGCCGTCGTGAGGGTCGTAGGCGGCGGCCATCGCGCCCGGCACGGTCTCGCCGGCCATCATGTTCGCCTGGCACGCGAATCCCTCACCGCTCGCGTCGCCGGCGTGGGGAATGCAGTCCGAGCCCGTGTACGACACAGCGCGGCCGTGGGCGTCGACGACTCCCAGCTGGCGATAGCGCGCGAGCTCGTCCACGCGCAAGACCTCAGCGATAGCGTCCTCGGCACGCAGCCCTCGTTGTAGGGCGTCCAGGGCGTTCGGCCCGTGCGTGACTTCCGCGACCGACTGCGTCGCGACCGCGCCCACGCCGGGGCGAGCCCACGCGACGACCGCGCCGACGCCGAACCAGTGCGACTGCACCGCCACGCCCAACTCACCAGTGACCGCGTCGTGGGCGACGATCGAGTACGTGCCGCGGCGCACGCCGCCGGGTGCCGTCGCCAGGCCTCGCGCCGCCATCGCTAGGCCAGCGGCTCCCCGTAGCGCTCAGCGAACGCGAACTCCCGCACCGGTTTGCGCGCGAGCTGCTTGGGCCACGGATCGGCGCGGTAGCCGACGCCTATGTGCGCCGCGAGCGCGATCTCGTCGGGGATCTCGAGCAGCCGCTTGACCTCCGCCTCGGACGGCACGAGCAGCGTCGTCATCGCCGCCCCCAGGCCCTCCGCGCGCAGCGCCAGCAGCAGGTTCTGCACGAACGGGTACACCGACGCGCCGCCGACGATGCTCTGGCGCGGGAGCTTCGCGTCGGTGACCGCGAGATCCTCGAGGCGCACGCCGACGACCATGTGCACCGGCACCTCGTGCAGCCGCCCCGCGTACTCGTTCGCCCCCTGCACGCGGCGGACGATCGCCCGGTCGAACGCGTCGGGGTCCGCCAACACCGCGGCGCCGCCCGTCTGCTCCATGTACGCGCGCCAGCCCGGCAGGTACAGATCGCGCAAGGCCTCGCGCCGCTCGGGGTCCCGCACCACGATCACGCGCCACCCCTGGCGGTTGCCGCCGCTGGGTGCGAAGCGCGCCGCGTCGAGCGCGCGTGTCAGCATCTCCTGCGGCACCGGATCAGGCTTGAAGCGCCGTGTGGTCGGCGCGCAGCGCATTGCCTCATAGAGGTCCACTGAGCAGGAGGCTAGCTGGCGGCGCCCGCGCGTGGCTACACTCGGAACATGGATGTTCGGGCTTGGCCACCGCTGCACGACGAGGATCGCTGGCTTACCGAGTTGATGGACCGTCGGTTGCGCGAGAGCACGCAGGGCGCGGAGCAGTTGCGTGCCCGCGCCCAGGAGCTGCGCACGCAGGCTGGGCAGAGTGAGATGATGGGAACCCGTAACGCAGCTCTGGCGCTGGCGGACCGTTACGAGCAGGCGGCTGCCGCACGCCTGTCGGCCTAAGCGCCGCCGACGGCGTCAACGGGCGCGACCGACCAGATCGAGCAGTTCGACGACGATCTGACTCTGTCGCGCGTGTAGTTCGGCGAATGCAGGCAGAAGCTCTGTGAGGTCGCCCTCCAAGCGCCTGGCGGTGCGCTCCGCTGCCGGCGGATCCAGCAGCTCTTGCTCGGCCCATTCGAGTGCTGGAGGGTGCAGCGGACGTGCCAGCGCCGGGATCCGCTCAAGTGCCAGAAAGGCCGACTCTTTCAGCAACGCGCGAGTATGATCGTCATCGGCGCCCAGCTCCGTCAGCTCCCGGTGTAGGTCAGCGGCAGCCTCATGGGCGATCGTGGCCGCCGCCAATTGGCGGTCGAGCAGTTCAAGCGGTGCGGGACGAGGCGTCATCGGGATCGCAACCGCTCGCGTCCCTTCTCGCTGATCTCCCACGTACCCCGCGGCGATTTCTCCACGAGCTCGCCCCGTTCGACCAGACGAAGCCGTACGAAAGCCGCCCGCTTCTGCCAGCGTATGCCACCCGACTTCAATTCCTGCTTGTCGAACTCGGAGAGCCTGCCGTCCAGCGCCTCACCGACGGCTTCCACAACCTCGCGGCTTGGTGCTCGCCCACCTCGCTCGTCTAGGTAGCGCAAAATCGGTACCTCATACTCACGCTCCGGCAGAAGCATTCCGGGCACAGCTCGCATTGTGCCCCCCCCGGTCTTCTCGGCAACCTCCGTCAGCGGATTCTCGGCTCGATCGATGCCGAGGAGGCGCCGTAGAACGGTGTTGGGCGTATCGACGAACGGCTCAGCTTGATGCCTGAGGACCTCGAAGACCTCGTCGTCGATCTCGATGGAGAGAAACATAACGCTCCGTTCAATCGCAAGTTTGAGTCTAAGTTTATCTGGTCCAGACTATAACCTATCTTTAGGTGCAACTTCCGTCTGAGCGCTCAAGCGCCGCTGCGGGCCTAGTTGCCCCGGAGCTCTATCCGACGCAGCACCCGCGCCGGCACCCCTGCCGCGATCGAGAACGGCTCGACGTCATGCGTGACGACGCTGTTCGCGCCGATCACGCAGCGCTCGCCGATCGTGACGCCGCTCGTCACAACCACGTTCGCGCCGAGCCAGCAGTTGTCCCCGATGCGCGTCGGCCCCTTGCTCTCAAAGCCCTGCCACGTGATCGGCTTCTCCAGGTCGTCGTAGCGGTGGCTCGCGTCCGAGACGAAGCAGCCGTTGGCGAGCATGCAGTGATCGCCGATCTCCACCAGCTCGTGCGCCGCCACCATCACGCCCATGTTCAGGAACGTCCCCGCGCCGATGCGCACGCGCGCTGCGCCCGGCGCGGTGATCCACACGCCCGGCTCGAACAGAGCCTGCGCGCCGACCTCCAGCCGCCCCTCGTGCAGCGCCTCCAATACGTTCCCGTGCACCGGCCAGCGCACGAACGCCTCCCGGCGCATCAGCTCCCAGTGGATGCGCGCGCGGTTCCACGGCAGCGAGTTGCGCTCATACCAGCGCCACTTCTGCACCCACAGGCGCGCCTCGCGCGCCAGCTCGGCTGCGCCGCCAGCGGCCCGATCATGGCCCTCGCCGGCGGCCATCGCGCTCAGGCGGCGACCTTCGTGCGCGGCTTGCGTTTGCCGGCGGAGCCCCGAGCGCTCGCCTTCGGCGTGCCGTTCGGCGAGGCGCCAGCGGCGGGCGTCAAGAGCGCAGCTAGGAACTGTCCCGTGTGCGATGCCGGCTCGGCTGCAACCTCCTCGGGCGTGCCCACGGCGATCGCCATGCCGCCCTCCTCCCCACCCTCCGGGCCCATGTCGATCAGGCGATCGGCGCTCTTGATGATGTCGAGGTTGTGCTCGATCACGACCACGCTGTTGCCGGCATCGACCAGGCGCTGCAGCACCGCCAGCAGCCGCTGCACGTCGGCGAAGTGCAGCCCCGTGGTCGGCTCGTCGAGGATGTAAAGCGTCATGCCGGTCGCGATCTTCGACAGCTCGGTGGCCAGCTTCACGCGCTGCGCCTCGCCGCCGGAGAGCGTCGTCGCCGGCTGGCCGAGGCGCACGTAGCCGAGCCCGACCGCCTCGAGCGTCTCCAGGCGCCGGCGGATCTTGGGGATGTGCTCGAAGAACGTGAGCGCCTCCTCCACAGGCATCGCGAGCACGTCGGCGATGCTCTTGCCCTTGAAGCGCACCTCCAGCGTCTCGCGGTTGTAGCGTTTGCCGTGACACTGCTCGCACGGCACGTACACGTCCGGCAGGAAGTGCATCTCGATCTTGATCTGCCCGTCGCCGCGGCACACCTCGCAGCGCCCGCCCTTGACGTTGAAGCTGAAGCGCCCCGGCTTGTAGCCGCGCGCACGCGCCTCCTGCGTCTTGGCGAACAGGTCGCGGATCACGTCGAACAGCCCCGTGTACGTCGCCGGGTTCGAGCGCGGCGTGCGCCCGATCGGCGACTGGTCGACGGCGATGATCTTGTCCAGCTGGTCCAAGCCGTGGATCGCGCGGTGCGCGCCCGGGCGCTTGCGCGCACGGTGCAGGCGGTTCGCCACCGACTTGTAGAGCACGTCATTGACGAGCGAGGACTTGCCCGAGCCCGACACGCCCGTCACGCACGTCAGCACGCCCAGCGGCACGTGCACGTCGATGTCGCGCAGGTTGTGCTCGCTCGCGCCGAGGATCTCGATGTAGCCGCTGGGGGTGCGCCGCCGCTTCGGCACCTCGATCGTGCGCGTGCCGGCGAGGAACTGGCCCGTCAGCGACTCCTTCACGCGCTGCACCTGCGCCGCCGTCCCCTGCGCGACGATCCTCCCGCCGTGCTCGCCCGCCCCCGGGCCGAGGTCCACGAGGTGGTCGGCCGCGCGCATCGTCTGCTCGTCGTGCTCGACCACGATCACCGTGTTGCCCAGGTCGCGCAGGCGCTCGAGCGTTCCGATCAGCTTCGAGTTGTCGCGCTGGTGCAGGCCGATCGACGGCTCGTCCAGGATGTACAGCACGCCCACCAGCGAGGAGCCGATCTGCGTCGCCAGGCGGATGCGCTGCGCCTCGCCGCCCGACAGCGTCGCCGCCGCGCGGTCCATCGACAGGTAACCGATCCCCACGTTCTCCAGGAAGCGCAGCCGCTCGGAGATCTCGCGCAGAATCAGGCGCGCGACGTGCCTGTCGGTATCAGACAGCTCGACCTCCTCCAGCCACTCGAGCGCCCTGTGCGCCGACAGCGCGCAGAAGTCCTCGATGCGCGTGCCCGCCACCAGCACCGCGCGCGACTCCGCGCGCAGCCTCGCCCCGCCGCAAACCGGGCAGGCGCGCAGTGACATGTACTCCTCGATCTTCTCCCGCGTCCACTCCGAGTCCGTCTCGCGGTAGCGGCGCTGCAGGTTCTTGACGATACCCTCGAACCTCGCCGCATACGAGCGCTGGCGCCCGTAGCGGTTCCTATATGTGACCTGCACCGGCTCGCCGTTGGTGCCGTTCAGGAACACGTCGCGCTGCTCCTCCGACAGATCTTCCCACGGGGCTTCCAGGTCGACGTCGTAGAGCTCCGCGATCGCCTCGGTCATCTGCTCGTAGTAGTTGGAGCTGCTGTTCGCCCATGGCGCGATCGCGCCTTCGCTGATCGACAGCGACGGGTCCGGCACCACCAGCTCGGGGTCGATCTCCATCTGCGAGCCCAGGCCCGTGCAGCGCTCGCACGCGCCGTGCGGCGAGTTGAACGAGAAGATCCGCGGCTCCAGCTCCACCAGCGACGGGCCGTGCTCGGGGCACGCGAAGCGCTCGGAGAACGTGAACAGCGTCCCCGGCTCGGGCTTCACGCCCGGCTCGATCTGCGCAGCGGCCGCGCGCGGGCCCTTCGCGCCCTTCGCACCCTTGGCGGCGCTCGCGCGATTCGGCCCGCCGCCATCGTCCCCATCGCCCCGCCCGCCGTTGTCCTGCGAACCAGCCAGCGCGCGTCCAGCGTCGCCGGCTCCAGCCGCGGCCGACCCGACTATCTCAACCTCGACCAGGCCATCCGCGAGCGCCACCGCCGTCTCGATCGAGTCCGCCAGGCGCTTGCGCACGTCGTGGCGCATCACCAGGCGGTCGACCACCACCGAGATGTCGTGCTTGTAGCGCTTGTCCAGCACGATCGACTCCTCCAGCATGCGCACGCGATCGTCGATCTTCACGCGCGCGAAGCCGTCCGCGCGCAGCTCCTCCAGCAGCTTGCCGTACTCGCCCTTGCGTCCCCGCACGACCGGCGCGAGCACCATGAAGCGCGTGCCCTCCGCCAGCTCCATCACCTGGTCGATGATCTGCTCCGCCGACTGGCCCACGATCGGGCGACCGCAGATCGGGCAGTGCGGCTTGCCCACGCGCGACCACAAGAGGCGCAGGTAGTCGTAGATCTCCGTCACCGTGCCCACCGTCGAGCGCGGGTTGCGCGACGTCGTCTTCTGGTCGATCGAGATCGCCGGCGAGAGCCCCTCGATCGAGTCCACGTCCGGCTTGTCCATCTGACCGAGGAACTGGCGCGCGTACGCCGACAGCGACTCCACATAGCGGCGCTGGCCCTCCGCGTAGATCGTGTCGAACGCCAGGCTCGACTTGCCCGAGCCGGACAGGCCCGTTATGACGACCAGCGCATCGCGCGGAAGCGTCAGCGAGATGTCCTTCAGGTTGTGCTCACGGGCTCCCGAGACGACGATCTGGTTGCTCTGCGGCATCTAGGAGCCATGATAGTTGGGCGAACAGACGTTCGCCTACGCCGACAGGCGCAATTTGCGGGGTTCCGCGCGTGCCGTGCCCGTGTGGAGTATCTGCCCTTTTGCGGAGCGTATAACTAAAGTTATACGGAGTCGGACGGTGGAGTTATCTCGCGCACGCCGTCACCTACGCGAACAGCGCCGCCACGTCGAGGTCGCCCACTCCGTCGGCCGGCGACGGCACCTTCGTACCGGCGCCGTAGACCTCGCAGTGGGCGTAGCCACCCGGGCCGGGCTCAGTGCGTACCTCGACGGTCCTGGCTGGCACATCCACGAGCCAGTAGATAGGCACGGGGGCCGAGGCGTACATCCTCGCCTTGCTTCCGCGGTCCGTATCGTGCGAGGTCACTGCGACCTCTACGGCGAGTAGCGCCGTACGCGGGTGACGATCGCGGGACCGCTGATCTTCTGTCAGCAGCAGGTCTGGTTCCGGCAGCGAACCCCACTGTGTTTCAATGGGGAGTTGCACGCTCACGCGTCCTTGCGCGGAAGCGAGATAAGTTGTCAGGCGTTCAATCACGGCCGCGTGCTCTGGCCCCTGCGGGCTCACCTCGACCAGCAGCCCTTCCAGCAATTCGATCGGGCGACCCTCCAACACGCCCGACGCGACAATGCGTTCAAAGGTCCCCACATCGAGTCGGTGGATGCAATCGTCGCGGTGGGGCCACTTGTTGATGAGCAGCCCGTCGAGCAGCTCAACCTCCACCCCTTCCAGCGCACCCGCGTCGACCAGACGGGTATAGGTTCCGACATCCAGCCGATAGAGCGGAAGCGGCGAGTCGGTGAAGATGTTGTGCGTCGACTGGGTAGCCATGGCCTCATTCTGGCAGCCGACGATACGGACGGCTTGGGATGCCTCAGAGAACCGCTGTTCCGAGTCGACGCGCGATCCGCGCGCCCAGCCCTACCCCTCGATCGCCGAGTAGACCTCGTCGATGAGCTTGAGCCGGTCCGGAAGCTGGAAGTTCTCGGCCAGGTAGCGCTCGGTGTCCGCGCGCGACTCGCCGTTGAGCGCCATGTTCAGCGCGATCAGGCGCGCGCCGTCGAGATCGCTGCCGCCCGTTGCGCCCTCCTGCGCCCCCGACTGGACCTGCGCGCCCACGGGCTGCGGCGCGGCCTCGAACGCGTTGTCGAGCTCAGCCTCGAACGCCCGTTGCGACTCGGGCTCGAACGTGCGCGCAGGCTCCGGCGCGTATTGCCGCGGCTGCTCGGCCTCAGCGACCGCGCTGGCTCGTCCAGAGGCGGCGTCGTAGAGCTCGCTCATGCCCGTCTCCACGGCCGAGAGATCGGCGGCCAGCCGGCCGGCGCCGGCGCGCATGCTCTCCACGAGAGCGCTCACCTCGCCGTCCATCGAGCCGACGTGCTCCAGCAGCCTCGCCGTCACCTGCGCGACCGCCGCCACGTGCTGGCGCGCGCGCTCCACGGCCTCCTCGCGAGTCCGGTCTGCGTCCCGGTCAGCGTCTTCGCGGACCTGGCGTGCGTTCTCGAGCGCGTGGCGCTCGATTTCCGCTGCCGCCGTCTCCGCCGCCTGCAGGATGCTCTGCACCTGGGTTCCAGCGGTCGACGCCACCGACACGTCGGCGCCGCCCGTGATCGCCGCGCGCTGCAGCTCCTCGAGCTCGTCGGCCAGCGCCCGCAGGTGCGCGTCCACGGCAGCTGGGTCATACCCGCGCCGGCCGATAGGGAAGTCTCTGCGCTCGACTGTCTGCCGATCGAAGTCCACGGCGGGCATCCTAAGCGATGTCGCCCGTGGAGGTCTTGATAGGCAAGATCTCGCCCGCGGGAGCTTCCTGCGAGCGGATCTCCTGGAGGTCGCGACGCAGCTCGCGCAGCTCGTCACGCAGCTGCGCCGCGTACTCGAAGCGCAGATCGTCGGCCGCCGCGACCATCTCCTCCTCGAGCTCCACGATCATCCGCTCGAGCTCATGTTTGGGCATCTCCTCGCTCGCCCCGCGCTTGGCGGTGCGGCGTTTGCGACCGCGCGGAACCTTCGACTCGGCCTGCAGGAACTCGGCGATGTCCGAGATGCCCTTGACGATCGTCGCCGCCGTGATCCCGTGCTCCTCGTTGTACGCGAGCTGGATCTCGCGCCGGCGATCGGTCTCCGAGATCGCCGCTTTCATGGCGCGGGTCTCCTTGTCCGCGTACATCAGCACCGTGCCCTCGATGTTGCGCGCCGCGCGTCCGATTGTCTGGATCAGCGAGGTCTCCCCGCGCAGGAAGCCCTCCTTGTCGGCGTCCAGGATCGCCACCAGCGAGACCTCCGGCAGGTCCAATCCCTCGCGCAGCAGGTTCACGCCCACCAGCACGTCGTACTCGCCCAGGCGCAGGTCGCGGATGATCTGGATGCGTTCGAGCGTATCGATCTCCGAGTGCAGGTAGCGCGTCTTGAAGCCCATCTCCAGCAGGTACTGCGACAGGTCCTCGCTCATCTTCTTGGTGAGCGTGGTCACCAGCACGCGCTCGTTGCGATCCACGCGCTTGCGGACCTCGTTCATCAGGTCGTCGATCTGGTTCTTGGTCTCGCGCACCTCCACCGCCGGGTCGACGATCCCCGTCGGGCGCACGATCTGCTCGACCACGCGCGTGGACTGCGTGCGCTCGTACTCTCCGGGCGTCGCCGACACGAACAGCAGCTGCGGCGTGATCGACAGGAACTCCGCGAACGTCTGCGGGCGGTTGTCCAGCGCGCTCGGCAGCCGGAACCCGTAGTCGACGAGCGTCTGCTTGCGCGAGCGGTCGCCCTCGTGCATGCCACCGATCTGCGGCACCGTCTGGTGGGACTCGTCGATCAGGCAGATGAAGTCCTTCGGGAAGTAGTCGATCAGGCAGTACGGGCGATCGCCCGGCTTGCGCCCGTCGAGGATGCGCGAGTAGTTCTCGATCCCCGAGCAGAACCCCACCTCCCTGAGCATCTCCATGTCGTACTGCGTGCGCTGGCGCAGACGATGGGACTCCAGCTGCTTGCCTTCGGACTCCAGCTGCTCGCAGCGCTCGTTCAGCTCGCGCCCGATCTCCGCCACGCCCGCCTCGATCGTGCCCTCCTTGACGTTGTAGTGCGTCGCCGGCCAGATCGCCACGTGCTCCAGATCGTCGTCCATCAGCTCGCCCGTCAGCGGGTCGAACTGCTGCAGCCGTTCGACCTCATCGCCGAACATCGTCGCGCGGAAGGCCGTCTGGGCGTATGCGGGGAACACCTCCAGCGTCTCGCCGCGCACGCGGAAGCTGCCGCGCGAGAGCACGCTGTCGTTGCGCGTGTACTGGATCGAGACCAGTTTGCGCAGCAGCTGGTCTCGATCGATCATCTCCCCGCGCTTGAGGATCTGCATGTTCATCTCATAGGTCTCCGGCGAGCCCAGGCCGTAGATGCACGACACCGACGCCACCACGATCACGTCCCTGCGCGCGAACACCGCCGCCGTGGCGGCGTGGCGCAAGCGGTCGACCTCCTGATTGATCGCCGAGTCCTTCTCGATGTACAGGTCCCTGCTCGGGACGTACGCCTCCGGCTGGTAGTAGTCGTAGTAGGACACGAAGTACTCGACCGCGTTGTCCGGGAAGAACGTGCGGAACTCGTTGCACAGCTGCGCCGCCAGCGTCTTGTTGTGGGCGATCACGAGCGCCGGGCGCTGGACCTCCTGGATCACGCCCGCCATCGTCATCGTCTTGCCCGTGCCGGTCGCGCCGAGCAGCGTCTGGAAGCGCTCGCCCTGCTCGATGCCCTCCGCCAGGGCGGTGATCGCCTGCGGCTGGTCGGCGGTCGGCGTGAAGACTGAGTCGAGCTTGAAGTCGGGCATGCGCGGTGGCTGCCCCTACATTAGCTACCCGTCGCCGACGCTACTCGAGCCCCAGCGCGCGCGAGTACGTGGCGCGGTATTCGCGCTGCGCGGCGAGCACGCGGCGCACGTATTCACGGGTCTCCGGGAACGGAATCGCTTCGGCGCTCAGCTGCGTGCCTTCGGCGCGGGCGTGCGCGACCCATTCGTCGACGTTCGTAAGACCGGCGTTGTAGGCGGCCACGGCGAGCATCTCATTGCCGCCGTAGTGGTCGAGCAGGTAGCGCAGGTAGTAGCAGCCGTAGGCCAGGTTGACGCTCGGAGTCGCCAGGTCGCTGGCCGTGAAGCGCGTGCCGCCGGACAGGTGAGCCAGGTAGTAGGCGGTGGTCGGAAGGATCTGCATCAGCCCCTGCGCGCCCGCGGGCGACGGTCGCGGGTCGAATTTGGTCTCTGCGTAGATCACCGCCGCGATCAGCGCCGGGTCCAGCCGCTTGTCCGCGGCCTGTTCGCGGATGATGCTCGCGTCGCTCAACGGCAGCGCGGTGTTGCTCGCCGCCTGATGCACCATCGACGCGACGACGCTCACGAACAGCACACTCAAGACGATCGCCGCGACCGTGCCGAAGATCCGCCGGTTCATCTTCCTAGCTTGCCAAGGACCGCCGACAGCTCGCGCTCGAGGTCTTCCACGCTGCCGTCGTTGCGCACCACGAACGTTGCCCGCCGCGCCTTCTCCTCCTGCGAGAGCTGGCGCGCCGCGCGCTCGTCCACCAGCGCGTGTCCACGCTTCGCGGCCCGCTGCTGGCGCACCGACTCCTCGGACGTCACCGCGATCGTCGCGTCATACAGCTGGTCGAGCCCCGCCTCGAACAGCAGCGGCACCTCCACAACCGCGGCCCGTGGCGCGGGGCGCATGGCGCGCGCCTGCTCGAGCCAGCTCGCCACGCGCGCGCCCACGAGCGGCCACACCTGCCCCTCCAGCCACGTCCGATCCTCCGCGGAAGCGAACGCCCGCCGAGCGATCGCCGAGCGATCCACCACGCCACCCGGAGCCACCTCGGCGCCGAAGCGCGCGATCACCGCGTCGCGCAGCTGCTGGCCCTCGTAGAGCTCGTGCACCACCGCGTCGCTGGAGAGAACCTCAGCGCCCAGTCGCCGCAGCGCCTCCAGCGCGGTCGACTTGCCCGATCCCATGCCGCCGGTCAGCCCGACGAACGGCACCGCCGGCTGCACCTTCTCGGAGACGCTCAGGTCGAGTCAGTCCTGCTGTGCGGACTCGGCCGTGAGCGCGTCGCCGTCCGCCTCGCCATCGGCAGCGGCGGGCTGCTCGGCGGATGCATCCTCGTCCCTCGGCGCCGCCTCGGGCGTCTCGGCCACCTCGGCAGTCGCAACGGCCTCCGGAGGCTCGACCGCCTCTGGGGCCTGCACAGCCTCTGGGGCCTCTACAGCCTCCGGGGCCTCTGGAGTCTCGACCGCGTCAGTGGGCTCCACGGCTGCTGGAGCCTCGGTCTCGGCGACCTCTGGGACCTCGACGGTCTCGACAGCCTGCGGGGCCTCAACAGTCTCGGAGTCCTCGACAGTCTCGGGGGCCTCGACGGTCTGAACAGCCTCTGGGGCCTCAACAGTCTCGAGAGCCTCAGCGACCGTCTCGCCCTCATCGGCGCTCGCTCCGTTCTCCGTCTCAGAGCCCGGCTCGCGCTCGGGCTCGCCCGGACGCGATACGGGCAGGATCTGGTCCTCGACGCGCTTGGCCGAAAGCGACAGGCGCCGGCGCTCGGAGTCGATCTCGAGGATCTTCACGCGGATCTCATCGCCCGGGTGGACGATCTCGCGTGGGCTCTCGACGTGATGGGCGGCCAGCTCGGAGATGTGCACGAGGCCCTCGACGCCGTCGAGGATCTCGACGAACGCGCCGAAGGTGACCACCTTGGTGACCTTGCCGGCGAGCTCGTCGCCGACGTTGTACGTGTCGACGATCCGCTGCCAGGGATCCTCCTGGGTCTGCTTGAGACCCAGCGAGATGCGCTGGCGGTCGCGGTCGATGTCGAGCACCTTGACCTTGACGGTGTCGCCGATGTTCAGGATCTCGCTCGGGTGGTTGACGTGCGACCACGACAGCTCGGAGATGTGGATCAGACCGTCGATGCCGTCGAGGTCGACAAAAGCGCCGAAGTCGACGATGTTCGAGATCTGCCCCTCCACGACCAGCCCAGGCTGCAGGCGGTCGAGGATCTGCTGGCGGACCTCCTTGCGCTCCTCCTCGAGCACCGCGCGGCGGGACAGCACGACGTTGTTGCGCGAGCGGTTGAGCTCGATCACCTTGGTCTCGATCTTCGTGCCCATGTACTCGTCGAGGTTGGGCACGCGCCGGATGTCAACGAGCGAGGCGGGCAGGAAGCCGCGGACCCCGAGGTCGATGATCAGGCCACCCTTGACGACCTCGATGACTGTGCCCTCGACCGGCTCGCCGGACTCGGCCGCCGTTTCGATGCGCCGCCACGCCTTCTCGAAGCGGGCGCGCTTCTTGGACATGATCAGGCGGCCGTCCTGATCCTCCTTGGTCATGACGATCGCGTCGACCTCCTCCCCGAGGTGGACCTCCTCGTTCGGATCTACGGCCTTGCGGATCGAAAGCTCGTTCGCCGGGATGACGCCCTCGGACTTGTAGCCGATGTCGACGAGCACCTCGTCCTTGTCGATTCGCACGACGTGGCCGGTGACCACCTCGCCCTCCTCGATCGTCCGGAAGGTCGCGTCGTAGTTGGGGACGATCTGCCCGTCGACTTCGAGCAAGAGCCCGTTCGACCCGTCGACCACGCGGGCCTGAGGATTCTCCATCACTGTTTGCACCGGCCGAAGCGTAGCGCAGCCGTATCATTGCGGGCCATATGCCTGTCCGACAGACGTTGCGGGGAGCGCAGCGAACCGCCTTGGAGCGGGACTGCGACGTCCTGATCTGCGGCGCGAGCTTCGCCGGGCTGGCCGTCGCGCGCGAGCTCGCCGGCTCCGGCGCGCGAGTGCTGATGATCGACCGCTACGAGCTCGGCGAGCGCCAGACGTCGGCCTGCGCGATGCCCACCGTCTGGCTGCAGGCGCTCGGGTTGATGGACTCCTGGCGCCAGAGCTTCGACGAGATGGTCGTCCACACCCCTTATCGCACGGCGCGCTGGCCACTGCCGTGGTCGTTCTCCACGTTCGACTACCGAGAGCTGTGCGCGCTGCTCTGGGAGCAGGCCGCCTGCTCGGAGCTCGAGCTCGAGATGGCCACGGTGACGGGCCGCAAGGGCAACACGGTCCACACCGACCGCGGCGACCTGCACGCGCCGCTGGTCGTCGACGGGCTCGGCTGGAGGCGCGTGCTGTCGAACGCGACCACGATCCAGCCGCCCGATGCGCGACTCTCGCGCGGACTGGAGGTGCACCCCGAGGGCGTCGGCGAGCAGATGGAGCTGTGGATCGACCACCGCTACATCCGAGCCGGCTACGGCTGGAGCTTCCCCGCGCGCGACGAGCTGCGCGTGGGAATCGGCTCGTTCTGGCCGGCCCATCACGTCAAGGAGCCGACCGTACGGCTCGCTGCCGACCTCGGTCTTCCCCCCGACGGATATCAGGGCAACTGGATTCCCCACGAGCTGCGCCGAGCCGTCGAGGACGATGTGTTCTTCGCCGGCGACTCCGCCGGGCACTGTCTCCCGCTCACCGCCGAGGGCATTCGCACGGCGCTGTACTTCGGCCTGGCATGCGGCCGCGAGCTGCGCGCGGTGCTCGAGGGTCGGCGCACGCGCGAGCAGGCGCTCGCCCGCTACGGCGCGTTCTCGGACTCGCACGCGCGGAAATACCGCTGGCTGCTGAACGTGCAGCGGGCGGTCGGCCAGATCACGCCGAGTCGCGCCATGACCGCGATCGTCCGCGGCTTCGAGAGTCGCCGCCTGAGCTCGTGGGTGTTCGGGCACTACCTGGATATCGCACCGCCGTCGTTCGTGGGCGAAGGGCCGATATCCGCCTCCTCGTCCCGCCTCGCCGTCGCCGCGACGTCCTGAGCGACACCCTGGATCAGATCATCTCGGCCAACGCCCGAGCCAGCCGCCTGATGCCCTCCTCGATCGCGGGCTCGGCGAGGTTGGCGTAGCCGAGCACGAGCCCGTCGTGAATGGGCTTGACCTCCATGTAGCCATAGCCGAGCGGGTACACGCCGACCGAGTTGCGCGCGGCGGCGCGGACGAGCTCGATCCCGTCCACCGGCTCCGCGAGGCGCACGATCGCGTGCAGCCCCGCCGCCAGTCCCGTCACGCGAGCATCGGGAAGATGGCGCGCGACGGACCGCACCAGCGCGTCTCGCCGCGCTTGATAGCGCCGGCGGGCCCGGCGCAGGTGGCGATCGTAGGCGCCGCTCTCGAACAAGCGCGCGAGCGCGAGCTGCTCGATCGTCGGACAGCCATGATCGAGCAGCACTTTCTGCGTGATCACGGGCTCGACGAGGCGCGGCGGCAGCACCAGCCAGCCCAGGCGCAGCGCCGGCGCGAGCGTCTTGCTGACCGTGCCCATGTACACGACGCGGTCGGGAGCCAGGCCCTGCATCGCGCCGAGCGGCGCCCGGTCGTAGCGGTACTCGGCGTCGTAGTCGTCCTCGATGATCAGCCCGTCCGTCTCTGCAGCCCATGCCAGCAGCGCCGCCCGACGCGAGGACGCGAGGCCGACGCCCGTCGGCGACTGGTGCGCGGGCGTCACCAGTACGGCGTCGATCGGCCGCCCGCTCCCGCCGAGGCCCGCAAGCTCCTGTACGCGTGCGCCATCGCCGTCGACAGGCAGCGCGACGAGCAGCGCGCCGTGAGCGCTGAGAATCGCACGGTGCAGCGGCAGCCCCGGATCCTCGACGGCGATGCGAGCACCCGAGATCGCGCGCGCCAGCAGGGCAAAGCCCTGCGCAGCGCCACCGCAGACGACGATCGAGCGGGGATCGGCGACCACGCCGCGCACGCGGCGCAGGTGCTCTGAGAGCGCCCGGCGCAGCTCGCCCGCGCCGCGCGGGTCCGGGTAGCCGAAGGCTCGATCGGGAGCCTCACGCAGCGTCTCGCGCAGCGCGCGCAGCCAGGCTCTGCGCGGGAACGTCGCAAGGTCGGGATTGCCGGGGAAGAAGTCGAACGCCGGCGCGCGCCGCGACGGCTCGACCGAGGGCGCGGACGCTGCGCCGGCGCCGTCGGCGACGAAGGTCCCCGCGCCCCGTCTGGCGACGAGGTAGCCCTCGGCGAGCAACTGCGCGTAGGCGTCCACCACCAGCCGCCGCGATATCCCGAGATCCGACGCGAGCGCGCGCGTCGCCGGCAGGCGCGCGTGCGCGGGCAGGCGCCCGGTGCGCACCGCCTCGCGCAGCCCATCCTCGAGCTGCGAGCGCAGTGACCCGCGGGCGGCGCGGTCGAGCTCGACGAGCAGCTCAGGCCCAGAATTGGCTCCCTTTTCTACGCTCAAAGTGGTCCTTTACGGGGCACCACAGTCAGCCTATCGTGGAATCCTGGATGAGCGCCATCGCCACACCCGCGCAGGGCAGCGAGCGTCGCGGCCTACCTCCGGGGACACTCGAGGTGGGCATCTGCGCGTTCGCCGTCCTGCACGTCGGCCTGGGCCTGTTCATGGCCATCAGCCCTCACGGCTTCTACACCGCCGTCGGTCCGTTCGAGGCCTTCAACCAGCACTACATACGCGACGTCGCCACCTTCTACGGCGCGCTCGGACTCGGGTTGGCGGTCGCGCTGCGCCGTCCAAGCTGGCGCGTGCCGGTACTGGCGATCACCACCGCCCAGTACGCCCTGCACAGCGTCAATCACCTGATCGACATCGGCAAGGCCCACCCCGCATGGCTCGGCTACTTCGACTTCTTCTCGCTCGCCGCCGCGACGCTGCTGCTGGCATGGCTTGCGCGCGTGGCCGTGGCAGAGGCCGGCGCATCACACCCGACACCCGAAAGAGGCTCTCGATGACCCGTATCGAAGGCGTACCCCGCAGCGAGGCCGGAGCACTCGTGCGCCTCGTCTATCGCATGGCGCGGCGCAAGGCCAAGCAGATCGCCGGCGCCAGCAGGGATCTGAGAGTCGAGCCGATCGAGATCTACGCGCACGCCCCCCGGCTGATGCTCGGCTACGGGATCTTCGAGCAGAGCGTCGCCTCCAAGCCGCGCGTCGATGAGCACCTGCGCGCACTGGCGGTCCTCAAGTCGGCAGTGATGCAGGGCTGTGAGTTCTGCCAGGACATCGGCTCGCACGAGGCGCGAAGGGCAAGCGTCTCCGACGAGCAGCTGCTCGACCTGCATCGCTACAGCGACAGCGGGTGCTTCGACGAGACCGAGCGCCTGGTGCTGGACCTGGCCGTGGGCATGACGGCGACGCCGGTGCAGGTGGACGACGAGCTGTTCGCGGCGCTGCGCGTGCACTTCGATGACCGCCAGCTCGTGGAGCTGGTCAACCTGATCGCGCTCGAGAACCTGCGCTCACGCTTCAATGCCACCTTCGGCGTCGGTGCGGCGGGCTTCAGCGAAGGACAGGTCTGCGCACGCATCGAGACGCCGTCGGCTCCGCCCGAGCGCGTCCTCGCATGAGGGTCTTCCTCGCCGGCGCCACCGGCGTGATCGGCCGCAGGCTCGTGCCGATGCTGCTCGCCGACGGCCACCAGGTCACCGGCATGACCAGATCGCAGAGCAAGGCGGACGAGCTGCGCGCGCTCGGTGCCGAGCCGGTGGTTGCAGATGCGTTGAACGCCGCGGGGGTCACCGAGGCCGTACGCGGGTCCCGCCCTGACGCCGTCGTCCATCAGCTCACCGCAATCCCGCCCCGTATCGATCCGCGCAGGATCGAGCGTGACTTCGCGATGAACGATCGCCTGCGCGGCGAGGGCACCCGCATCCTCGTAGGCGCCGCCCAAGCGGCGGGCGCCACGCGCATCGTCGCTCAGAGCATCGCCTTCTCCTACGCGCCCGGGCCGCCCGGGACCGTGCATCGCGAGGCGGACCCGATGCTGCTCGACGACGCGCTCAAGGCGTTCAGGCGCTCTGCCCGCGCCCTGCACGAGCTCGAGGGCGCCGTTCTGGACGCCGCCGGCATCGTGCTGCGCTACGGCTACTTCTACGGCCCGGGGAGCGCGATCTCACGGAGCGGCTCGATGGGGCACGACCTCTCCCGCCGACGGCTGCCGATCGTCGGTGGAGGGCAGGGCGTGTGGTCGTTCATCCACGTCGACGACGCCGCACGGGCGACCGTCGCGGCGCTTGCCCACGGGCAGTCCGGCGCGTACAACGTCGTCGACGACGATCCCGCGCCCGTGTCGCAGTGGCTGCCGGCGCTCGCCGAAGCGCTCGGGGCGCCCCGCCCGCTGCGGATCCCGGCGTTCCTCGCGCGCCCGCTCGCCGGCGCCTACGGCGTGGCGATCATGACGGAGGCGCAGGGCGCGTCGAACGAGCTCGCCAAGCGCGAGCTCGGCTGGACGCCCGAGCACGAGAGCTGGCGCGAGGGCTTTCGCACAGGAATGAGCTGAGTCGACCGGCACCGGCTTGGTGCATCACGCGGCAGATCATCACCGTCGTCAAGACCGCCAGGCCCGCACAAGGACGTGCGAGGGATACCGCTTCACGTTCCCGAGCCGACGGCCTCGCGGAACGGATTCTCGACGCGCACCGAGCCGATCACCTGACCGTCGTTCAGATCCTGGGTCAGCAGCCGCTCACACCGTCCGGCAGCCGCCGAGGCAACGATCAAGGCGTCCCAGTAGGAGAGCTGCGATGAACGACTGGTCTGGATCGCGGCTTTGACGAGCGTGGCGTCGAGAGCAACGACCTGCAGCAGGCTGAGCCAGTCGACCGCCTGCATCGCCACCGTCTCGGCGAGCGGCCGCTTGAGCTTGCGGGTCACGACGACGTAGAACTCGCTCAGCACCTGTGCGCTGAGCGCAAGCTCGCCGGGCTTGGCCCGCTCCAGGAGCTCTCTCGCGACCTGTGTCTTGGCAGGTTCGTCGTGGTCGAAGAGATAGACGAGGACGTTGGTGTCCAGAAACGCCCGCTCAGCGCTCACCCGCTCAGCGCTCATATAGCTCGTCGCGTGTCCACGTGCGTCCATCCGGGCCACTACCAGAATCGCTCCGCTTTGCGAGCTCGAGCACGGCTTTGATCGCGTCCTGCGTCTTGGCTTGGCCGGCGAGCCCCTCGAGATACTCGCGGACGAGCGCGTTGACGGACTTGTCCTGTTCGAGGGCGCGAATCCGCGCCCGCTTCAGCAGCTCGTCGTCGATCGTGAGGGTGAGGTTAGTCATCCGTGCTCCACATATCCAGTGTAGCACAGCTTCCTGGCTGACATCGGGCTACTTCCGCACCACCAGCACCACTCCCACCACCAGCAGCACCAGCCCGACGATGCGCGAGGCGTCGATGTTCTGCTTGGCGATCCCGAACAGGCCGAAGCGGTCGATCGCCACGGAGATCGCCAGCTGACCGGTGATGACCACGGCGGTTAGGCCGCTCGCGCCGAGCGTGCGCACGGCGATCAGCGCGACCGTCACGTACACGGCCCCCAGCAGGCCGCCGACGAGCGCCCACCAGGGAACGCGGCCGATCTGGCCGAGGCTGCCCAGGCCGCCGCGCACGAACGCCGCGATCAGCAGCAGCACCGCGGTACCGACGAGGAACGAGAAGCTCGCCGCCTGCAGGCTGCCGACGGTCTTGCCCAGGCGCGAGTTGATCGGCGCCTGCATGCCCACCAGGCAGCCAGCCCCCACCCCAACTAGCACCGCCAGCCCCCGGCTCAAACCGACACCTCCAGATCGATGAACAGCCCCTCCAGCCAAGCGCAGGGCGTGTGCGAGCACGTGCCCGCCGCGAAGCGGCCGGTACGTGCTCGGACATCGACCCGGAGCGTCACTTCGCCTCCAGCCACGTGCGCCCCGCGCCGATGTCGACCGCCAGCGGCGGCTCGCGCCCTTCCCACACCCCCACCATCTCGCGCTCGATCAGCTCGCGCGCGTCAGCCTCCTCGCCGGGCGGCCCTTCGAACAGCAGCTCGTCGTGGATCGTCAGCAGCAGCCGCGTCTGCAGCGTCGACTGCGCGAGCGCACGGTGACAGCGAACCATCGCGAGCTTGATGATGTCAGCGGCGGTTCCCTGAATCACGGTGTTGACCGCGAGGCGCTCGCCGAGCGTGCGCACCTGGTAGTTGCGCGCACGCAGCTCGGGGATCTGCCGGCGCCGGCCCCAGAGGGTCTTCACGTGGCCCTCCTCCTTGGCCTGCTCGATCGTCGCGGCCATGAACTCCGCGACGCGGGGGAAGCGCTCGAGGTAGGCGTCGATGAACTCCTTGGCCTCGGCGCGCGGGATGTTCAGTCGGTCCGCGAGGCCGAAGTCGGACAGGCCGTAAACGATTCCATAATTAATCATCTTGGCCTTCGAGCGCATGCCTGGATCGATGTCGTCCGGCTCCACGCCGAACACCCGCGAGGCGGTGGCCGTGTGCACATCCTCGCCGCGCGCGAAGATCTCCATCAGCACCGGCTCCTCTGCGGCGTGCGCGAGCACGCGCAGCTCGATCTGGGAGTAGTCGGAGGAGATCAGCACGCTGCCCTGCTCGGCCTCGAAGCAGCCGCGGATCTCCCGCCCCAGCGGCGTGCGGATCGGGACGTTCTGCATGTTCGGGTTGGTGCTCGAGAGCCTGCCCGTCTGCGCGACGGCCTGCAGGAAGGTGGTGTGGATGCGCGAGCGCTCATCGACGAGCTCCGGCAGCACGTCGAGGTAGGTCTTGATCAGGGTCGAGAGCTCGCGCCAGCGCTCGATGCGGGGGACGACCTCGTGCTCTGCCCGGATCGCCTGCAGCACGCGCGCGTCGGTCGAGAAGCCCGTCTTGCCGCGGCGCTTGCGTG
>JBEKGK010000010.1:0-41490 GCA_050012835.1 Solirubrobacteraceae bacterium | reverse complement strand
GTCCTAGTCGAGGCGAAGAATTGGAAGTCGAAGGTCGGGGCGCTTGAGATCAGCTGGTTTGCCACGAAGATGCGCCGACGCAACCGTCGCACAGGCGTGCTGGTTGCGGCGCTCGGTATCACAGGAGATCCGGTTCGACTCACGGCCGCAAGGCAGCAGGTCGTGCTGGCACTCAGCGAGGGGCAGGAGGTGGTCGTGCTTACGCGTGCTGAGCTCGACGCCGTCTCAAGCGGCGAGCGGCTCGCGCAGCTATTGCTGACAAAGCGCGATCATCTCCTCGGACGACAGGACATCTATGAGGCGGAGCCCGCGGAGTTGCGGCTTCGTTCTGGTCGCTTTCGGCGCGGCGCCGAGACCTTCAGTGCCATGGTCCGCGGTGAGAGGCTACGCCGCCTCGAGGAGGCCCAAGGACGTGTGGCAGATCTGCCGGTTGGTGAAGTGGCGCGTGCTGAAGCTGTGCGGGAAGCTCTCGCGACAGTCGACCCGCTGATGGCCGCCCGGCGAGAGGATCGCGAACTCGACCCACGGCTGGAGGACGTCCGTGAGGCGCTGATGTCGGTGGCCGCGCTTTGTGTCGCTTGGCTTGGCGGCTTGAGCATTGGGGGCGCAAACGCGATCCATTCCAACCTTGCCATGACCGGCCTCGACCGGTTTGCGGCCCAGTATCGGCTCACGGCTGTGGAGGTCGTTGACGGGGTACTACGTCGAAGAGCTCGGGCGCCAGTCGCCGGAGCTGCCTCGAGAGATATTGCTGTTCGGGCTTACTGCCATCTTGATCGAGGAGATCTCGAGTCTTGACGAATACTGGCCCGAGCCAGATGAGGATTGAGAGAGTGCCAACTCCTCTTCTACACGGGGAGCTGCGCCTACACGCGGAGCGGAATGTCGGAGGGACGCACGATCTCGTCAGGCGCGGCGTAGCCAGCTTTAAGCAGCAGACGTTCAGCGGCCGTCGCCGCGAGGTCTGGATGTCGCCCCGGTCCGATAACCACCTCCGAGAGAGCGCGTTGCTCTGCCCCAGCCTCGCCGTCTGCCAGCTCGGTCGCGATGTAGGGGAGCAGGCCCGTTGGAGTAGCCCGCATCAGTACCACGGGACCGCCGTCGGAGCCGTCGCCACCCTTCTTGTGACACAATGCCACTCGACGCCACTCGCGCTCCTCTTGAAACGCCGGATGCTTAAAGCAGAAGCTGCACTCAGCTAGTCCGTAGAAGGCCTGCGATGCGATCCGGACCTCAAATGATGCCAGGGTCGTCTCTCCAGCATCGCCGAACTCTACATGGACGTCACGGATCGTCGCGAACAGGCGTCGGATGATGGCACGTTGATCCTCAGCGTCATAGACGACACGCCGACAAGCCGTGTTGCCCTGAGTGAGCAGCCGCGTGTCGAACCCAAGCGAGTAGCCGCCGCCTGCGCGCGGGTAGCCGCGCCATTGGCTGAGGAGGTCGCCGTTCTCGCAGAAGCAGGCGACATACACATCGTAAAACGACTCCGAGAGCCCTCGAAGCATCAGGTGTCCGTAGCGCGCAACGGCTCGCGAAGGCTCGTCTCCGGCCGCGAGCTCGTCCAGCACTTCTTGGAGTACCCCTCGTACATAGACCAGCTCAGTGGAGTCGTTAAGGAATGCTGCGTTCGAGGCCCACAGCTCTCGACGCTCAACTATCCCGAGAGCGCCGACGGCATCTGTGTAGTGGTAGAGGACATCTGGCCCAACCGCATGTCGAGCAGCCCATTCACGCTGCCACCTGCGGTGCTTTTGCGCCCAAGCCTCGACGAGGGCGTTTACTTTCTCGCTGTCGGCCTCCGGTGCGTCGGGTTCTCCGCTTGCGTCCATCGCGTGTCGTATACCGCGCTGCCCGGACGACGAACTAGGGCGCTTCGATAATGCGACCGTCTGAGTAGACCGTGATTGCCTCGGGCGTGCGTCCTTTCCGTAGCGCCGCGATCAGGGCCGATGCTCCGAGACTCCAGACCATTTCGGCAATGTGGCTCTCCAAGCCCTCGGGTGAAGCCATCGCGGTGCCTGAGAGCGTCACCGTGGCCGTCTTCTCCACGTCGCCGCGCCGGTAGCGGTACCGAAACACGGACGAGTCGTGACCCTCAGAGCCAACTTCGATCGGTCCGTCGATGATGTCCCAATCGCGGTCGATGTCCAGCTCTAGTTCATGGACGCTCACGGCGTGCTCGGCAAGTTCGGCATTGGCGCCCTCGTCATACCCGTAGAACGCCATCCACGTCGCCGTCCCCGGATCGTTCCCTATCTGGGTACCGACCATGCCGACCGGCTGGCTCAGCCGGTACCCGTGGGCGGGACCGCTAACGGTCGGGAACTCGTCGCCCGGTCGGATCGGTCCCTCGGGAACCTCGGGCCTCACTTCGACGCTGAGCGTCTCTGGCGGCGGCTGAGGAACCTCTACTACTGCGCCGCCTGCCGGACCGTCGCGGATGATCGCGTTCATAGCAGCGGAGCCTACCGACGATACCCTTGCCTGCACGCGGACGATAACGGTCCGGTTAGCGCGGACGCCGCCACAGGAGTCGAGTAGCCAGAACATCGACGTCTATGCGAAGGTACAAGGATGGCGCCACCGGAAGGGCCAACGGCCGCGACCATCACGATCGCTGAGACGCTCGAACTGCTCGATCGCCACGCGCGAGAGGTGGCGGACGGAGTCGCGAACGGCAGGTACGCACTGCGGCTCGGATCGGGCATATCGATGAACAGCGTTCCCGGTCTCTCGGGCGCGGTCCGGAACGTCCTCGAGCTGCTGCAGGCTCACGCCGACACCGCCGACCCGATGTGCGTCCACCACAAGGCGCTGAAGGCAGCGATCAAGATTGCGCGCCTGCGCAGGCAAGAGCTCGACGCCCTCGACCTGACCAAGCCAGTGGGCGAGTGGGCAAACCTCGAGCAGATTCTGGACAACCTCGTCGGCCGGTACTCGGAGCTGCTCGACATCCGCTTGGCGGGCACGAGGCAGGACTACCTGCTCTGGGAGGGCGTGGACATCAAGGCGACCTACGCCGCCGTGGCCGAGCCTGGCAGCGAGCACCTGTGCGTCGCGATTCTCGCGCTGGAGGGCGCTGTCCACGAGATCCCTAGCGCCAATTGGGACGGACTGATCGAGACCGCTACCCGGGAGCTTGCCGAGAGCCCCGAGCAGGCGCTGCATGTGGTCGTCCTTGGCGAGGACTTCCGTGACACGAGCACCGCGCCCCGGCTGTTGAAGTTCCACGGATGCGCGGTGCTCGCCGCTCAGGATGAGAGCCGCTACCGGGCGGCGCTCGTCGGCGCGAGGTCACAGATCACCGGCTGGCCCGAGCAGGACGAGTCCAAGGTGATGTGTAACGCCCTGAAGATGCTCGCGACCGAAAGACGGACGTTGATGATCGGGCTGTCCGCTCAGGACACCGACATTCAGGACGTGTTCTTGAAAGCCAAGAGCCTGATGCCTTGGACATGGCCGACTACCCCGCCAGCGTATGTGTTCGCCGAGCAGGAGATCGGGAGCGACCAACAGAACCTGCTCAGGGTCGTCTACCGAGAGCAATACGAACAGCACGGCCCGGAGATTGAGGCGAGCGCGCTGATCCAGGCCTACGCCGAGCCGCTGCTCGTCGCCCTGGTGCTCGCAGTGTTGGAGAGGAAGCTCACGGCTTACATCGCCGAGGCGCGCGCCCCCGGTATCCCTCAGACCGAGCGCGAGACGCTCGCCCACGGGATCAGCCACATCCGCGACCGGGTGGCCGAGCGGTTCGAGCCCGACCGGCTCGGCGCGACCCGAAGGATGATCCAGGCACAGAGCCGCGCGCTCGGGATGTTCCGCACCGGCGAGGAGCCAGCTGTCACCGAGACCGTCTACCGTCCCCTCAGCAACACGCCGGCCGACCGTATCGCGATCGACCCCGAGCTAGCGACCAGCGGCCTGCCCGGGCTGGCCACCGCGCTTGGGATCCTCGGCACCGGCGACGCGGCCGGCCACTGGACCCTTGGCGTCCAGCCCACCGGATCCAAGATGCCGGGAGCGCTCACCGTGACGGGCGGGACCGGCGCCGACGCCGCCATACACTTCGCCGCGAACGCTGGCGCCGCGATACGCCAGGAGAAACTGCCGAGCGTTGCCACCGACCCGGGCCGGACGATCATGATTCACAGCACGCGCCCGGTCACGGGGGCGCCTCGCAGCCCCCGGGGCAGCTTCGGTCGCACCGGGCACGCTGCGATCAGGCACATCGACATGGAAGCCCTGCTCGACACCTGCACCGGCGCTGCGGAACTCGAAGAGCACTTCCGCCTCGCGGCGGCCATATGACGGGCGCCGACCAGGTCAGCCGCGTGATGGGCGTCCTGCGGGACGCCGGCTACCAGTCGCTCACGCAGCCGATCATCATCGGCGGCATCCCGTTCGAATTCGCCGCGATCCTGACGAAGCACGCATCGCTCGAGCTGATCACCGTCGTTGACACCGTCCTCGAATCCGAGCAGGAGACTCTGCGCGCGCAGGTCGAAGGGCTCGCCCGAGCCCTTGACCTCGTCAGGTCGCGGCGGGCGCTCACCGTCATCCTGGTCGGACCGCTTCCGAGCCAGAGCATCGCCGGCGAACTGAAACAGGTGGCGCGTGTCCTCTCCATATCCGCAGGGGCCCGCGACGGAGATGAGCCGGCGCTCGAGGACGCCCTCGCGGTGCTGCTGCCGCTTGAGCTCTCGACCGCCGGTGAGGAGACCGTCAGCTCATGGCCCAACGTGCGCGACGAGCTGCGCGCGAGATACCCCGCAAAGGAGATCGACCCGATCTTCAAGGCCGTCACGCGTGGGCAGCGGCAGGTGCGGGCCGCACTTTACGACACGCTGGTCGAGCCCCTCGACGTCGAATGAGCATGAACGACGCGACCCTGCAGTCCTTGGTGCTCACCGACTTCCGCAGCATCCGTGGGCCCGCCGTGATTCCCCTGGACGCCCCCGTCGTGCTGCTGCACGGGCAGAACGGCGCCGGCAAGACGAGCGTCATGTCAGCACTCGAGCTGGCGCTGACCGGCCAGATCGCCGACCTCGCCGACACGGATCGCCCGCACCTCGTACACCGAGGGACCAAGACGGCGATCGTGGAGCTCACCACCAGTTTCGGCTCCGCGAGGATCGGCACGGACGATAAGAGCACGAAGGGCGAGCCGCTGCTCAAGGAGACGGACGCACGCTTCTTCACCGAGCGCTGCTATCTCGCGCAGCGCCGGCTCGGGCAGCTGCTCGAGATCTACGCCCGCGCGCCGGCGAAGAGGGACTCGCCGCTCACCCGGTTCGTCAAGGACCTGCTCGGCCTGGACGAACTCGACGCGCTGATCGACGGCCTCGAACCAGTCAAGGACACCAGGCTGGTCAAGAAACTGGTCCCGGAGTACCGTGCCGCGGCGGACAGCATCGACGAGCAGCGCGGGCAGCTCGCGTCCGCGACCGCGGAGCTGCAGGCCCGCACGGGCGAGGCCATACACGCACGCGAACAGCTCGGCAAGAGCCTCGACACGCTGGGCGCACCCGCGACCGCCGATGCGGAGGTCCCTGGCGAGGCGACCACCAGATGGATCAGATCGGGCGATGAGGAAGCCGAGCTGGAGCGGCTCGAGGCGGCGCGCCGCGAGATCCAAAGCGCACGCTCGCGCCACGAAAAGCTCTCCAAGCAGGCGGGCGCGGGACGCGCACGATCGGCCGGAAAGGACGCCGGCGCGGCACGCGACGCCGCCGACGCTTGGTGGGAGTCCAGCGGCTCCAAGCTCGAAGCCGTACTCGACGAGATTCGCAAGGACATCCCGACAATCGCGACCGCCGTCGCGACAGATCCGGCGGCCGTGCACAAAGAAGCACTTGAGCAGATCAGCGGCGAGCTGCAACGCGCCAAGGCGACTCTCACCGCCGACGAGCGGGCGGCCACCGAGATGAAGCGACTCGACACGAGGATCAGGACGGCAGAGAAACGGGTCGAGAAGATCGACCGAGAGCTAGTCTCGCTCTCGAGCGTCGCGACAGGACGGGACCTGGCAAGCGCCCTCGCAGCCCTCGTCCCCCATGTTCACGGTGACGACTGCCCCGTATGTGGACGAGACTACAGCGAGATCGGTGACCAGTCGCTCGCGTCGCACCTAGCCGAGGAGATCGCAAGACTCAGCACACAGGCAGAACGTATGCAGGAGCTCGCAGCCGCCCGCCTCGAGGCGGTCAGCGCGACGAGCACCGCCTCAGCGCAGCGGGAGCGCCAGGCCGCGCTGCGGCTGGACACCGTGGCGAGGGATGCGCTCAGCGCCAAGGAGGCGCGGTTCAACAGGTACAGGAGTCGGCTCGCGCGACTAAAGACCGGCGTGAGCGAGGGCGCGACGATAATCCGGCGCGCCGCCGAGTCCGAACGTAGCCGCGCGATTGCGCAGCAGCGCGACCGTGAGGCCGCCGCACTCGCGAGCACACTTGAGGTCCTCTGCGGCACGCTTCAGCTCAAGCCTCCGCGGAAGAACGAGACGGCGGGCGAGACGATCGCGCGCGTGGGGCGCTACGTGACATCGGAGATCCAACGCATTCAGGCGCGACAAGAAGCGCGGAGAACTGCGCTCGTGCAGCTGAAGAATCTCCGCGGCCTCGTCGACGAGCGGCAGGCCATCGAGACGCAGGTCAAACATGCCGAGATCCGTCTCGCGGAAACCCGGCGTGCCGTCCGAGCGCTCGAGAGGCGGCGTAACACGCTCAAGAAACTCCGCGAGGACAGTCAGAAGAGCCGGACGCGGATCATCAGGCAGGTCTTTAACAGCTCGCTGAACCACACGTGGCGGGACCTGTTCGTCCGGCTCGCACCCGACGAGCCGTTCGTACCGGCTTTCCTCGTACCCGATGGCCGCGAAGGGGCGGTCACCGCGAACCTCACGACCACCCACCGAGACGGGAAGCCCGGCGGCTCCCCGGCCGCCATGCTGAGCGCCGGCAATCTGAACACGGCCGCGCTGACGCTCTTCCTCGCCCTTCACCTGACGGCGAAACCGACACTGCCGTGGCTGCTGCTCGACGACCCCGTCCAGTCGATGGACGAGGTGCATGTGGCTCAGCTCGCGGCGGTCCTCCGGACCCTCACTCGCCAGCACAAGCGGCGAATCATCATTGCCGTGCACGAGCAGGCGTTGTTCGACTACCTGGTGCTCGAGCTGAGCCCGGCCACACCGAAGGACAGCCTCATCGCCGTGGAGATGACCCGCAACCCGGATGGGGACACGACCCTGACACCATCAAGGCGGAGGTACACGAGCGACCCAGCGCTCGCCGCGGCGTAAGTCCGAACTCGTGTCACGAGCGATCATCCGGTCGGCCACATTGCGCATGTCGGCGAGCAGGCGAGCGCAACCTCGCGGGCGCCTTGTGTGGATTTTCGGGGCTCTTCGCTCTCTTGGCTGAGGTAATATCGCTGGCCGGCGTTAGCCCGCACGGCGGCAAGTCGCGACCTGACAGCGGCTGGCGCCGCTGCAGGTGGCCGCCGAGCAGATCGCGCACGCTGTTGGGGTCCGTGGGGCGACGAAGGCTGCGTGAGCGGCCAGCAACGCCAAACGTGGTGGAAATCACCTCCGGCGAGGAAAAGGGCGAGTTCCTTCCGGCGTAGGCGGAAGTCCTCGGCTAGCAAAAAAAGGGGGCCGCTCGGCGGCCCCTCGCGCGCAGGCGGCGCGGGTCGCCGGGCACCGTGGTCAAGGCTACCGCAGCGGCAGGTTCGCTCGCGACCATGTGAGCAGCGTAGGCCTCGTCGCGGTCGATCGTCGTGACCAGGCCCTTGCCAGGACCCGGCACGGCGTAGATTCCTCCGTCCCTCACGACGCCCTGTCGGCTTCGAGGTGGCCTTTGCGGTGGCGCGGCTCCGGCATTCCGGGGCATACGCAAGTTGCGCATCAACGTGCCGGAGCTTCGGGTGCCGCGACGTTAGCGAGGGGCCACCAGAGGATCGAACTAGCCGGACCATGCGACACACTTAGGCCTATGGGACAGGCAGACACCGTCGTCGACCGGCTCGTCGCTACCGATGCGTTGAGGAACACCGGCAGCTACCGCTCGTTCGTGGACTATGCCGAGACCTCGGTGCGCGCCATCGACCGTGAGTTGGTCGTTGAGTCGGGCCGCATACAGATCTTGTTCAGCGACACGCCCACCGCCGCCGAACTCGCGAGATCGGTAGACGAGATCGACCGGGAGGCTAGGCGCGTGGCGGCAGCCTTCGACCGCAACACGAGGCCCGAGTACCTGCGTGGGCGCGGCGTACGGCTCGTGCCGACGGAGCGTGGTCTTCGTGTCCAGCGTGCCGACCCCGGCTCCCTCGATGTGGTTCTCCTCCTTGGCGGGCTTTATCAGGCGATCACCTCGCAGCCAGTCTCGTTTGCGTTGAACCTGGCCGCGCTTCTCGGAGGTGGCAAGACGGTGTTGCGCGCGGTGGACCCGAGGCGCCGTAAACCAACCAGCGAAATTACGGTGATCCTGCCCGTCATGCCTATGGCAGCACGCCCCGGAGAGCTAAAGACCGACAACGACGCCCCGCCCCCGCCCCAGATCGCTGTGGTGCACGCGACCGGCACTGACAGGGTACGAGCCAGCGCGACCTTCGCCGACGGAACCATCTTCGAGGTTGAAGCCGGGATGCAGCCTGGCACGACTGGTAGCTGAGCGGAAGCCCGTGAATCTGCGCTGACAAGTCAGTTTCAGGGGCAAGTTGAGTTCCGCCCCCTTGGACGAACTCGCCCAAGGGGGCGTATTTATTGTCGGGCAGCAGGTCGACGTCTCGGCGACCGAGCAGGACCTCTTCCACAGCGTCGACGCATGGTTCGATGCGCTGCGCACTTGCGAACAGATGCTTGACAACCTCGATCCATAGCCGTGAAAGCAGGCCGGTCGCTGACGACGTGGTGCTCGTCGACTGTGCGGAGCGTGAGCGTGCAAGGCCTGACCGCGGGGAAGATCGTCGGACGTTCCGCATCCTCTTCGACGCTCGCCCGAGGAGAGCCGGGCTTCGCCTGTCGATCACGCTCGATGAATTTTCGCTGGATATGTTCCAGAAGGCGAGAGATCCGCGTAAGCGTGTTCAGATGGCCACCCCCGACCATCGCAAACTGTGAAAGGAGAAGGGCCGATGAGAACGTGAAGCCACATCTGCAGGTGTCGCAGCGCTCGATCGCGTCACCTGCATCAAACGTCGACGATCCACTGAGATCGTCGTGGAGTCCGCCGAGCCGCCGCGTTGGGCCTCGCTCGCCAGCGCGGCGGCTAAGCGACTGAGGTGTCCCGCGAACGAGTGTGTAAAGACGCTTCAACGCGGGCACGGCTACTTCTGGATTACTCGGACGTCGCGCCCTCGTGAAGCGGCTTGGCGCGAGCATCATTGATTTGGGCGTCACTGACAAAAAAGCGACGTCGACGGATCGCTAGGGGTGTGCGCAGCATTAGTTCCAGATCGTGCGTTATTCGCCAATGTTGAAGATAGTCCGCGTCCATCGCACGAAGCTGCGACTCGTCGATGATGTCCCCGATCGCTACCTGCCAGCGCCCGGTTATCCCCGGGCGTGCCCCGAGTGTGCGCTTTTGCGTGCTGCTCAAATCGGCCACTTCAGTCGCGTCTATGGCGCGCGGGCCGACGATCGACATCTCCCCGCGCAGGACGTTGAATACCTGAGGGATCTCGTCGAGTCCGGTTCGCTCGAGCCACGCCTCTATACGACCGGATGGAAATTCGCCGCGACTCCCGTCTGGATGTTTGTGCCGCGTTCGCAGGCGAAGCATCGAGTAGGCGGTGATTCCGAGGCCCACGCGATCGGCCACGATGATTACCGGCTGTCCTCGTCTCCGGAGCTTACTGTATGCGGCATAGGACGCGATGATGAGCGTCCAGATCGGCAGCGTGACGGTGACAACGATCGTGTCCGTAATCCGTTTTAGCTCCAAAGCTTCGGGCGTGATCAGCGCCGCCGGGGTATACATGAGGCCGTAGTCGTCCACCCTGCGCGTCGCTCCCAATACGAGCTCATGGTCTTCCACGAGATACCTCACCCCGATACCTTTGCGCTCAGCTTGTTCGATCAATTCGGCTTTCAGCTTCGCCGACAGATGGCGTTGAACGATCACGAGTTCAAATATGTGGAGATCGCGCAGGATCACGTCGAGTTCTCCGTATGTACCCACACAGAAGCGATCATCCGAGCGGCGCTCGGAGGCGAATCCAACTGGCTGCACCGGGCGGCCTTTTGCAATCACGAGCGCTTTCGCTGCGGCTCTAGCCTCATGCTTGTTGCCAAGCACCAGGATCCGGCGCTTCAAATGCTTCGCGGTCACCCACTTGCGACTTACCACGTCATAGCCATAGCGCAGCCCACAGTCGGTGAGGAAGGCGACCGAGAACAACACTGCGAGTGCAGCGAGCGACCCTACGTCGACTTTGGCCACGACGAAGCCAGCCGCGACAACCGTAGTGAGTGCCGCCATCGTTCCGAGTATTTGCTGCAGTCGAGCACGGGACGCGTCACCGCGATAGAGTCCCGACGCGACCGCGACGGCGGCAACCAGGACACATCCAGGGATGGCCAGAGTGAGCAGATTGTTGCTAAAGATAGGTTCATTCTCGTGGCGCGCAGCTGCGCGCACGGCGAGCGCGAGGCTAGAGGCAACGGTCACCGCGAGCGAGTCCAACACGAACAGCACCGATACACGCACGAGCCCTCGGTACACCACGAGGCGATAGAAGCGCGTCGAGAGCCGGTCCGTCTCAGGCGGCAAGGTTGCGTCGAACGCATCATCATCGTTCGTTGGGTCGACCCTTTCTTCGGCCCGCGCACGCTGGAGCATACCCATCGGCTCGAGGAAGTCGACGCCTCCGAGGCTGCTCAGCGTTGCGCCACTGGCGCCAACGCGCACGTCGGCGAGCCGGGCACGCGCGGCGGCGATCGCTGGCTTCAGTTCGACTGCTCCGATCTCTTCGGCGCGCAGATAGGCGTCTTCGGAGACATCGAAGCCTCGACGTGCCATCAGCGCTGCTCCCAGGGTCAGGAGATCCGGAGCCTCGAGCACATTTATCAGCCTGCTCAAGAGCGCTACGCCTTGATCACCTCTCAGCTCGTCTTCCACGACCCGGGCTACCTCCGGGATGACCGAGAATGGCTTGTCGCTTACGAGCCTCCACTTTCCGCTCTGAAGACGCGGAATGATCGTCTCCGGCATCGGCGTTCCGGTCCAAGCCTCGTAGGCTTCGGCTATGAAGCTCTGGCTCGGAGGGGTCAACGCGAGCAGTTCGCAGGCCACGACCACCTGGACTGCTGCCGCCATATCAGACCGCGAGCGAGCAAGCTCGACATAGTAGGCTGCGGCGCCCGCCGGTATAGCGCTATCCGGAGTCGGGAACTCGAGCTGTATCGCGCGGTCGAGGGGCAGCCATGCGGGGATCCCAGCTTTATCGAGACTCTCGAGTTCGGCCGGCGTGATCGTCCCGACAACTATGCGGCCGCGGCCACCCGCCAGCCAACGCTCGATGCGTCGAGGGTCGAGGCCGGCCTCTACATATCTGCCGACATCGTCAAGCCAGAGCGCGTAGCGGTGGCGCGGGGACAGGACCCCGGGTGCGAGGAGTCGGGTCAGCGGCGGCTTGCCCGAAATATCGGCGCTACGCGATGGAAGAAGCAAGACGTGTCCGCGGAAACGCTGCTGAAGCGCTTCGAACGCGGTGCGCGACCGTCCGCTGCGACGGTGGCCGACGAGCAGGACCAGGCGCCGCCTCCCGAGTTCTTGGGCGACCTCATCGACCGTGGGGGCGTTGGTTGCCCGATGCCCAGTCCACGTAGGCCGATTTTTGCCCCTTGGGTCGAGTTCCTCGATCAACAGGTTGCGGATCTTTCGTTTCTCGCGGCCTCGGTTGCGCAACAGATCGCGGACGTTGCGTCGCTGCATGCCCCAGCGCGCCGTGAAAGTCCCGATCACGACGAAAGCCATAAGGGCCAGGGCCGCTGCGTCAGGCTCGCGCTCGATCAGCTGCCAGATAGCGACAGCGGTGGTCAGCACAGCGACTGCGGGCGCCAACATCGTCGTTGCCAGTACCGGGAGTCGTGCGACCTCATACTGGTTGCGGACTCGGGGCAGCTCCCGCGCCTTGAGGTCGATGACCGCATCTTCGTGCTCGATGATCAACTCACGAACGAACATTCGAAGCCATACCGTTGCTCCGATCTGGGCCGTATCAGTCCAGTCGTCCCCGCCCGTTTCTTTGCCATGGCGCGCGAGACGGATCGTCGCCTGCAGCCGCGCCGCGTCTGCGCGCGCGATGTCCGCGTCCAGCGTCGGTGCGAGATACTGCCCGAACAGTTCGAGGCTTGCTTCGCTAAGTCTACGGGGCGTGAGTTCACCGGTTCTTCGCCCGACGCTTCGCACCGAGCTCGCCTCAAGCATGGGCCCGATCCTCTTTGCGAACAGATCTCGCACCAACCTCAGAGGTGCCACTACGTCGAGCCCGAAACTGTTCAGCTCCAGGCGCAGCAGCAGGAACGCAAAGAAGCCATATGCGGCACCGTTTGCCCAATATCGCCCGGTGCCACTACTGATGACCTCGACGTGCAAATGGAGCGCGATGGCAGTGACCGCGATGCCGCCTATCGCGTCCATGACGGCGATGAGAGCGAGTCCGACCGTCACGCCAGCGGGATCCCAGTGCCACCAATACGACAGCTTCGGATGTCGTGCGGCCCCCACCGCCGCTGCACCGGCGACGATCGCTGCCACGACATAGGCCGTGATCATGTTGCGATCATTCCAGTATTGCGGGTCCGAGTGTAGGCCGGGGGATGACTTGACTTGACGAACTCCAGTGTTCCTGACCCAGTCGAGCTTCTCGTTGCCGCGGCACGCACCGATGCAGGTCCTACGACTGCGCAGATGCGTGCGGTGATGGACGTTCTGCGAGTATGGCTCGCGCGCCGTCGGCTTGACCCGCGTGATGTGGAAGAGGTCTCATCTGAGGCCATAGCTCGTCTCGTCGACGTGGCAGAGCGCGACGCGCTCGATCCCTCTCGACCGCCAGGGGCCTGGTTGAGGGTCGTTGCCGACCATTTGGCGATCGATGTCCTGCGCAGGACCTCGCGGTCCGTGTCCGTTGCCTTCGACGACGAACGTTATGAGCCGGCGGCCGATGACGAGATCGTGACGCTGCTCGATCGCCGCTCGGCCGAGTCAGATATCAGGCAAGCGTTGAAAGACGCCGGTGATGCCGGCGAGATGGGGGTGGTCAATGTCGTCGCGACGTGGGTGGGCCTGACGAAGGCGAACGGCGGAGAAGCCAATAGTCGGGAAGTCGCCGCCCGGCTCGGCGTGAGCCACACAACCGTCCAGCGAGCGCTGCGTTCGTTCGCCCAACGGCTGAGAGGGCTCTGACCGATGTTCCAGAACGAAGAGACGCAACGTAATAGCTTTCGATGCAGCAAAAAACCATGACGCGGAGGCCGAACCATGGATGACGCATCAGCCGTGATGGATGTCGAAGTCCAGGGGAAGCTCGAGCACGCTCTCGCGCACTCGGATCTTCCGGAGCGAGCGCAGAAGCTGGAGGACAGAGAGGCGCGCGCCGCGCTGTTGGCGGTAGGTCGACATCCAGCCAAGCTCCGGACGGCTGCGCTTTCGATCATGCCCGAAACGCCGCGGATGGCGCTCCTCGGCGCCGGAATGCTCATCTACGAGGGCGGTGATCGACCCAGATGGGCTCTGACGAAGCTGGGCGAGAAAACGGCCGACGTTCTCGCCGCAGCCATGCCGACGCTCAATGAGCCGGAGCGTAAGCGCGCAAAGACCGAACTCGACACGCTTCTAGTGGAGATTGATCAGGAACTTCAGACCGAGGTAACGGACGACACCGAGGAGGGAAAGTCGGGGGTCGTCCGGCCGAGTAGTCGGGGCCTGGGCAGAGCGCGCAAGCGGCAAGGGTAGGTTCAGCTGGCCGGCGTGCGATCGCCGGTGTAGGCCGATTCCGAATGCTCCTAAGTTTCCAGCCTTTGAGGTTCACGAAGCGCTGGCTGCACTTCGGAGTTCTCGTCGCACGCGACGATGAGACCCGCGCGCTGCGGGTGCGCCGGCTCGGAGCCATCGAGGAGACTTCGACGCGCTGCCGCCCCGACGCTGCCGCGGCACGCGAGTGCGGGCGGCTGCATGCCGTCGTCGCCCAGCGCGGAGGAGCGCCCCGGCGACGAGCGATGGACCTGGCGATCGCGGCCACCGCCAATATCCACGGCGTGCCGCTGATGACCTACAACGTTAAGGACTTCCAGATCATCGCCGACAAGGTGGAGCTCCGCGAACCCCGAATAGCTGCCCCGGCGTTTGGATCCGCTTGGCGGCGCCACGGTCGAAGGCTGTCCCGTCCCAACGAAGCTGGGCTACGCCGCCCCCGCTCGTCGCCTGTGCGCCGCGAGCCACCCGCGAACCTTCCCGCGAGGGCGAGCGCCGTCGCGGGCTTCGCCGGCGGGAGAGGGGATCGGCGTGTCGTGGGCTGCTTGTTCGGCGCGAGCGGCGCGCCACTCGACATCTGCTGGTCGTGGCCCGTTGCGGCGGAGGTCCTCGATCGCGAAGGCGTAGTGCTCTGAGAGCATCCGCAGGCTGGTGCCGCACTCGCTGGCGACGGTCTGCGGGTCCTCGGCGCGCAGGCGCAGGGAGATGCCGCCGCGGCGCAGCGCATACGGCGTTGCGCCGTGGATCTCAGTGAACTCGGCGCGCTCGGCTGCCTTCTTGACGGCGGGCGTGAAGAAGCGTGCGCCCCACACGTGTGCCTGGTTTTCGCTGAAGTGGCAGGCTCCGGTGCGTGGTTCGCGGACGCCGTGCTCGGCGCCGGCGAGGTCGCCGGGGATGATGAAGTCGAGCTCGCGCGCTGGATGCCCGGCATGGCGGAGTGCCAGGCGCCACGCGGCGAGGTCTTCGCGCAGGATGGCGGGGATGACGGTGCGTCGCTGGGTGCTGTTCTCGGTCTTTCCCCATTCATTGAGCGCTCCGCAGGAGAGGACCTCGAGCACCCACGCGAACTCCTCGACGAGCGAGGCCCAGCGCAGCCCCCAGATCTCCTGGTTTCGTGCGCATAGCCCGTACTGCAGGCTGACGATCATCGCGTCGCGCTGCGCGAGGATCTCATCGCGCTGCTTGGCGCTGTGGAGCATCTCGGCGCGGATAGCCTCGACGGCCTGCGGTGAGAGCGCCCAGCGACGCACGAGTGGCCCGCTGCGGCGAGCGTGCGGGGCATAGCCGGTTCCGCCGGCGCGGATCGAGCGGCGTCTTTTGCCGCGGGGCTCGGTCGCGAGCCTGCAGCCGTTGATCTCGATCTCGGGAACGAGCTGCGAGGCTGCCGCCCAGCTGAGCGCGGCTGAGAGCACCCGCCATGCATGCGCGCGCGTCGGCCTGGGCACGCCTGCGCGGAGCATCTGTTCGCGCCAGGCGCTCGGTGGCCTCGGGCTGTTGAAGCGCACCGCCGGCACCGAGGCGAGCGCCCGCCCCCAGCTCGTCGCCTCCGCCAGCCTATCCCCGCCGCAAGTGCGCGGCTTGTCGAGCATGTGGCGGCCGATCGCCGACTCGTAGCGCTTGTAGGTGCCGGGCGCGAGGCCGCCCTCGTTGCTCGGGTGCGCGTTGACCGCCAGATACAGCTCGAGCACCTCGCCGATCGTGCGTGCCTGGAGCGCGTTGGCTTCCTCCGCGTCGAGATCCAAGAGGAAGCGTCGCAGGCTCTCGCGGCCGCGGCGCTCGGCGGTGATGTAGTCGTCCATCCACGCGCGCGCGTGCCGCTCCGTCGGGAACGTGCGGCTGCGCTCGCGCCGATCGTGGTCGTAGAAGCCGACGACGTAGGAGCGCCGGCCGCGCTTGCCGACCCGCGGCCACTGCGGGCGTTTCGCCCATGGCCTAGCCATCCGCCGGCCCTCGCGGGCGCGGCCGTCGGGGAGCCTCGAAAGCGCGCATGGAGGACCTCTCGACCCGTGCTCAGCTCAGCCGCTCCGTGAACCTCCGCTCAGAACCGGTTGGAAAGCCGCGGTGCCGTTGCGGTAACGGCACCCCACAAGACTGCACGCTACGCCCAAAAAGCCGACGATTTGGAGGGAAAACATGATCGCAGACCTCTATTCTCGTAATGAAGGGGTCCGGGGTTCGAGTCCCCGCGTCGGCTTGGCTCTGCAGAGCCATTTCCCTGAGTCCCGCCATACTCCGGCCGCCCTCTTTGGAAGCGTTATGGAAGTGCTCCCGCACGGTCACCCGCCAACCGAGTCGGTCCGTGCGGCCTGCCGTGCGCGGTGCAGATTCGACAAAATTCGACACCCCGCACAGAGTTGTGTGGGTTCTGCGCAACGCTTTAGCGGTAGGCCCCCGGTGCCGATTCCGCCGTGTGGGCCTTTGCCAGCGTAATCGACGCCATCCAGCGCGCCGTCGGCTTGCCGTGTTCGCCTGCGCCATGCTCGCGTTCGGCGTAGCCGCTGCGCCCGCCAACGCGGCCGAGCCGCTCGTGTGGTCGCCGCGCGCGCTGATCGACCACCAGCAGCCGTTCACCTCGAACCACGCGCTGACGGACGTCTCGTGCCCGTCGGTGTCGTTGTGTGTCGCCGCCGACAACGAAGGCGACATCCTCAGCTCCCGTGATCCGAAGGCGGGCAGCGCAGCGACCTGGGCGATCGCGCAGGTCGACCAGGACAACGAAATCACCGGCGTCTCGTGCCCGTCGACCTCACTGTGCGTTGCCGTCGACTACGCCGGCGACGTGCTCACGTCCGCGGACCCGACTCGCGGTGCTTCGGCGAAGTGGAGCGTCAAGCACGTGCGCGGCGCGACCGAACTCGAGAGCGTCTCGTGTGCCTCCCTGTCGCTGTCGCTGTCGCTGTCGCTGTCGCTGCGCGTCGCGGTCGGCTCGGGCGAATACGACGGCACTCGCGATCTCGTCCTCACCTCAACCGATCCGTGGCGCGGCCCCCGCGCCCGATGGAGCGCCAAGAGCCTCGGCACGAACCGCGGTCTCCTATCCGAAACCCATGGACTCAAAGGCGTCTCCTGCCCGTCCGAGACCCTTTGTGTAGCCGTCGAGGACGAACTCGCCGTCCTTACCTCGACGGATCCCCGAAGCGGCCTGAGCGCCACATGGACCAAGCGACAGCCTGTCGGCGCCTACTTCACCGGGTCGGCCGGGGTCTCGTGCCCGTCGCGCTCGTTCTGCGACGTCGCTGGAATACTCACCTCGACCGACCCCGGCGCGGGCGCCCACGCGAGGTGGAGGCTCAGGGATGAAGGGGAACGTGTCGGCCCGGGCGAGGTGTCGTGCGCCTCGAGTTCGCTCTGCGTTGACCCCCAGGGTGGAGGAAACATCGCGATCACTATGGACGCGGCGTCCCCCGGCGCCGCGCGTTGGACGGTCATCAACGTCGACGAACACCGAGAATCGGCGGGCGTCTCCTGCGTGGCCACGTTGTGCATCGCATTGGACAAGAGCGGACGGATCATCACCTCGACGGATCCCGGTGCCGCGGCGCAGTCCAGTTGGTCGGTCGCCGACGTCGACGGCTTCAACTATCTCAGCGACATCTCGTGTACCTCCGCATCCCTGTGCGTCGCCGTCGATCACGACGGCACGGTCGTCAGCACGACCAATCCACTAGGCGGCGCCGCGGCCTGGCAGGCCCACAACGTCGACGGGAGACGCTTTCTCAATGCCGTGTCGTGCCTTGCGCTGTCCTTGTGCGTGGCGGTCGACGATGCAGGCGACGTCGTCACCTCGACGAACCCGGGCGCCGGAGCGTCCGCGAGCTGGGCGGTCGAGAACGTCGACGGCTCACACAAGCTGAACGACGTCTCGTGCCCCACGGAGTCGCTGTGCGTCGCGGTCGACGAAGACGGCGACATCTTGACATCGACCGATCCACGCGACGGCCCTATCGCAGCATGGAGCGCGCTGAAAGTGGTCAGCTCCTCCGATGCCGCCGAGGTGCTCTTGCCGATCGCGTGTCCGACTGTGTCGTTGTGCGTTGCGGCCGACTACGGGGGACAGGTGTTCGTTTCGACGGACCCCCAACTCGAGACGCGAGCGACGTGGCACCTCGCCCCAGGCCGACTCGAATACGGCGAATGGCTCGGCATCTCCTGTCCGTCCAGATCGATGTGCGTGATCGTCGGGCCCGAAATCGTGACGTTGACCGATCCGGGTGGGCCGGACGCAAGGGTCAAACACAAGCTCCTGGCGCACGTCAACCCGTTCGGGGGCGGCAATGAACTGCACGGCGTGTCGTGCCCTTCGACCTCGCTCTGCCTGGCTGTTGAAGATCGCGGCAACGTTCTGCCATCGACTGACGCCGCGCGCGGGCTCCGTGCGAGGTGGCGAGCGCAAGTGGTCGACGAGCTGCATGCGCTTTGGGCGCTGTCCTGTGCTTCACCATCGCTCTGCGTCGCCGTCGACGATCACGGATATGCGTTCGTCGCGCAGCGCGTAAGGTCTGCTCGTGAACGGGCACATGCACCGTCTCCGGCAGGGAGCGGCGCGCTCGCAGCCCCAACGAGCGACCGAAAAGTCGGCGGAGTTGACTGACCCTCGCGTTTGGTTTCGGGCGGCCTCTCCAAGAAGGTCGTCCACCGCATTCTCGTCCATCGCATTCCAGGGGGCGACGCGACATACGCCGCTCGGCCTCGCATGAGAAGGACGTCGGTCCCAAGCCCGCAACTTGTTCGGTGCATTTATTTTTCGGTGTGCCGCACAACCGAACGTGTTCGGTACAGTTAGCATCTGCCCGGACCGCACAACATTAGAACCCCCGGCGTGGTCGCCCGACGCGCAACGCCGCTTGCGTCCGAGCAGATCTCCGCCAACGCACTTCGCGTGGCAGCCACGCGAGGGCGCCTCAGAGCCTCCAAGGCTGACGACGGAACCTGGCGCAGCAGCCGCGCGTGGGTCGATGAATACCTCAGCAGCCGCTTCGAGCGGGACTCTGCTCAGTCGAACTGAGTCCGGGCCGCAATTTCGTGTCCCGAACCACGTCCCGGGGTTCGAGTCCCCGCATCGGGACTCCCCGCGTCGGCTCTGGAGGCACGCGGAAGTGCCGGGTGCCTAGCGAAGGGCGCTGACGGCGAACCAATCCGACTTGAGCTCCGGTGCGCTGTCACAGACGTCGCACACGATCCGCAGGACAGCTCGCCGCCCGAGTTCATCGCGGTCGTCGCGCTCCATGGAGCTGGGCGTGTCCACTCCCCACGTGGCGCTGATGTCGGCTCCGTACCTGGCGAACCGTACGTCGCCGCGGTTGGCGTCGAGCCGCTGCCATAGCAAGTCGAGAGCATCGGAAGGCGCCGCGAAGCCTGAGTGACGGCTGATCCTGAACTCCACGCGGAAAGCCTACAGCTCGTCCTCGAGGTGAGCGCCTGTTTCGCTCGGGCTGATCCTCGGGGATGAATGCGCGGCTGTCGGGGATCTGCTCCCGGCGGGTGACACGGCGCCGTGCTCGAACAGCGAGCGCGCGAGCGCCTGCACGCCCGGCGCCTTCTCGACTACCCGATCCAGGCAACCCCGCAGGGCGTACTCGTGGACGTAGGCCTCTGCGGTGACGATGATGGCGGCGTACGCCGCCTCGTCGAGCTCGACCGCCGCGCCCCCACGTCGTGCCAGCACGGCAACGCCCTCGATCGTGCGCATCCAGTCCTGTAGCGCGCGGCTTCGAGCCTCCAGCGCTCGGCGGCCCGCCGCATGCACCTCCACGACGGTCGTGACCGCCACCTCGGGATGCTCCGCCATCCAGCGGAAGTACGTCGCGATGCCGACGTCCAGCTTGGCCTGCCACTCGGGCTCAACCGCGGCGGCCTCGAGCGATGCCTTGATGCGGATCTCGGTCATCTGCCTGTAGGTCTCCAGGAAGCACTCTTCCTTGTCGGCGAAGTGCTTGTAGAAGACCGAGCGCGAGGTCCTCGCTACTCGCACGAGGTCGGCGATCGTCGTCTCCGTATAGCCCTGCGTGCTCACACAACTGCCCATAGCGCGCAGCAGACGCTCTCTCTGGCGGGCGCTGACCTCGTCCGGCAGGAGCGTGTGGCGTCCAGCGGGAATCAGGAGTTCGTCGCTGATCTTGACAGAGTCGATTGGGCTAGTATAGAGTGTACGACTACGTACTCGGAGGGGTACTGGCGGGTACTTGCACCGCCTCATTCGGAGAGGCCTGGGGGTCGAGATGTCCAAGTTGCGTGCGTTGCTGGTGTTGTCGGGCGTGATTCTCGGACTGGTGGCGCCGGCTGCCGCGAGCGCCGCGATCACACAGGTGTTCGGCAGCGTGACCTGCACGACGCAGGTCTCTGGCGCGAGCGCCGGACAGCGCTGGTGCGGCACCACGTCGGGGACCACCGTTCCAAGCTGGGACGGCACGCCGGTCGACGTCGCGGTCGGCTTCCCGGTCGCCTCCGGCTCGGATAACGACTACCCCGTCGTCGGCATCTACCACGGCTGGGGCGGCAGCAAGATCACGCCCTCGAGCTCGACGGCGCAACGCTGGCTGGCGCAGGGGTACGCGGTGTTCAGCATGACCGACCGCGGCTGGGGCGCCTCCTGTGGAGGCCCGTCCAAACCCGCCAACACGCTCAAGGCGCCGCCGTGCGAACGGGGCTACATCCACCTCATGAGCAGGGCCTACGAAGTCCGTGACGCCCAATACCTGCTCGGCCTGCTGGTCGACGAAGGTTTGATCAACCCGCAGGAGATCGGCGCCAACGGGGGCAGCTACGGCGGCGGCATGTCGCTGCAGCTCGGCTCGCTGAAGGACCGGGTGCAGCTCCCGGACGGCGAACTGAGCCCCTGGGTCAGTCCCAAAGGCACGCCCATGAAAATCGCGGCGACGGCGCCCGAATACCCGTGGACGGACCTGGCGCAGTCGCTCCAGCCCAACGGCAGCAACCTCGACTATGTGGCCAACGCGCCCTACCAGGGCATGCTCGGAAATCACGAATACGGGATCGAAAAGCAGAACTGGAACGCATCCCTGTATGGCGCGGGACAGGTGCTCGGCTACTACGCGCCGACCTCGGCGGCCGACCCCGAAGCGAACATCGTCGAATGGCACAACTTCAACATCACCGGCGGCCCGTACAACGGACTGCCGATGGCCATCCAGCAAGAGGAACAGCTGACCAACCACGGCGCCTACTACACCGACCTGTCAGAGCCCCCGGCGCCGGCGATCATGGAGAACGGATGGAACGACGACCTGTTTCCGGTCGACCAGACCGTCGACTACTACAACAAGGTCAAAGCCACCTACCCCAACCAGGCGATGAAGCTGTTCTACTTCGACCTGGGCCACAATCCGCGCTCCGCGACGGCCGTCTCGGCGGGCGATGACACGAAGTTCGTGAACGCCCAGAACGAATGGTTCAAGTACTACGTCAGGGGCGAAGGCAGTGAACCGGAAGGCGTGCACGGCAGCGTGACGGCGATCACGAGCTTCTGCCCGCAGTCGGCGGGGGGCTCGGGGCACGAATACAAAGCCGCGAGCTGGGCGAGCCTGGCGCCCGGCGAGATTCGCCTGAACGGCGAAGCCGAACAGACGATCACCGCTCCCGGGACCGCGCCCGCGAACGCATTCACCTCGGGCACGGTCTGCACCACGCAGGCCGCGGCGAACAACCCGTCGGCGGCGACGTACAAACTCGCGCCGGCGCCCGCGGAAGGCTTCACGATCGCCGGATCCTCGACGGTTATCGGCGAATTCAACACGCCGGGGACGAACGCCCAGGTGATCGCCCGGTTGTACGACGTCAATGAAACGGCTGGCACCGAGCAGCTGATCGGCCGCGCCATCTACCGGCCGATCAACCCGGGCGGCGGCTTCACCAAGCAGGTCTTCCAGCTGCACCCGCAGGCATGGAACGTCGCAGCCGGCCATGCGGTCAAGCTCGAGCTGCTCGTGTCGGACTCCACCTACGCGCGCAACTCCTCGACACCGCAGTCGATCCAGGTGAAGAACCTCGAACTGCGCGTGCCGACGATCGAAGCGCCCGGCAGCGACGGCGGGCTCGTGCAGAAGCCGCTGCCCAAGTACCTGCCGCCGGGCTACGCGCTCGCGCGCAACATGGCGGAGACCGTGCCCGGCGTGCCGTACGTCTCGAGCGGCGCCAGCCCGAACGCGACAGGTGTCTTCACGCTCTCCTGGGAACCGTCACAGGCGGCCGCCGCGCTGACCTACACGCTGCAGCACAAGAACGCAAGCGGTGGCTGGAGCACCGTTGCGAGCGGCCTCACCAGTCCTGAATACGCGTTCACCTCGGGCAGCCCCGAGGGAGAAGGAACGTGGACCTACCGGGTTCTCGCGGCCGACGAAGGCCCCGAAAGCGAATACTCGGCAGCGTCAGCCGAGGTCAAGGTCGACAAGACGCCGCCGAGCGCCCCGTCGGCGGTGGCCTCGCGTGCGCCCGACTATGCCGGCGGCGGAGGTTGGTACAAGGACAGCGTCGGAGTCGGCTTCCTCGAAAACGGCGACCCCGCATTGTCGGACGGCAGCCCGGGAAGCGGCGTCGACCTGCTCACGCTCCCCTCCCCGCAGACGTTCGACACGAGTGGCTCGCACACAGCGTGCGGGACGGTGGCGGACAACGTCGGCAATGTCTCGGCGCCGGGCTGTCTGACGGTTCAGGTCGACGCAATGCCGCCGAGCCTCGAAATCACGTGCCCGGCGTCGGCTGAGATCGGATCGGCGGCCAGCGCGTCGTTCACCGCCTCCGACGGGCAGTCGGGTCTGGCGAGCGCGCCCAGTGGGACGATCGCGATCGACACGAGCAGCGGTGGACCGAAGACCGTGAGCACCACAGCCCTTGACAACGTCGGACACGAAACGACCGAGTCGTGCACGACCGACGTGGGATACACCAAGGTCATCACGGGCAACGTCAAAGGCAAGCTGCTCGTGAAGTCCGGCGAAGCCGTCGAGCTCACCTCAACGGCGAAAGCCAGTGGGACGGTGACGGTGAGGCCCGGCGGCGAGCTCGATGTGGAGGGAGCGACGCTCTCGGGTTCGCTCAGCACCAGCAAAGCCGCGCTTCTGCGAATCTGCGCAGCGAGCCTCTCGGGTCCGGTCAAGGCCACCGCCGGCAGCGGTTCGGTCGTGATCGGCGAAGGCACCCCAGGGTGCTCCGCGAACACGTTCTACGGATCGCTGACCGTCAAGGGCAACGCTGCGGGCGTATTGATCGACGAAAACGCGTTCCACGCGTCCGTCAAGGTGACAGGCAACGCGGGCGCCACGGTGACGAACAACACCATCGCCGGCTCGCTGACCGTGACGGGGAACTCGGGCGCGGTCGTGGACAGGCCCAACGAAGTCGAAGGACGGGCCAAGCTGCAGTAGGGGTTTCGATGATCGCTGCGGGGGCGGCGTCCGCCATTGGATGCCGCCTTGCGGCGCTCTTCTCCCGAACGTCGACGCGCAGCTCGCCCGCCGGGGGAGAGGCCGCCGCACTCACCCCTGCGAGCGATCGTCCTGTGCGCGGTGGCGAGACTCGTTCGCTTCCGCCTGGCGGCGCGCCTCGCTGTCGGACGCCTGACGCCTGGCCTCGTTGACGATCGCCTGCTCGCGCGCTGCATCTTCGGAGGTTCGACGCCGAACCTCGTTCGCGTCCGCCTGGCTGTCCGCTTCGCTCTCCGAGATCTTGCGACGAGCCTCGTTCTCCGCCGCGAAGCCGGACTCGACGCCGTCGGGCGCACCGCTCTGCCGCGGGCCTGCACCCGACGTCGATCCGCGTCCGAACAGCCTGAATCCCCTTGCCATCGACAACCAGTCTAGAGCCGTGCGCGCGCGGCCTGGCGATCGGTGTGATGGATCGCCGGCGCGGGCGTAGTTATGGTGATGAGTCGACCGGTGCACCCCTCCGACGAGCACTCGCCGCAGCCGCTCGCGGCCGCATCGGGCGGCGCCCTCGACGCGCGCGCCCTCGATGCGCGCGCCTTCGACGCGATCTTCCGCGAATGCGCGCCCGACGTGCACGCTTATGTGATCTCGCTGCTCGGTGACCGCGCGGCGGCGGAGGACGTGACTGCGCTGGCGTTCGAGCGTCTCTATCGCTCGCGCACGCGCCTGGACCGTCGCCGCGGCACGCCGCGCGCGTGGCTGTTCTCGATCGCGCGCAACGCCGCGCTGGACGAGCTGCGCCGACGCGGGCGCCGGCCCCACTACCAGTTGGACGACGAGCGCTCCGGCCAGCTCGACGCGAGCGACGCGAGCGACGTGGGCGATGCGCTCGAGCACATGGAGCGCCGCGCGACCGTGCGTGCTGCGCTCGCCGCACTGCCGCTGCGTGAGCGCGAGGTGGTGCTGCTGAAGTTCCACGGGCAGCTCTCCAACGCCGAGCTCGCGCGTGCGCTGGGCATCAGCGAGTCAAACGCCGGCACCCGGCTGCACCGCGCGCTCACACGGCTGCGTGAATGCTGCACGGATCTCGACCGTCAGGAGGTTGCATGAGGGTCATCGCCTTCCCCGGTGGCGACGGCGCGCCCGCCGAGCAGAGCTGGGCGGCCGAGCTCGACGCCGCGCTCAGCGGCCGGGTCGAGGGCCCCGCGGCCGACTCCTGGCGTGAGCTGCGCGAGGACGTGCGCTCGCTGGCGCCGCCGGTCTCGCCAGAGCTCATGCAGCGCCTGGAGCGCGAGCTCGCGGTCTCGCCCGCCGCCCCGGCGCGGCCACCTCGACGCCTTGCTCGGCTGCGAGCGCTCGGGCGTCCGCAGCTGGCCGGCGCCGTTGCGGTCGCCGCCGCGCTGGCGGTCGCGGTGATCGTCGTCGGCTTCGGGCGCTCCGGTGCAGCGAACCGGGCCGTCTCGGTCCCGCCGGTCGCGGCCGGGCCGGCGCGCCCAGCCACCAACGCCGGTAAGGCGCAGGCCGAATCGTCGGCGGTCGCCGAGCCAAGTGTCAATGGAGACCTCGAACCCTCCAGGAGCTCGCCCTCGTCAGCCGCAGGCGCGCCCCCCGGGCGCGTGCAGCAGCTCGCCGCGTCGGTCAGCCTGAGCGCGGCCCCCGCCGACGTGCAGGCGGTCTCCGACGGCGTGGCCCGCTTGGCGGTGCGCGACGAAGGCTTCGTGGAGGACTCCCACGTTGAGGTGCAGCAGCACGGCTCCAGCGAAGCCACGCTCACGCTGAGGCTGCCGAGCGCGCGGCTCAGCGCCGCGCTGGCGGCGATCGGGCGGCTCGCGCCGGTGAGCGCCGAGAGCCAGTCGCTGCAGGACATCACCAACGCCTACGACGCGGCGCGTCAGCGCCTGGCCGACGCCACCGCCGAACGCCAGGCGCTGCTGAGGGCGCTCGCCAGGGCAACGACGGAAGGGCAGATCGACAGCCTGCGCGAACGGCTGTCGCAGTCCCGTAGCGCGATCGCCCAGGCCCGGTCCTCCCTGCAGGCGGTCTCGCAGCGCGCGAGCACCGCCGAAGTCGAAGTTACGGTTCTCGGCGACTCGCACGCGACGAGCGAAGGGCTCACCCTCCACCGAGGGCTGCACGACGCCGGCCGCGTGCTCACCGTCGCTCTGATCGTGCTGCTCATCGCGGCCGCCGCGCTCGTGCCGCTGGCGCTGCTGATCGCCGCGGCCACTTTCGCCCACAGGGCATGGCGCCGCTACTCGCGCGAGCGGGTGCTGCAGTCCCCCTGAACAAGAGCGGAGCACTCGGGCGCTGAGATCGTTCCAAGGTGTAACGATCTTGATCGGCGTCACACATCGGCCTCCTGCCCGCTGCTACTGTTGCTGGGCGCGAAGGAGCGACCGGGGGAGGGGAACTGATGGCAAGGACGACATTGTTGCTGTGGCGCTCTCTGCGGCTGTTGGCCGCGATCCTCGCCACCGCGCTGCTCGCGGCAGGACTCATGAGCGGCTCCGCCGCGGCTCGTGTGGCCGGCGCGGCGACGCCCGCGGTGACGAAAAACAAAGCTCCCAAAGTGACCGGGCAGCCGGCCGGCGTGACGGTCGAAGAAGGCCACAGCGCGGCGTTTGAAGCGACCGCGTCGGGGGTACCCACACCGACCGTGCAGTGGGAAATCTCGACCAACGCCGGCAGCACGTGGAGCGCGGTCGCGGGAGCCACCTCCGAACAGCTCAAGATCGCAAGCGCCAAGACCGCTGAAAGCGGCGATCAGTACCGCGCCGTCTTCACCAACGAAGCGGGTCGCGCGACGAGCAAAGCGGCCACGCTGACGGTACAGCTGGCTCCAGCGGTGACCAGGCAGCCGGTCGGCGTCACGCTCGAAGAAGGCCACACGGCGGTGTTCGAAGCGGCGGCGTCGGGCTTCCCGGCGCCGACGGTGCAGTGGGAACTGTCGACCAACGCCGGCAGCACCTGGAGCCCGGTGAGGAGGGCCACGTCCGATCAGCTCACGGTGGCGAGCGTGACAACCTCCGAAAATGGCGACGAGTACCGCGCCGTGTTCACCAACGCGGCCGGTCAGGCGACGAGCGCAGCCGCCACGCTGACCGTCCACAACGTCCCCAAGCTGACGAAGCAGCCTGTGAGCGTGGCCGTCGAAGAAGGCCAGAGCGCGACGTTCGAAGCGACCGCGTCGGGCTTCCCGGCGCCGACCGTGCAGTGGGAAATCTCGACGAACGGCGGCAGCACGTGGAGCGCGGTCGAAGGAGCCACCGCCGACCAGCTCACGGTGGCGAGCGCCAAGACCTCGGAAAACGGCGACGAGTATCGCGCGGTGTTCACCAACGTGGCCGGTCAGGCGACCAGCGCGGTCGCAACGCTCGACGTGCACGACCCGCCGGCTGTGACCGAGCAGCCGGTCGGCATGATCGTCGAAGTCGGTCACACCGCCGTGCTTGAAGCCAGCGCGTCCGGGTTCCCGGCGCCGACGGTGCAGTGGGAACTGTCGACCAACGCCGGCGGCACGTGGACGCCGGTCGCGGGAGCCACTGCCGACCAGCTCACGATCGCGAGCGCGCAGGCTTCGGAAAGCGGCGACGAGTACCGCGCCGTGTTCACCAACGTCGCGGGCAAGGCCACGAGCGAAGTGGCGACGCTGACGGTCGCGACCCACCACTACCGCGTGGTCGGCTGGGGGCAGAACGAGCTCGGGCAGCTCGGCGACGGCAACGTGATCCAGAGCGACGTGCCGGTGCCGGCGAGCGGCCTGAACTTCGTGACCGCGGTCGCCGCCGGCAGGCGCCACAGCCTGGCGCTGCTGAGCAACGGCACCGTGATGGCGTGGGGCGAGGGCGGGTCGGGGCAGCTGGGCAACGGCGAAGCCGAATCGAGCAACGTGCCCGTGGCCGTGCAGGGTCTCAGCCACGTCACCGCGATCGCGGCCGGCGCCAACCAGAGCCTCGCGCTGCTCTCAAGCGGCACGGTGATGGCGTGGGGCGGTAACGAATCCGGGCAGCTGGGCAACGGGACCACGACGGAAAGCGACGTGCCGGTGGCCGTGAAAGGGCTCACGGGGGTCACGGCGATCGCGGCCGGCGGCGAACACGATCTGGCGCTGCTCAGCAGCGGCAAAGTGATGGCGTGGGGTAACAACGAACAGGGTCAGCTGGGCGACGGCAACACCAAAAACAGCGACGTGCCGGTGGCGGTGAGCGGGCTCAAAGCGGCCACCGCGATCGCGGCCGGCGGCGAACACAGCCTCGCGCTGCTCAGCAACGGCACGGTCATGGCATGGGGCGCAGATGGGTACGGACAGCTCGGCAACGCCACCGCTGAAGATCCCAAAGAAGAAGAAGAACCGAAAGAAGAACCGCCCACGGAAGAAGAAGTCCGCAGCGAAGTGCCTGTGCAGGTGAGCGGTGTCAGCGGCGTCACGGCGATCGCAGCCGGAGCGCGCCACAGTCTGGCGCTGCTGAGCAACGGCACCGTGATGGCCTGGGGCGAAGACGCGTTCGGCGAGCTCGGCGATGGCAGCATCGTGAGAAGCCACCAGGCGCCGGTGGCCGTGAGCGGACTCTCCGGCGTCACGGCGATCGCGGCCGGCGGTGAGCACAGCCTGGCGCTGTTGAGCGACGGCACGGTCGCGACCTGGGGCGAAGACAAATATGGCGAGCTCGGGAACGGCACCAGCGGCGAACCCAGCGACGTACCGGTGGCGGTCAGCGCGCTGGGCGAGGTCAGGGGCATCGTGGCCGGCGGGTCTCACGACCTCGCCTACACCGAACCGATCCCGACGGTGACCGCGATCAACCCGGCGACCGGCGGCGCGGCGGGCGGCACGAGCGTGACGATCGCGGGCTCGAACTTCGAAGAAGTCGCCTCCGTGCGCTTCGGCGCGAGCAGCGCGACGCACTTCACCGTCAACTCCCCGACGTCGATCACCGCGGTCTCCCCCGCCGGGACGGTGGGCACGACGGTGAACGTGACGGTCACGACGCCCGCGGGCACGAGTGCGACCGTGCTCGCCGACCGCTTCAGCTATGTGCCCGCGCCCACGGTGGCGTCGCTCTCGAGCAAGGGCGGCCCGGGTGCCGGTGGGACGTCGGTGACGATCACCGGCTCGAGCTTCGAAGCAGTCACAGCTGTCAGCTTCGGCGCGAGCAGCGCGGCGCACTTCACCGTCAACTCGCCGACGTCGATCACCGCCGTCTCCCCTGCGGGCGCCGGCACCGTGGATGTGACGGTCACGGCCGCGGGCGGGACGAGCGCGATCTCGAAGCACGACAGGTTCGGCTACACGCCCGCGGTGGAAGGCGTAGCTCCGGGCAGTGGCCCGGTGGCGGGCGGCACGAGCGTCACGATCACGGGCGCCGGCTTCGCCGTCGGCGCGGGGACCACCACGTTCAAGTTCGGGTCCAAGCGCGCCACGGCCGTCAACTGCGCGTCGAGCACGAGCTGCACGGCGATCGCGCCGGCGAACAACGCGGGGACCGCGCAGGTCACCGCGGCGGTCGGCAAGCTGAAGAGCGCCGCCAATCCTCCGGGCGACCAGTTCACCTACGAATAGCCCACAACCGCGCGATACGGTCGAACAGCTCCCACGCGCGCGCGGGCGCGCCGGGCGCGGCGAGCGCCACCTGGCGGCGCAGCGCCGCCTCGTCGATCTCGCTCTCGAGCAGCCTGCGCCGCCAGTCCTCGATCCATGCGTGAGCGAGCGCGGCGTCGACCTCGGGATGGAACTGGACGCCGACGCTGCTGCCTTGCGCGAACGCGAGCGGGATCTCGCCGGCCCGCGCGAGCTCGGTGGCGCCGGGGGGCACGGTCAGGACGTCTTCGTGCCAGCGCAGCCACGGACCGGGTGAGATCAGCTCGCGGTCGTGCGTCTCGAGCGTCGTCCACTCGAGCGCGATCCGCGGTGCGTGCGAGACCTCGCCGCCGAGCGCCTTGGCGAGCATCTGCGCTCCGAAGCAGATGCCGAGCACTGGGACGCCGGCGTCGTGCGCGCCCCGCAGGAGCTCGAGCTCCCGTCCTATCCACTCATCCGGCGAGTCGGTCACCGAGCGATCCGAGCCAAGGCTGACGAGCACGTCGGCGTCCCGTGGATCGGGCCAGCGTGTCAGCTCGGGGACGTTGACGGTGCGCACGGCGTGTCCTCGCGCGCGCGCCCAGTCCTCCAGTAGCGCGGCGGGAACCTCACGCTCGTGCTCGAGCACGAGAATCTCCATCGCTCTATCTTGACGTGGGCGCGATCCGGTAGATCGTCCCGGTGGCCCAGTCGCCCACGAGCTGCGGAGCATGGGTGCAGGTTGCTCGTGGGAGCTGTATAAGAGCGGGACTCGTGTCGGACCTCGATCGCCTGCTACGTCGACAGCCCGATCGTCCCCTCGCCGCCACGCACGGTCAGCTGACGGTGTTCGTGCGGCGCATCGCGCTGCTGGGCGCGATCGTCGTGTGCCTGCTGGCGCTCGGCGCGGCCGGCCTGGCGCTCAGCGAGAACGTGGGCATGTGGTACGCGTTCCGCTGGGCGCTCGACACGGCGTCCACAGTGGGCGGCTTTCCCCAGCCGCATACGACGGCGGGCCAGATCGTCGAGGTCGCGCTGGTGGTGCTGGGCGTAGGTACGCTCTTCTACGCGCTGGCCACGGTCACCGAGTTCTTCGTCGCCGGGCACCTCGGGGACCTGCTCGGGCTGCGGCGCATGCAGAGGATGATCGACTCGCTCACCGACCACCACATCATCTGCGGCTTCGGCCGCGTCGGGCGCCAGGTGGCGCGCGATCTGCGCGCCGCACGCGCCGACTACGTGGTCGTTGACCCCTCCAGCGACAACCGCCATCTGGCCGACGCGCTGGGCCTGGCGTTCATCGAGGGCGACGCCTCCGACGACGCGGTGCTGATCCAGGCCGGGATCGCGCGCGCGCGCTCGATCATCGCGTGCGCGGACTCCGACGCGGACAACGTGTTCATCACGCTCACCGCGCGCGAGCTGCGCGCGGACATCCCGATCGTCGCGAGGGCCGCGATCGAGGACACCGAGAAGAAGCTCAAGCGGGCGGGGGCCGACCGCGTGATCTCCCCGTACAAGGCCAGCGGCACGGAGATGGCGAGGCTCGCGCTGCATCCCCAGCTGAGCGGCGTGGTGGACGTCGACGTCGAATACCGCATGGAGGAGATCCCGGTGGGCGCGGGCTGCGACGGGGTGGGCCAGACCGTCGGGGACATCCGCGGCGGCTCGATGATCGTCGGCCTGCGTCGCGGGCCGGACTTTCACCCTCAGCCCCCGGCCGAGACCGCGCTGCTCGCCGGCGACGTGATCGTGGCCATGGGCACGCCGACCGCGCTGGAGCGACTCGAGCGGCTCCTGCAGCCGGCCTCGGGCCGGGCGTGAGGGCTCTCGCCGGCGTGCTGCTCCACCTGTGGGATGGCCGCCCACACTGACGGCCGCAGGATAGGCTGTGCCACGTGCGCGCCCACCACGTTCACGTCGAACACGACTTCGCCAAGCCGCCCGAGCGGATCTTCGCGCATCTGGCCGAGCACGAGAACCTTGCAGAGGTCTTCGGGTCGAAGGTCACGCGCCTACGTGACGGCGAGCACGGGGAGCGCAACGGCGTCGGATCGGTGAGGCAGCTGCAGATCGGGCCGCTGCCGCCGTTCCAGGAGACCGTCACCGAGTTCGTCCCGTCCGAGCGGATCGTCTACCGCATCACCAAGGGCAGTCCACTGCGAGGCCACGTCGGCGTGATGGAGTTCGCGTCCGCCTCCGGCGGAACGCATTTCGTGTACGACATCCGCCTCGCTTCTCCAGTCCCCGGGCTCGCATTGCTCGTGCGCGCGGCGCTGACGCGCTCGATCAAGCGGTCGTTGGCCAAAGTCGAGCGCGACGCCTGATCGTCAGGGTGCGTGCGCGCCGCCTGGCGCGCGCCAGGCGGCCATCCTCGCGGCGAGCAGCACGCCGCCTGTCGCCTCAAGCGCCGGTCGTGAGCACCATGCGGAAGCGCGCGTCGCCGCTGATCATGCGGTCATAGGCCGCTTCGGCCTGCTCGAGTGGGAACGTCTCGATCATCGGGCGCACGCCTGACAGGGCGCTGAAGTGGAGCGTGTCCTCCGAGTCGCCCGAGTGGCCCGAGGCGTGCCCCGCGATCGTTTTGCTGCCGCCGATCAGCATCGCGGGGGGGATCTGCATCGGTTCCATCGAGGCGCCCACGATCACGAGCTTGCCGCGCACGCCGAGACCGCCGAGGACGGCGGTGACCGCGGGAGCGGCGGTGATCGTCGAGAGGATCACCTTGGCGCCGCCGAGCCTGCTCAGCTCTGCGGCGGGGTCCTGGGCGGTGCTGTCGACGTAGTGGCGGGCGCCGAGCTTGCGGGCCAGCTCCCCCTTCGCGGTGCCGCGGGCGATGGCCACGGTGTCGAAGCCGAGCTTGGCCGCGAACTGCACACCCAGATGCCCGAGCCCGCCAACTCCGAGGATCGCCACCACGTCGCCCGCGTGGGCGCCGCTGTGGCGCAGCGCGTTGTAGGTGGTGATGCCAGCGCACAGCAGCGGCGCGGCGTCCTCGGCGGAGAGCTCGTCGGGAATCGAGGCCATCGCGCTGGCCTTGACGAGGACGTAGTCGGCATAGCCGCCGTCGATGGTGATGCCGGGGATGTCCATGTTGGCGCAGTTCATGAGATCGCCGCGGCGGCACTGGCGGCAGTAGCCGCAGTTGCCCCCGAACCAGCCCACGCCGACGCGCTGGCCGACCTCCCAGCCCTTGACGCCCTCGCCCAGCGCCGCCACCTCGCCCGCGATCTCGTGACCGGGGACGTGTGGCCAGGACAGGCCGGGGAAGCCGCCCGTTTTGGCGAACGAGTCGCTGTGGCAGATGCCGCACGCGTGCACGCGCACGAGCGCCTCTCCGACGCCCGGCGTGGGCGTCTCGCGCTGCACCAGTTCGAACGGGCCACCCTGCTCGCTCACCTGCACGACTCTCATGCTCGCCATCGTGACCCTCCTCGCTTGGGCTCTCGCTCGAGGACTCACCCTAGCCGGCCCATCGCGACCATCCCCTTTGACGCCTATCGTGCGGTGCTCGATGTCCTTTGCGCCGTTCTCCGCCACCCTGGCCCGCGACGAGGCCGTGCTGCGCTTCCCCTACGACGAGGGCCTGCGCCAGCTGCTGCGCGCGATCCCCGGTCGCCGCTGGGACGCGGCGGAGCGCGCCTGGTGCATCCCGCTCGGCCCCGACCAGGCCGAGGCGCTCGCGCATCTGTTCGCCGCGCTCGCGGACGAGCCGGACGTGAGCGAGGAGCTCGATCGCACGATCAGGCGCCGGCGGGCGCGGCGTCGTCGGGATGAGTGCCTGGTCGACCTCGCGCGCCCGGACCGGGACTGGTGGCTGAGCTTTGCGACCGACGGCGCGAGCGAGCCCGTGCAGACCCTGCTCGAGCATCCGGACGCCCGCGAGCACCCGGCGATCGGGCGCGCGGTGGTCCCGCTCGACGATCGCTCGGCGGCGCTGCTCCAGGAGCTGGGCAGGCCGAGCGCGAGGCTGCGGCTGAGCGAGGAGGCGCGCCGCGCGCTGCGGGCGCGCGGGGAGCAGCAGGCTCAGCGCGCGGCGGGCGCCGGCGGGGTGCGCGCAGAGCGTGCTGCGCGTCCCAGCTACGACGTCGAGTTCCGCCGCGACCGCCGCGGCGAGCACTGGATCCTGATCGCGCGCGAGCGTGCGGACCTGGCACGCGTGCTCGCCGCTCGGGCGGGGCTGCGCGCGCTCGAGGGCCCGGCCGGGACGCTCGGCCTGGCGGCGGTGGAGCACGACGCGGAGCTGCTGGCGGAGCTGCTCGAGCACATCGAGGACGTGAGCGTGGACCCGCGCGTGACGGCCTGGCTGACGCGCGCGACCACGTGGCGCGGCAACATCGAGGTAGGAGGCCCGCCCGCCCCGAGCGACGCGCCGGTGTTCGTGCTGCTGGGCGACGAGCGGCGCCTGCCGCGGGCGCTGCGCGAGCGCGCGACCGGCGCGCCGGGCGGCGTGACGGTTGCGCTGACGCTCGAGTGCTGGCGGCTGATGGACGGCCTCGACGCGTGGATCAGTCCCGCGGCCCGACGCTGCATCGCGGCGGTCGAGGACGGGCGCCCGGCGCCGCCGGCGGTGCTCGAACGTTCGAGCGTGCACGAGGAGCAGACGTTCGTGCTGGCGGAGGGCCACGATCCGGCCCGCATGCGGGAGTTCGCAGTGCTGCGGGGCGCGCTCCAGCCGGCTGGTCGGCGCGCCGGCACGCACGAGCATGCGTTGCTGCCGGCGCTGCATGCCGACCCGTTCTGCGTGCCCCAGCTGGACGCGTTCCTGGCTGACGGTGAGGTGTGGGTCGATCCGGACGCGCTCGAGCTGCTGCAGGAGATCCGCGAGCAGCATGCGCGCGCAGCCGGGCTGGTGGCGCTGTCGAGCGCCACCGATGCGCCGCTGCACGTCGCTGGGCTGGGTGGTGAGCTGAAGCCGTTCCAGCGGGCGGGCGTCAGCTACCTGCTCGAGCGCCGCCGCGCATTCCTTGCTGACGAGCAGGGTCTGGGCAAGACGATCGAGGCGCTCGCCGCGGTCGAGGCCGACGGCGCGTATCCGGCCGTGGTGGTGTGTCCGGCGAGCCTGAAGCTCAACTGGCTGCGCGAGCTCGAGCGCTGGCTGCCGCAGCGCAGCGTGCGCGCGCTGCGCGGCAACACGGGCGACCACGAGCCGGCGGCAGACATCACGGTGGTCAACTACGACATCGTGGCGGCGCGCCTGCACGAGCTGTGCGCGATCCAGCCGCGTGCGCTCGTGCTGGACGAGTCCCACTACTGCAAGAACGCGGCAGCCAAGCGCACGCAGGCGGTGCAGCGGCTATCGGCGGTGGTGCCTCGCGACGGCCTCGTGTTCGCGCTCAGCGGCACCCCCGTCACCAACCGCCCGGCTGAGCTGATCTCCCAGCTGCGCATCCTCGGGCGTCTGGAGGACTTCGGCTCGGGCGCGCGCTTCGGTCAGCGCTTCCGCGGCGCGGACGCGCATCTGCGCCTGCACTGGCATCTGCGCGCGCGCTGCTTCGTGCGCCGCCTGAAGGCCGACGTGCTGCCGCAACTGCCCGCAAAGACGCGGGCGATCGTGCCGGTGGAGCTGGACAACGAGAGCGAGTACCGGCTCGCCGAGCGCGATCTCGTGGCGTGGCTTCGCAGCCAGCCGCTCGACCTGCGCGAGCTCGACGCGAGGGTCGCAGCGGCCCTGCGCGCGGAGCGCCTGGTGCGCTGCAACGCGCTCAAGCTGCTGGCCGCGCGCGGCAAGCTGCACGCGGCGCTGGCGTGGATCCACGACTTCTGCTCCTCGGGCGAGCGGCTGGTCGTGTTCGCCGGCCACAAGGAGATCCAGCGGGCGGTGCTCGCGCGCTTCCCGACCGCGCTGCACATCCTCGGGGAGGACAGCGCCGCCGCCAGGGACGCCGCGCTGCAGGCCTTCCAGGGGCCGGATGCCAGTGAGGCCAACCAGCTGATCGTCTGCTCGATCGAGGTCGCCGGTCACGGCCTGACGCTGACGCGCGCCTCGAGCGTGGCCTTCCTGGAGCTCGACTGGACGCCCGCCAAGCACGACCAGGCGGAGGATCGCTGCCACCGCATCGGCCAGCAGGACGCCGTCAATGCCTACTACCTGCTTGCGGCGAGCACGATCGACGAGACGATCTCGACGCTGCTCGAGCGCAAGCGCGCGGTGATCGGCGCGGTCACCGACGGTCGCGAGCAGGACGAGGAGGGGGTGCTCGACGCGCTCGTGCGCGAGCTGCGCGCCACCCCCTACCGGCACCTGCGGGCAGTCGCGTGAGCGCGCCTAGGGCCAGATCGCGAGCGTGTCCATGATGTGGCCCCAGCGTTCCACCGCTCGTGCTTCGGCTTCGCTGATCTGTTCTTCGAGCCGTTCGCAACGCCCGGCCAGCGCCCTTGTCGCGGTGCTCTCAAAGCGTTTGAGCTGCGCCGGCAGGAACCCTGCCCCGACCCACGCGGGCATGAACTTCGCGACGAACGTGACGGTGCTCGCGGGCAGCGCGTGAAAGCCGCCCGCGGCCCACGCCTTCACGTCGGCGCACAGGTTGGGCGCGGGCAGGCTGAGGGTCGTCTTCCAGTCGCCCGCGTACGCGCGGATCGCTCGGGTCAGCCCCTGATCGCTCCAGCTCAAGCCGGCGACCGCGCGCATGAACGTCCTGATCGCCTGCAGATCCGGCTGCGCGGCGGATATCACCATTGTGCCGATCACCTCGTTGCTCATCTGTGTCGATTCGGGGTCCTGGGGGGACTGCGCGCCCGCCTGCGGACATTCGCGCTGAACCTGCGCGAGGACGTGCAGCGGCGCGGCTTCCGATGCCGCCAGGTGCGATATGGCGACCCGCAGCGCCGCGTAGTTGGCCTGCACGTACGCCTGCGTGGCGGCGACGTCATTCGAGGCTGCCAGAGCGTCAGCCGGTGCGATCGCAAGGCCCGCCATCGCCCCGATCGCAAGCCCCGCCATCGCTGCCGGCAAAGACAGAAGTGCGCGCACCCTCATCTCTCACAGCGTACGCCACGCCCGCGCCGCGGGTGCCACGAAGAACTCGATAAGGATGCCCGCTGCAGCGAGCAACTCTGGGGGTTGCCGCGGGGTTCCCCGATATTGTCGCGTCGCGACTGCAAGCGCACATGAAACGCAACGGGTACATCGTCCTGCTGGTCGCGGTCTTCGGATGGGCCGTGGCCGCGATCGTGCGCGGCTCTCCCGACCTGCGCCTGTTCGGCGGCAGCGCGACCCAAACGCCGAACAGGATCTCGCCGGCTTGCCTGCCGGCGGAGCTGGAACACAGCGCGAGCGCGCCCGGCACCGATGTTGACGTCTCGCCCGAGCCGGGAACCGACACGGCCAACCCAGACACCCAGATCAGCTTCCTCGGCACGAATGTCACCAACATCAAGGAGGTCTCGGTCATCGGCTCGGAGTCCGGCTACCACGACGGCCACGTGCACGGGTACTTCCAGGGCGACGGTGGCAGCTTCGTGCTCGACAAGCCGCTCGACGCAGGCGAGCGCGTGGTCGTGCGGGCTGTGCTCGGCGGGGGCGGCGGCGGCAAGCGAATCGCGTTCGCCTTTCGCGTCGATACCCCGTATCCGACGGCAACCGTGCCAGGGTTCCCGAACCCGCCGGCGGCGCCCGCCGACTACCAGAGCTTCTACACGCTGCCCGGCGTCCAGGCCCCGATCTTGGACGTGACCGTGCCGGACCACGATCCCGCGGCGGGCGACATCCTCACGACAAACGGGCCCGGTGCGGGTCAGTACGGGCCACTGATCTACACCTCGCAGGGCCAGCTGGTGTGGTTCGACAAGCTGTCGGGGGGCGAAGCCGCGGAGGACCTGAGCGAGCAGACATATGAAGGGGGGCGCGACCTGACGTGGTGGAAGGGGCGCGTGCTCTCGCTGGGCTTCGGTCAGGGCGAAGACATCGTCATGAGCTCCAACTACCAGACGGTTGCGAGGATCGCCGGCGGCAACGGCCTGAAGGCGGACCTGCACGACTTCCAGATCGCCCCCCACGACATCGCCTACATCACGGCGTACAACCCGATCCGCTGCAACCTCACGGCGGTGAAAGGAGCGCCGGGCGGGGCGATCGTCGACACGGCGATTCAGGAGATCGACATGAAGACGGGCCTGGTGCGCTGGGAATGGCACAGCCTCGACCACGTCGGTGCCTCAGAGTCCGAGACCGAAGCGCCGGCAACGGCGACGCCGTGGGACTGGTTTCACCTCAACTCGATCGATCCCGAGCCCGACGGGAACATCTTCATCTCGGCGCGCAGCACCTGGGCCGGCTATCAGCTCGCAGGCGGCACCGGCAAGGTCCTCTGGCGCCTCGGTGGCCTCAAGAGCTCCTTCAAGATGGGGCCGGGCACGGAAACTGCGTGGCAACACGACGGCCGCGTGCTCCCGGACGGCGAGGTCACGTTCTTCGACGATGGCTCGAACCCGCCGATCCACCACCAGTCGCGTGCCGTGCGGATCGCACTCGACTTCAAGGCCCGTGAAGCGCGCCTCGCGTCCGCCTATACCCACGCCAACCCGCCGCTGCTCGCCGCAAGCCAGGGCAACATGCAGACGCTGGCGGACGGGAACACCCTCGTGGGCTATGGCGGGGTGCCCGCGATCAGCGAGTACGCCAAGGGTGGCTCGCTGCTGTTCGACGCCCATCAACCGTTCGACATGATCTTCTATCGCGCCTACCGCTCTCCATGGAGCGGGCGCCCACTGAGCCCGCCGGCGGCCCTCGCCAGCCTGAATGACACCGGCGAAGAGACGATCGTGCACGCGAGCTGGAATGGCGCGACCGAAGTGGCCGCCTGGCGCGTGCTGGCGGGCAAGGCCGCCGGATCGATGGCGGTGCAGGCCACGATCCCGGCCAGCGGCTTCGAGAGCGCGACGACCCTGCCTGAGAAGTACGCGCGCGTGGCTGTGCAGGCGCTCGACCCAGCCGGCCATGTGCTCTCCACCTCGCGGACGGTCAACGTGATCAGCTACGCCGCCTCGCTGCCGTGAGCCGGCCGTTCAGTACGCCGGTTTGGAGTTGTGCTTGTGCGCCGTTGTCGTGGTCGTGGTGGAGCTGCCGGTCGTCGTCTTGGCTGACGAGCTTCCCCCTTTGCCGCCGCACGCCGCCAGCGCGAGACTGCTCGTCAGGACGGCCAGTGTCGTTAGCATGGCGGTCAGTGGCGTTCTTTTCATGCGGCGGGCTCCAGTTGTCATTCGGGGGCTCGGGCGCTCACCCTACCAGGCGTTCGCGGCGCCGATCACAGCTGGACGGACCGTCATGAGCGTCGAGATGACGGCGAGTGCAGGAGCGACGGAGACACCTCCGGCCGAGAGCAGGCCGGGCTTGGGCTCGGCGTGGCTGCTGGCCGTTTGCTGCGTGGCCCAGTTCATGGTCATCCTCGATCTGAGCATCGTCAACGTCGCGCTGCCTTCGATCCAGTTGAGCCTCGGCTTCTCGGCGCCGGAACTGCAGTGGATTGTCGACGCTTACGCGATCACGTTCGCCGGCTTCCTGATGCTCGGCGGCCGGGCGGCCGATCACTTCGGCCAGCGCCGCATGTTCGTCGCCGCGCTGGTCCTGTTCGGGCTCGCCTCGCTGGCCGGCGGCGCCGCACAGAGCCGCGAGATGCTGATCGGCGCTCGCGCGGTGCAGGGCCTCGGCGGCGCCTTCATGGCGGCGTGTTCGCTGGCGATCATCACCTCGTCGTTTCCGCCGGGCCCGAAGCTCCATCGCGCGATCGGCACATGGGCGGCGATGAACGGGCTCGGTGGAGCGGCTGGAGTGCTGTTCGGGGGGATCATCACGCAGGAGCTCACCTGGCGCTGGGTGCTGCTGATCAACCCTCCGATCGCGATCGCGACAGCGCTGGTGGCGTTCGCGGTGGTGAGCGAGCGCCGCAGAGCGCGGGAGGGCGCCAGCTTCGACCTCGCGGGCGCGCTGACGTTGACGGTCGGCCAGATGGTGCTGGTGTACGGAGTCGTGGAAGCAGGTCTTGCCGGCTGGGACACGCTTGCTGCGCTCGGCCCGATCATCGGCGGCCTGGCCCTGCTTGCGGTGTTCGGCGTGATCGAGACGCGGCTGGCGTCCGAGCCGCTGATCCCCTTCAAGGAGCTGACCAAGCCGCTGCGGGTTGCCAACAACATCGTGCTGCTGTTCAGCGCGTCGCTGTTCCCGATGTGGTTCGTGAGCTCCCTCTACCTGCAGCAGGTGCTAGGCCTCTCACCGCTGCACACCGGTCTGATCTTCCTGCCGATGACGTTGACGATCATGCTGGTCGCCTCGCGCACCGGCAAGCTCGTGAGCCATTTTGGCGTGCGTCCGGTGCTGGGCGGTGGGCTGATCATGTTGACGGCCGGAATGCTGCTGCTGGCGAAGGTCGGGTCCAGCGGCAGCCCGATCGTGTACGTGATGCTTCCCGGACTGCTCACGGCGGCTGGGATCGCGATGTCGATCGTTCCCTCAACGATCGCCGCCACCCAGGGCGCCAAGGAGGGGCAGGCAGGGCTCGCGTCCGGTCTTGTCAACACATCGCGCCAGGTGGGTGGCGGGCTGGGGCTGGCGATCCTGGTCACGCTCGCGACCCAGCGCAGCAGCCATCTGATCGGCACCGGTCAGCAGGTGCCGCAGGCGCTGACCGATGGCTTCCGGCTCGCCTACCTGATCGGCGCCGGCCTGGCTGCGGCGGCGGCGCTGGTCACGTTCACATCGCTGCCCAAGCCCGCCGGCGCGCTGGTTCCAGCGACGCGACGCCTGGCAGTCGCGATCGGCGTCGTCGTTGCCGGCTTCGTCACGGTCGACTTCGCGTTTGGGAACTCTCATGGCGCTCCGGTCGGGGCATACACCACCCGCGGCGCCTACAGCTTCGTCACCGCGCCGTCGCTTCACCCGCCGAAGCTTCACAAGGACGGCCAGGTGCTCGCCGGCAAGCTGGCGCCCGGCTACATCTTCACCGCCAACTTCTACAACCTCAACTACCCACCGTTGATCGGCCAGAGCGGGCCGCTGATCCTCGACAGCAGCCTGCAGCCGGTCTGGTTCCAGCCCGTGCCGGAAAGCATGGTCGCTTCCAACCTGAGCCTGCAGTCCTACGAAGGCAAGCCGGCACTGGCTTGGTGGCAGGGCGTTGTCACGAACACCGGCGCAACCGAGAGCGGCGAGGACGTGGTGGTGAACCAGCACTACCAGACGGTCGCTACGCTGAAAGCGACGGACGGCTGGGTTCTCACCCTCCATGAGTTCGTGATCAGTGGAGAAGACGCCTGGGTGACCGCGAACAAGAACATCGCCAGGAACCTCTCCAGCTACGGCGGCGCCTACAACGGGGCGCTGATCGACTCGGCGGTGCAGGAGTACAACCTCAAGACCGGCAGGCTCCTGCGCAGCTGGGACGCGCTCCAGCACATCCCGCTGGGCGATTCATACGCCAGCGTGCCAACCAACGGATTCCCCTGGGACGCCTACCACGTCAACGCGGTTAACCTGACCGGCAACGGAGCCTTCCTCGTGTCCATGCGCAACACGTGGGGCGCGTACCTCGTCGACATCAACACCGGCAAGATCGAGTGGACGCTCGGCGGCAAGCGCTCGAGCTTCAAGTTCGCCCCGGGCGCCGCCTTCCAGTGGCAGCACGACGTGGCGCTGGCGCCCAACTCGACGGTCACCATGTTCGATGACCACTGTTGCCAGCTGACGGGTGGAGGCACGTCGGTGCCGGCGACGGGGCCATCTCGCGGGCTCGTGCTCAGACTGGACCAGGGCACGCACGTGGCGACGCTCGCGGCCCAGTACACCGGCGGCGACGACAACGACTTCGAATCCGAATACATGGGAGACACGGAGCCGCTGGCGAACGGCAACGCATTCATCGGCTGGGGCTCGGAACCGTACTTCTCGGAGTACAGCCGCTCAGGTCAGCAGCTCTTGGAGGCGAACTTCCCCGGCTCTGACCTGAGCTACCGCTCGACGCTGGAGCAGTGGGTCGGGCTGCCGCTCACGCGGCCCGCCGCCGCCATCCGTCAGACGCGCGGCTCCACGACGGTGTACGTGAGCTGGAACGGCGCCACCCAGGTCGTCTCCTGGCGGGTTCTGGCCGGAGCCGGCGCCGGCCGGCTGACCGCCGTGGCCACCACGCCCAAGTCCGGCTTCGAGACGGTGATTCCCGTGCCGCAGGGCTACACGAGCTTCAAGGTGCAGGCGCTGGGTGCCGACGGCCGGGTGATCGGAGTGTCCCGGCTATTCTCGGAGACGGTTCAATGATGACTCGCGCGACCATGCTGCTCGATCTCCGATCGGTCGTGGCGCTGGCGACGTGTGTCGGCCTGTGCGCGTGCGGATCGACCTCCTCGGTCAGCCCGGCCGTGCTCACGGCCGACGCCTCGGCGCGCACGGCGGCGGCCAACCCGGTTGCCGTCTCGCCCGAGCCGGGCACCCCGGACGCCTCGCCGAGCACACAGATCAGCTTCCTCGGCACGGCTGCCACGACGGTGTCCGGGGTGCGCGTGACGGGCTCGCACAGTGGCGCGCACGCGGGCGTCCTTCGCGCATACTCGACGGGGACCGGCGAGAGCTTCCTGCCGGCGCACCCGTTCG
>JBEKGK010000009.1:0-44157 GCA_050012835.1 Solirubrobacteraceae bacterium | reverse complement strand
GAGCCCACCGGCCCCGGCGTGCGGGTGGACTCGGGCGTGCAGGAAGGCGGAGAGGTCTCGCCCATGTACGACCCCATGGTCGCCAAGCTGATCGTCTGGGACGCCGACCGCGAGCAGGCCACCAAGCGCATGCTGCGCGCGCTCGGTGAATTCGAGATCGAGGGGCTGAAGACGCTGATCCCGTTCCACCAGGCGCTGCTCGCCACCGAGCAGTGGGCCAACGGCGAGACCTGCAGGGACCTGCTCGAGGACAAGAAGTGGCTGAAGACGCTCGCGTTCCCCGCGCCGGCGCCTCCGTCTGGTGATGGCGGAGAGGACGAGGCAAAGGTCGAGCAGACCTACGCAGTCGAGGTCTCCGGCAGGCGCTTTGACGTGCGCGTGATCGGACCCCCGTTCGCCGGTGGTGGTGGTGGCGCGGCGATGAACGGCAGCAGCGCTGGAGCGCCGCGCAAGGCGCCCAAGCGCGGCGAGCGCAAGGCATCCAGCGGCGGTGGACCGGACACGCTGCCCTCGCCGCTGCAGGGGAACATGTGGAAGGTGCTCGTCAAGCAGGGCGACACCGTCGCCGAGGGCCAGCTGCTGTGCATCATCGAGGCCATGAAGATGGAGAACGAGATCACCGCCCACAAGGCCGGCAAGATCGTCGAGCTGCCGATCACGGAGGGGGCGCCGATCCAGGCGGGCGCGCCGATCGCGACGATCAAGAGCGCAGGCGCCGAGCCGAGCTAGAGACAGTAAGCGCGATCGCTCGGCTAGGAGCAGATCGAGCGGCGTGCATGACGGACAAACCATGGTGGTCCCTTGTTACGGGACGATCACACGGCTGGGCTGGCTGGGGCGACACTAGCGAGCCCGCAGCGTCCCGCTCCGCGCCCAGCCTGCTTTATTTGCCACTTCGATCCTCGGGTACGCTCCGGCCGTGCCGGCTTACCTTTTTCACAGCTCGCCGCGCGCAGCTCCCCGGAGGTCGCCTTGATCGAGGCCACCCACGCACGAGAAGCGCCAAGGTCATCGAGCCTGCCGTCACGTTGGAACGGTCGACCGGCACTCACTGCGTTCGTGCTCGCCTTCACGGGAACGCTCATCGTCGCCCTGACCCAGGGGCCAAAGCTCTTCTATGGCGATTCAGGCAATTACTGGGAACTGGCGAGTACCTTCACCCACAACGGCCATTTCTCGCTGCTGAACTTCGAAAGCCCCGCGCGCGGCTATGCGCTGCCCCTGATGATCTATGTGCTGCGCGCCCTCGGCGAAGGCGTCCGCTGGACCGACTCCTCTGTCGCCAAGCTCTTCAACGTCGCGCTGTTCGCGCTCATCGGGGCAGTGCTCGCTCCACGCCTCGCGCAGACCATCTGGCCACGGCAGCGTTGGAGCCTGCTACGCCGCATCGGGCTGACCGCGTTGCTGATCGTCTTCTGGAGCGGCGATCTCAGCTATCCACTGAGCGACTTCCCAGGGCTGGCCTTGGCACTGCTCGCCCTGATCGCTATCTCACGCCCCGACACGCCCGGCTGGATGCTCGTCGCCGGCGCCGCGGCCGGTCTGGTCATCGATGTGCGGGCCGCGTACGTGCCGTTCCTGCCGATGCTGCTGGTGATCGTCGCCCTGATCTGGTTCGCTCAGCGCGGCACTCAGCACGCCTCCCTCGCCCGTCGTGCGCTCTGCGTAGCTCTGCTCGCGTTCGGCTTCGCGGCAGTGTCGTTGCCGCAGTCACTGTCGGCCCATCGACATCTCGGTACGTGGAGCTTCATTCCCGGTCGGCCCGAAGATCTGGCGCGGGAACACTTCGAGATGGGTATGTACTCACAGCGTTACGACACGTTCGTGAGTCACGGTGAAGGCTACCAGGTGATCTATATCGACCACACGGGTCTGAGGATCCTAGAGGAACAGCCCCATGGTGAAATCAAGACTCTGAGTGAATACATCGGCGTGGTGATCGACCATCCCGTCGCGATGGCAGCGCTTCTAGCACGACACGTGCTCAACGGCCTCGACATGCGCTACAGCACGGTGTACGTCGAACACCTCGACTCGGGGGGGCTTCTGTGGCTGCGATTGGCCGGCTTCCTCCTGGTCTTCCTGGCGTTGGTGCGCGTGCTGTGGCCAGCCGCTCGGCGCAGCCTGGGACCGACGCGTTGGCGCTACGTGATCGCGTTGCTCCTCTGCTGCCTGACCTCGGTGTTCACTGCGATCGAGACGCGCTACATGCTGCCGGCCTGGCTGCTCGCCTACATGCTCGTGCTGGCGCCCGCGTGGCCCAGTCCGATCAATCACGACAAGGTCGGGGCGCGACGATTTCAGACCGCGGCGATCCTCGCGGTCGCCTATCTCGTTTACATGGCTGTGGTCTGGCACGTCGTCAGCGCCGCCACGGCCCGCGTGTTGAGCTGAGCACCTCCCAGCCGGCGCTCGGCGCTTCGGTCGTGGCCGACTCGAGCTTCGCCGCGCGCACGCGAAAGGACCACAGCCGGTTGGCGAGGAACGTCACGGGAGCGGCGATCAGGATCGCGAGACGCTGCGCGCTCGTCGCACGCAGCCCGAGCGCCGAGTAGAGGACGGCGAAGCTCGCGTAGTTGACCACGAAGCTGGCCGTCGCCACGACGCAGAACCGGCGCAGGTCGCTGCCAACGCCTCTCCCGCTCGGCGGAAACGCCCACACGCGAAGGAGCGCGAAGTTGAAGAGGCCGTTCAACACGAAGGCGACGCCGAGCGCCGGGTAGGGCGGCACGCCGACGTCCAGCTCGCCCGAATAGAACGCGATCGCAAGGAGATAGCCGCATCCGACGACGATCACGTAGCGCACGATCTGACCGCTGAGGCCCCTGCCGGCCGCCACACGCCGGATCTCGTCCCCGAGCCTCACGACGACGCCGATGCGTACGACGGCATGGCTCTACGTCACGGTCCCGCGAACATGCCTGCGCCTGCGACCGATCACCAGCACGCAGCCGAGCCAGGTGAGCAGCGCGAGCACGGCCGCGAGCTCCTGCAGCGGACGACCTGGCTCTTGAAAGCTAGCGACAAACTCGTAGTCACCGGGAGACAGGCGCCAGGCGCGCAGCGGCGTTCCGCTTCTGACGCTCTGCACGCTCTTCGTGTTGGCATGCCAACCTGCGATCGCGAGCTCGTTCTCGACCATCAACGTGGGCTGGGAGAGCTTGACCGAGTAGACGATCTGATCGGAACCGTAGGCGAGCGTCTGCACCTCTGGGCTGACACGCCACGTGGACGGTGCCGGCAGGTGCACCTCGCCATTGCTGCAACCGACGGTCGCACACGGAAACGTGAATGCATGCCACGGAGCGAGCAGCAGCTTCAACCAGGCTGGATTGCTTTCCGCCTGCCACAGCACCCGCTCCCGGATGGGGTCGTAATCGGTCGCGTTGTACGCGTCAGCCACCCAGCCCGAGGCGTTCACTTCCGGGATTTCCGACGCCGGAACCCGCGCCGGGCGAGTCGTCGGCAACCGCGCGAGGAGTTGAGGAAGCGCTCGCACGTATTCGTCGCGTTCACGGTAGTAGCCGAGCGCGGCCGGCGCCGCGTGCCACGGAGAGACCCTGCCCTCGAGTAAGTAGTCGTTGATCTCCCTCACCCCGTCGATCACCACGAGCACCACGAGCACGCCGACCAGCACGCGCGGCGACGGCCGTATCAGCGCGAGCGCGCCGCTCGCGGCGATCACCGCCACAACCAGCCACAGAACGCGCGTGGGCTGCGCGTAGGTGTGCGGCACGAGCAGAGCGCCGGCCACCAGCACGCCTGCCGCGAGCGCCACCGCCACCCATGGACGACGGCCTCCCATGGAGAGGCGACTCCAGGCATCGACGGAGATGACGATCAACGCAAGCGCGACCACCGCCTTGTAGTCGGAGGCTGGAAAGCGGCTCGGAAACAGGAAGCTGGCCGACGTCATCGCGCGGCCGACGAAGCCGATCCCAGGGGCCATCCCGAGCACCAGCGCCACCGCTCCGCACGCGACCAGCGGAGCCTGTCGGACCAGCGTCGGCAGGCGCGCACACGCCAGGCCGATCAGGATCGGAACCCCGATCGCCCACGTCGTGATCGTGCCTTCGAGCGTCCACGCGAAGTTGTTCAGATACAGGCCGAACACGTCCAGCGGCGAGATCGCGAACATCGCGCGGTAGGCGGCGGTCGGCTTGTCCGTGCGGAACAGTTCTCCAGCCTGTTCGGCTCGCAGGTACGGCAGCAGCACCGCCGCGCACACCGCTGCCGCGGCCACGATCGCAAGCGCGAGCGCCACGCGGTGCCGGCGCCACGTGCCCGGCGCATCGACGCGTAGGGCGACGATCAGATATGCCAGCCCGGCGAACGCGAACGAGATGATCTGCGCCGGATAGGCGCCGGTGGCGATCAGCCAGACCAGCGGCGGCAGCGTCGCCAGACGCGTCCACCGGCCGGACTCGGGTGGCGTCAGCGCCCATAGCAGCCATGGCAGGTAGGCGAATCCACGAAAGATGTCGGCGTGCTCGGCCTGCCCGTAGAAGCCGCCGAAGAACACGTACGCGACCCCGGCCAGCGCGGCCCAGATCCACGCCAGCCGGCGAGCACGTGCCAGCAGCATCACGCCGACCGCGCCGAACAGCACGTGCAAGACTTGGACGGTTGTGAGCACGCCCAGCGTGGGCGCCACACCCAGGGCACCGAGCAGCCACCACACCGGGTAGTACACCCCCGCCTGCAGATCCACGTCCGCCGGGAACCCGCTCGCCACATAAGGCGACCAGGCGAGTGGGTGGCCGCGCCCGATCGTCGCCGCCACGAACGCGGGCGTCGTCGAGTAGCTGCCCAGGAAGTCCCACGGGAAGCTCCAACCGTCGAACAGCTGCTGGCGGAATATCCACGTCGTCAGCACCGCCATCAGCGCCACTGCCAGCGATGGGGTCACGGCCCGCCGAGAGATCAGCGCTGAAGTGGGAATGCTGCGGATGCGGGTCCGAGCCTCGGTGGCCGCTCGTGACGCGGCCCTCAAGCCGGAGGACTCCACTAGCTCGCTCCCGCCGGCGGCTCGACGACTCGCTGCCGGCTCCTACCGTTGTCAGCGATCGCGGGGGCGCTGGCGACCTGCTCGAGGAACTCGTCGTAGTCGCGAATGTAGTCCGCTGGCTCATACGGATCGGATGCGAGCACGAGCAGGATCGCGTCGTGCGTGTATCGATACTGCACGCTCCACACCATCGGCGGGACGTACAGCCCGAATTGGGGATCCTCGAGCACGACTTCCTCTCGCGCGTCGCCGTCGTCCACCACTACGGCCACGCTGCCCGCCTGACACACCAGGAACTGCTTGCAAACGCGGTGCGCGTGGGCTCCGCGCACATCCTTGGACGGCACCTGCATCACGCTGAAGAAGCGTCGCGGCTCGAACGGAATGTGGCTGTCGACCTCTCCCGAGACGAGCGAGCCACGCAGATCGTCGGCACGGACGAGCCGGCGCAGTGAGACTCCGGCCACACGCAGGTGTCGCACCGGATCGCCGTCGGCGGGCGGCTCAGCGCGAGTCACACGACTGCGCCGGATGTCGTCCGTGTCGACGTAGCCGACGATGCGCGCGGGGTTGCCGACGACGATCGCAAACGGCGGGACGTCATGGGTGACCACGCTGCCGGCGCCCACCATCGCCTGTGCGCCGATCGTCAGACTCGGGAGGATCGTGCAGTTCGCGCCGAGTGAGGCGCCTCTGCGTACGACGGTGTCGGGGAGCTCGCGCCGATGCACCCTGCTGCGCGGAAACGCGTCGTTGGTAAACGCCACGTCAGGACCGATGAAGACATCGTCCTCGATCCGTATCCCGTCCCAGATCGCCACGCCGCACTTCACGGTGACGCGGTCACCAAGGGTCACGTCGTTCTCGATGAACACGCGATCGCAGATGTTGCACTCGCTACCGATCTGGGCGCCGGGCAGGACGTGCGCGAATGCCCAGATCCGCGTCCCCGCTCCGACCTTCTCGCTCTCGCAGATCCCAGCCGGGTGCGTGAAGTGGCTCATGACCGCACTCATGTCACGACCACCGGCCTCATTGATCGTCGAAGCGCTCGCTGAGCATCGCCACCGCGTGCGGGCGGCGCTTGCTGTTCTCGTAGGTGCGCCACACGTATGAGCCGACCACCCCCAGACCCGACAACGTCAGCGAGCCCATCACGAGCAGCGTCAGCATGATCGGCGCATAGCCCGCGACATGGATGCCCGCGAGTGCCCAAACGAGGAAGACCGCCACACCACCCGTCGTCGACAGGAGTACGCCTGTCACACCCACTGCGAGCAGCAGGTTGATCGGCAGGTCGGTGAACGAATAGATGCTGTCGAGCAGGTAGCGCACCTTCTTGCGCAGCGTCCAGCCGCTGCGCCCGCTGGCCCTGGGCGCCCTCTCATAGGGGATCTCCACACGCCTGTACCCGAGCCAGATCAGCAGACCCACAAGACTGCTGTTGGACTCGCGCAGTGTTTGCAGCGCGTCGCGCACCTCACGGGTGCACGCGAACACGTCGATGCCTCCGCGAGGCATCTCCGGCTGCACCCAGCGGCAATAGATCGACCAGAACCAGGAGGATCCGATGCGGCTGGCCCGCGGATCATGGCGCGCGCGCCTCACGCCCACGGCGACGTCGTACTTCCCGGTGGCAAGAGCCTCGTAGAAGCTCGTGGCCAACTCGACCGGCTCCTGCAGGTCGGCGGACATGACGACCATGCACTGGCCGCGCGCGGCCGAAAGTCCCGTCCGGATCGCAGCGAACGAGCCGAAGTTGCGCGAATGCCACAGCAGCTGGGAGCGCATCGGACTGCGGCCGAGCAGGATGCGCAGCAGCGCACCCGAGTCATCAGGCGAGCCGTCGATGACGAAGATCGCCTCCATCCGTCCCTCGAGCCGCTCGGAGACGCCCTCGAGCCTGCCGACCAGCTCGGGCAGCGTCTCCCGATTGCGGTAGACCGGAACGACGACGCTCACGAGCAACGCACCATGCGACCCTGGACCGCGACTGCTTGCGGCGAGCTCCTCGGTGGCTGTCACAGCCATTCCGCAACCTCGCTCAGGGCTGCGCAGAGGATCTCGATCTCCTCGCGCTCAAGCTCGGGAAAGCACGGCAGGGTGAGAATCTGGCCGGCTGCCTCCTCGGTCACGGGCAGCCTCACCGTCGGCGTTCCGATGATCTTCTGGCGATGGTCGGGAACCGGGTAGTGAACGGCGGTGCTCACACCCCGCGCGCGCAGTCCGTCCGCGAACGCCGCTCGGCGCTGTGTGCGAACGACCGCCAGATGCGCCACGTAGTCTCCCCCGCCATCCTGTGCCATCGCGACGGCACTCGACGCGAGCGCGTTCGCGTAGCGCCCGGCGATCTCGCGCCGGCGTCGATTCAGCTCGTCGAGCCTCGGTAGGCGCACGCGCAGCACCGCGGCCTGGATCTCATCCAGACGGGAGTTCATGCCACCGTCCTCCTCCACCCGGTACTTGACGCCCCATCCGTACTGCCTGAGCCGGCGTGCGCGCGCGGCGACCTCCTCGTCGCAGCTCACCACGGCGCCGCCATCGCCGATCGCACCCAGGTTCTTCGTCGGATAGAAGCTGAACGCAGCGGCGTCGCCGAAGCTGCCCGCGTAGCGACCGCTCGTGTGCGCGCCCACCGCCTGCGCGCAGTCCTCGACGACCGCGATCCCCCTCGAACGACAGAGATCGCAGATCGCCGCGACCGGAGCCATCTTGCCGTAGAGGTGCGTCACCACGACGATCGCCGTCCGCGGCGTCAATGCCTCCTCGATCGTTCGCGAGCTCGCGAGCAGGTCGCGCTCCTCGACATCGGCGAAACGCACGTGCATGCCGCAGCGGCGCGCCGCCAGCGCGCTGTAGCCGCCCGCGTTCGCCACGGTCACGACCTCCTGGCCGGGGCCACCTCCCAGCGCCGTGAATGCGAGCTCGAGCGCATCGGTGCCGCTGGCCACGCCCACGACGTGAGCGACGCCCAGGTAGTCACCCAGCTCGCGCTCGAACGCCGATGTCTCTTCGCCCAACACGTACCAGCCACTGCGTGTCACACGATCGACCGCCGCGGCGAGCTCTTCGTCGGCGAGGACCCCGCGGCGCAGGTCGTTGACGGGTATGGCCACGGTCGTGGACAAGCGTCCTTTGTAGGGCCGAGCTCAGCCGCTGTCAACAGAGCCGACCGGTCGGATGGGTCGTCGCCGCGACTGGCGCTCACGCTCAGTCGACCCGGCTGAGGACGGGCAGGCATTCTTCGCTGTATTACTGGCGATGCCAGCCCACATTCCCACAAGCACGTGGATCACGCCCGCAGCTGCCGGCAGGGAAAGTTGGAGACAATCCGATCGGAGACAGGCCGACCAGGCCACTCCGCGAGGCGCTCAGTGCAGACGGCGTCATCGTGTTCCATAGCCGATGACATACCAGCCGCCGGCCCGGCCGAGGCTATCGAGCACAGACGGTGAGCGCATCCACTGGATGTGACTTGCCGCCCATCCGGTCAGCGGCGTGTCTTCCGCGTGGAAATGGCGCACTGTTGTATGCACATTCACAAAGCCAGCATCACTAAGCAGCTTGCGCAGCTGACTCGCTGTGTATACACGCACGAGTGGTCGCGCTCCGATCGATGTCTGCTCGACGTTCCGCGAAAGGACGCCGGCCATGGAACGCTCCTCGAGCAGCTGCCGATGCAGCACCCCTTGCGTGAGCACCTGCGACAGCCAATAGTGAAGCGATCGCCGGTTGTAGACGATTACACGCGCCTCACCGCCGGGGACGAGCACACGACGAATCTCACGTAGCGCCGCTGGCATGTCTGGCGTGTGATGAAGCACGCCGTTACTCGACACGCGGTTGAAGCTCGCCTCACCGAACGGCATCGACTCGGCATCGCCGTCGACGATCGTGGCATCCAGCCCCATGGCGGCGAGGTGAAGGCGGGCGAGCTCCGCATGGCGCGGCGTGAGGTCGATCCCGGTCACATGCGCCCCGGCGCGCGCATAGCGCATAATGTCGATCCCCTGGCCGCAGCCGACATCGAGGACACGCAGGCCATGTGTGTGCTCGTAGTCGAGTATCTCGTCCATCCACGGCGCGTAGCCGCGCAGTCCTCTGTCGAGATCCTCCATGTGCAGACGCGATCCGGGCTCGTGCTCGCTGTCGTAGCCGCAGGGATCGGCCGTCCACTGCTCGACCGCGGCCCGCTTGGCCTCACTGGCGAGCATCAACGCACCACGGCCTGCGCGTCGCATTTGTCACAGCAGATCACGCATCGCCTCGCTTCGCACCGTTCACCAACTGTCGAAATCGGACGCTACAGACCGATGGTCGCGAGCGCAAGGAATCGGAAACAAGCCTCTATGACTGAGCGCTGTTGCGGCTGTCACACATGCCCGCGATGGGGCTAGGCTCAGGTTGCGATATGCGTGAGGTTCTGTGCGTGCATCGCGCGCTGTACCTTGTTACGGCACCTGTCATGCGGCTCGGCATTGGCGCCGCGCTCGGCCAGCGAGCGCATGTAGCCGGTGTCCTCATCGAGCACGGCGAGCGCGCGACTCCCCTCAAGTGCGGGCCCGTGCCCGGGCACGACATGCTCGGACACGGCAACGAGCGGGCGCAGTCGATCGAGCGTCGCGATGTACGCGTCGAGGTCGCCCCCGTCGTTCAGTGTCGGTATCTCAAGCGTCGAGAGGTAGTCCCCGGCCACCAGCACGCGCGCCCAGGGGATCCAGACGGCCATTCCGTCCGCGGTGTGTCCAGCTGCGGGGTGCAACTCCAACTCGAGATCGCCGATGTCGCAGCGACCGGGGACCGGCAGCGCCTGGACCGAGTCGAGCGTAAGCGGTCGGTCGCGCTCGATCAGCAGCTCTTCGTCGAAGGCGCGTAGCTCCCGCTGTGCTGCTCCGGGCGACGCCCGCAGCCGCTCGGCGGTGCTCTCGGCGCAGCCGAGCGCGACGCCCGGGAATGCGAGACGCCCGAGCAGGTGGTCCCAGTCGCCATGCGTGGCGAGCAGCCCGCTGGGAGCCGGGAACTGCGCCTGCTCGAGCAGCGTCGGCAGCGCGTCGAGCTCATCGGGGAGGACCGGCGAGTCGATCACGAACGCCTCGTCGCGCGGCTCCGCGCCGCCGGTGCGCTCCATACCGATCTCGCCATCCTCCCCGCCGCCACCGCGAACGACTATGCAGTTGACATGCAGAACCGCGCTGGTCACGACGATCACGTCGCGATGGAGCGAGACGGCGCGCACGCGCAGGGGCCGCCTAGGCGACGCCGAGGAGTTTCGCGGCCTCTTTGAGGTTGGCGACTTCGGCGGTCGGCTTCTTCTGGGAGGAGTCGAGCGTCTCCTTGTTGCGGTTGACCCAGATCACCGGCACGCGCGCTTTGACGCACGGCGCCACGTCGTGGTAGTGGCTGGCGGCGACATGGACCCAGCCGCGCTTGCCGCCCATGCGCCTCGCGCACTCGGTGAAGTGCGGCGGTTCGGGCTTGTAGGAGCGCACCTGCTGCGCGGTCACGACCAGGTCGAAGTCGATCGCGATGTGCCGGCGGGTCTGGCCCAGCAGCTTGTCGTCGATGTTCGACAGCAGGCCCAGCTTGTACTTCTTGGCAAGCTTCGCCAGCTGCACGCTGGTCTCCTTGAACGGCATCCAGCGCTGCACCGAGTCGGGCAGGAAGCCCGAGCGCGAGGGCTCCAGCTGCCACTCCAGGCGTTTGGCGATCTCGATCGCCGTGCGCCGCAGCACCTCGGCGTAGAGCTCATAGGAGCCGCTCTCGATCTCGCGCGAGATCTCGTGGAACATCGGGATCAGCACGTTGCGATCGATCTGGACGCCGTCGCGAGCGGCCTCCTTGGCGAACGCGTCGTAGATCCCGGTCTCCCAGTCGATCAGCGTGCCGTACACGTCGAACGTGACGAATGAGATGTTCTTCGGGATGGGCACCGCGCGGCATTATGCCCTGCGAGAGCCCTCCGGCGCGCTCCGCCATGCCGCGGTCGCCGATCCGGGCGCGTTCGAAGCCGATTCGGCCGCGGTGGCGCGGTGCGCGTGTCAGCGCTCTTGCGTTAGAGTCCCGCGCCGCATGGACCTGCTGGAGTACCAAGGCAAGCAGCTGTTCGCCCGCCACGGATTGAGGGTTTCCTCGGGCCAGGCGGTGACGAGCGTCGAGGACGCCGTAAAGGCGGCCGATGAAGTCGGCTATCCGGTCGTCGTCAAGGCGCAGGTGCTGATCGGCGGGCGCGGCAAGGCCGGCGGCGTCAAGCTCGCCGCCGACGAGAGCGAGGCACGCGAGCACGCGGGCAACATCCTCGGCATGGACATCAAGGGACACGTCGTGCGCACGCTGTGGATCGAGCACGCCTCCGACATCGCCTCCGAGTACTACGCCTCGGTGCTGCTCGACCGCTCCGCCAAGCAGCCGCTGGTGATGTTCAGCGTCGAGGGCGGCGTGGACATCGAAGAGGTGGCCGAGAAGACGCCCGAGAAGCTGATCCGCCATCACGTCGACGCGCTCGAGGGCCTCTCGCGCGATGAGGCGGTCAAGATCGCCACCGATGGCGGCGTCGACGCGGACGTCGTCGAGGGCGTGGCCGACGCGCTGGTGGCGCTGTACGAGGTATGGCTGCAGGAGGACGCCACTCTCGCCGAGATCAACCCGCTGATTGTCACCCCGCAGCGCGAAGTCAAGGCGCTCGACTCGAAGGTGTCGCTGGACGGCAACGCGCTGTACCGCCATCCCGAGAACCAGGGGCTCTCCGACAGCGAGAACGAAGACCCGATCGAGCGGCGCGCCAAGGAGGAGGGCGTGCAGTACGTCAAGCTCGACGGCGACATCGGCATCCTCGGCAACGGCGCCGGCCTGGTGATGTCGACGCTGGACGTGGTCGCCCAGGCAGGCGGCTCGCCCGCGAACTTCCTCGACGCCGGCGGCGGCTCGGACGCCGAGAAGATCAAGCAGGCGGTCGACCTGCTGCTCGCCAACGACGCCGTCAAGGCCGTCCTGTTCAACATCTTCGGTGGCATCACCCGTTGCGACGAGGTCGCACGCGGGCTGATCGCCGCGTTCGAGGACATCAAGCCTTCGGTCCCGTTCGTCGTGCGCCTGGACGGCACCAACGACGTCGAGGGCCGGCGACTGCTGCAGGAGGCGGCGCTGCCGAACGTGCACGCCGCCAAGACCATGAACGAGGCCGCCGAGAAGGTCGTCGCGCTAGCGGCCGGGCAGGGCGTGGGAGCGGCGGCATGACGGCCGGCATGACGTTGAGAAGCCCTCTTGTGAGTCCTGTATCACCATGGTCATACGGTGCGCGTCGTGTGAGCAATGGCGCCAGGAACAACAGCGCGATGCGGCAGGTGATCCGCTAGATGTCGGTCCTGATCGACGAGGCCACACGCCTGTGCGTGGCAGGCATAACCGGGCGCGAGGGCACCTTCCACACGCTCAACAACCGCAACTACGGCACCAACGTCGTGGGCGGGGTCACCCCCGGCAAGGGCGGCCTGGATGTCGAGGGCATCCCCGTGTTCGACACCTGGGAGCAGGCGATATCCGAGGCGCAGCCGAACACCGCGATGATCTTCGTGCCGCCGCGCTTCGCCGCCGACTCCATCCTCGAAGCCGCCGCCGCGGGCGTGGAGCTCGTGATCGCGATCACCGAGGGCATCCCCGCGCACGACGAGCTGCGCGTGTACAACACGCTCAAGCGCGACCATCCGGGGACCCGCCTGATCGGCCCCAACTGCCCGGGCATCCTCTCGCCGGGCAAGGCCAACGTCGGCATCATCCCCGCGTCTTTCTTCAAGGCCGGCAGCGTCGGCGTGGTCTCTCGCTCGGGCACGCTGACCTACCAGATCGGCAACGAGATCGCCCAGGCCGGCGTCGGCTGCAGCACGATCGTGGGCATCGGCGGCGATCCGGTCCCGGGGTCCTCCTTCGTCGATGTGCTCGAGCTGTTCGAGGCCGACGATGAGACCGAGCTGGTGGTGCTCTCCGGCGAGATCGGCGGCTCCGCCGAGGAGGAGGCCGCCGATTACATCGCCGAGCACATGAGCAAGCCCGTGGTGGCGTACATCGCCGGGTTCACCGCACCGGCGGGCAAGCAGATGGGCCACGCGGGCGCGATCGTCTCGGGCAGCGCGGGGACCGCCGCGGCGAAGGCCGGGGCACTGGAAGCAAAGGGCGTGCGCGTCGGGCGCACACCCACCGAGACGGCCAGCATCGCCGTCGAGGTGCTCGGCGGCGCGTCGCTCACAGCCTCCTGACCCAGGCACAGACGATGGCTCTGCTGGGTGGACGCCGGCACAGGTGGAGGCCGGTACGCTAGGCGACCCATGGATCAGGACGTAGCGCAGACGCTGGGCGAGCTCGAGCGCAAGCTGCTCGAGCTCGAGCGCACCCTGAGCGCGATCAGCGCCGGCGAGCAGCCGGGCGGCGCCGTCAGCGAGCCGGTCGGGCAACCGAGTCCCACACCGCAAGCGTCCTCCGCGCAGGCCTCTCCCGCGGGGTCGCACAGCTCCGGCTGGAGCAGGATCGTGGACGAGACCGTCGAGCAGTCCCAGCCGCCCGCGCCGGCGCCGGCGCGCATCCAGCCACCCGCCGGCGCGCCGTGGCCCCCGCGAGCCCCGCAGCCGCCGCTGCCGTCCTGCCCGCCGCCATCCCACGGCCCGCTGCTGCCGAAGGCGCCGCGGCCGTCCCGCGCACCGCAGCCGTCCCGCGCACCGCAGCCGCCAAGCGCGGCGGAGCTGCTGCGCTTCCGCGACCGGCTGGAGCGGGCGGCGCGCGAGCTGACCCACGACTACGACGAGTTGCTCGGACGCCTATCCTACGCCGCTGTGCCAACGACGACCGGCCCCACGATCTCCTTCGCGCGCGGCGCGCCGTCACTCGACATCATCGACGTGGACGGCCTGCGCGACGCGGCCGTGCGCGCCTTCGAGAGCGACCCCGCGGGCACGACCGCGTACGGCACCTCGGTCGGCTACCCGCGGCTGCGCAGCTGGATCGCCGACCGCCACGGCGTGGAGCCGGAGCGCGTGCTGGTGACGAACGGGTCGATGCAGGCCGACGCGTTCCTGTTCGAGCAGCTGGTGCGCTCGGGCGACGAGGTGATCGTTGAGCGACCAACGTATGACCGCACGCTGCTGTCGCTGCGAGGGCGCGGGGCGCAGGTGCACGCGGTCGAGCTGCAGCCGGACGGCATCGACACCGACGCGCTCGCCGCCCTGCTCACCAGGGGCGCCGGCGCGGCGCAGCCGACGCTCGCGCACATCATCCCCAACTTCCAGAACCCCGCCGGCTATACGCTCTCGTTCGAGAAGCGCACGCGACTGTTGCAACTGGCCGCGGACCACGGCTTCATGGTGTTCGAGGACGACCCATACGTGGAGCTGCGCTTCAGCGGCGAGACGCTGCCGACGATGCTGTCGATGGACCCAGAGCGCGTCGTGTACGCGTCGTCGTTCTCGAAGACCGTGTGCCCCGGCATCCGCGTCGGCTACCTCGTGGGCCCGCCCGAGCTGATCGCGGCGATCGCGCAGCTGGCGACGAACACGTATATCTCGCCGAACATGGTCGCCCAGTCGATCGTGTACGAGTTCTGCGCCTCCGGCGCGATCGAGCGCTCGATCGAGACCGTCAAGGTCGCGCTCGCCGAACGCGCGCGAGCGCTGGCGAACGCGCTGCGCAGCGAGCTCGCGGACGCCGAGTTCGTGGAGCCGCAGGGCGGCTACTTCATGTGGGTCACGCTGCCGGACGGCACGGACGTAAACGCTCTCTATCAGGCGGCCGCCGAGCGGGGCGTGGCGTTCGTGAAGGGCACCGACTTCCTGCTGGAGGGCGGCGAGAACACGCTGCGCCTGGCCTACTCGGGCGTCACGCCGGAGCAGATCGACACGGGCGTCGCGCGGCTCGCCGAGGCCTACCGCTCGCTCTAGGCGTAGCGGGAGAGCACGAGCAGCTTGCTGAAGAGTCGTGCGCCACATCAACCGCAGGCTGCTGTGCAACCGATAGCGAAGGCGCTAGTGCGTCAGCGCCTGCAATATCCGCCGCACGTGAGCGTCCCACGTATAGCTCTCGACCGCCGTCGCCAGGGCGGCCTCGCCGAGCCGCGTGCGCAGGGCATCGTCGTCCAGCAGCCGCACGACCGCGCTCGCCGCGGCCTGCACGTCGCCCGGGGCGGTGAGCAGGGCGGTGCGCCCGTCCTCGAGCACCTCGCCGATCTGCGCGAGATCGGACGCCACGATCGCGCGACCCAGGCCCATGTATTCGAACAGCTTCGTGGGAGAGCCGAAGAACGCCGTGCCATCGGGGTTGGGCACGTGCGGCGATACGCAGACGTCGCAGCAGGCGAGCAGCTCCACCGCACGATCATGTGCGACGACGCCCGTCAGCAGAACCCGGTCTGACAGCCCGCGCCGGTCGATGTCGGCAGCCACCTCGGCGTGCAGCGGCCCGTCGCCGATGAGCACCCAGCGCGCGGCGCGGCGACGTTGCGCGACCAGTTCGATCAGCTCGGGCAGGAGCTTCACCCCGTGCCACAGCCCGAACGTGCCCACGAAGCCGACGGTCAGCGCCCGTGGCAGGTCGAGCCGTGCGCGCCAACCGTCCGGCGTATCCGCGCGCGCGCCGGCGAGCTCCCCCACGTCGACGCCGTTGGGATTGACGAGTATCCGGCCCGGCTCGACGCCCGCTTCGACCAGCTGGTCCTTGAGCGGCTCGGATACCACCACGATCAGGGAGGCGTCGCGCAGGTTGCGCCGCTCGAGCGCGGTCAGCGTCTTGACGAGCGCCAGACGCCGCCCGCCCCAGTGGCGTCCCGCCCAGATCTCCGAGCCGTTGAACTCGAGCACGAGGGGGACGTTCAGACGGCGCGCCAACTCGAGACCCGCATAGGAGCCGAGCGCGTAGCGCTGGTAGACGAGATCGGCGGCCGTGCCCGTCGCCGCCGACACCAGCTCCTGGCTATATCCGACCAGCGTGAGCCAGTGTGCGAGCTGCAGGATGTGACGCGGCGGAACCGCCACGCAATGCGCGCTGTGCACGCCGTCCGGTTGCTCGGCGGCGAAGACGTTGACCTCGAGGCCCGCGCTTGCGAGCCCGTTGACGACGCCCGCGGTGTGCGTGGCGGCACCCCCCACCTGGGTGCCGAGCCAGCGCAGCGACGGCTCGACCCGCAGGTAGGTGACTCGTCGCACCTCTGCGAGCGGGCGCGCAGGCAGCGAGAAGCTGCTCGCCGCGACCCGCCGCGCGCGCTCGTGCCAGCGCGCGCTGCGCACGAGCTCTGCCGGAAGCGCCGTCGCAATTCCCGCCAGCGCACGAGCGCGCATCGCGCCGCGGCCGGCTTCGATCGAGCCGGTCGGTGAGCACACCTCAAAGCGACCGGCGCGACTGAGTGAGGCAAGCAGCAGCGCGCCGGTTTGAACGCCATTCAATCTCGAGTCATCGCGCAGCACCCGTAGCTCACTGAGTTGTGGATCGCGCAGCAGCCGTCGCAGTTGCAGGGGACTGCCCACCTTCTCGCCGAGCTCGGCGAGCGTGACGACCTTCTCATCCCGGCCAGCCGCGATCGTCGGCCCTCTGAACGTGAGATCGACGGTAAGGCGCATCCGGGGGTGAAACTATATGAGCGGTGAAGCGCCTGCTGCTGGTCACACACCGCTCGATTGACCAGGACGGCGGACCCGCCGCCCGCTGGCGAGCCTTCGTGCGCTACCTCCCCGAGTACGGTTGGGAGGTCGACGTGCTCAGCGCCGCCGAGCACGCCGGCGCCTCGGAGTTCGACGCCGGCGCATCGCGCGCCGTGGCGAGGCGCGCTGCGGCGATGGCGCAGATCGGGCGGCGCAGCGAGCCGCTGTTCCAGTACGCGGGCGTGCGCCCCGACGCTGTGCCTCTTTCGCTGCTGTGGGTGCCTCGCGGGGCGCTGCTCGTCCGCCGGCGAATCGACGAGCGCGACCCAGACGCGGTGCTGGCGAGCGGGCCGCCGATCGCCGGGCCACTGGCTGCACGCCTCGGCATTCGACCGCGCGTGCCGTTGATCGTGGAGCTACGCGACCTGTGGGCCGGGAGTCCTGCATTCGACGCCGGCGGTGGGGTGCTTTCGAGCGTCGAGGACTGGCTGCTGCGCAAGGCGCGGTACGTGGTCGCCTGCACACCGGAGGCTGTCTCTGACTTGCGGCTGCGTCACCCGAACCTCGACGAGCGCGTGGTGGAGATCTCCAACGGGTTCGACCCGGAGATCAACGCGATGGTGGTCCTGGGTGCAAACGTCGGCCACGAGCGCGACGATCGATCACGTCGAATCCTCACGCTCCTGCACTCCGGCACACTCACCCCGGCGCGCCCGATCACGCCAGTCGTGAAGGCACTCGGAGATCGACGCGTGGCAGGGAGCTTCCGTCTGGTGCTGCATGGATACCTGTCGCCTGCGACACGCGCCGAGGTCGAGCGCGCCACGCAGGAGGGCAAGGTGCCGATCGAGGTGCTCGCGCCGTCTCCCTGGAAGGAGGCGGTCGCGCGGATCGCCGACGCCGACGCGTGCCTGATCACCCAGGCCCGCGCCGCCGGGGACGAGACGGCCGTCGCGAGCAAGATCTACGAGTACCTGGCGCTGGGGAAGCCCGTGCTGTGCGTGACCGACGGCGGCGCCAGCGAGGCGCTTCTGCGCCGCCTGGACGCTGACGAGCTGTGCGCTCGACTGGATTCGCCTGAGACGATCGTCGCGGCACTGCTGCGCTTGCGCGACGGCGATCCCCGCATGCCGCCACCTGCACGACTAGAGCCCTACAGCCGCCGCGCGCTCGCCGCTCAGATGGCGACGCTGCTCGACGCCGCTGCCGGCGGTTGAGCGCCCACAGCGGCGGTCGGGGCCGAGACTGCTCGCCGGGCAGAGATCGCTCGCCGCGTCTCTGACTTGGCGAGGACGTCCACGATCCGCTCCGCGGCGTGACCGTCCCAGAGTGGGGGAACCTGATGCGAGCGCGCACGCACCGCAGCGAGCAGCTCGGGTGCGTCGCGAATGCGCGCGGGCGCCAGCCCGAGCAGCAGGTTCGTGCCCATGCTCTGCGTGATCGGCCGCTCGGTGTTGTCCCGGAGGGTCAGGCACGGAACCCCCAGGAACGTGGTCTCCTCCTGGATCCCACCGGAATCCGTCAGCACACCCGCGGCGCCGGCGATCAGAGCGAGAAACTCGAGATAGCCGATCGGTTCGAGCATCGCGAGACCCGGCGCGTCGACCAGCGTCGGATCCTCGACGGCCAGCCGAGCGCGGGTGCGGGGATGCACGGGAAAGACGATCGGCATCTGACCCGCAAGCGCGCGCAGCGCGTCGGCCGCGACCCGCAGCAGCGGCCCGTCCACCAGCGCGGGACGGTGGAGCGTGACGACCAGGTACTCGCCCACTTTGAGACCGTGCCGAGCCGGCGCGTTGAGTGCGTCGATTCGCTCGCGCATCCTCACCAGCGTGTCGATCATCGTGTTTCCGACATAGTGGATCTGCTGCTCGTCACGACCCTCGGCGAGCAGGTGCTCCCGTGCCTCGGGCGAGTGTGTGAACAATGTCTCTGACACTGCATCCGTCATCACGCGGTTGATCTCCTCGGGCATCGTGCGGTCGAAGGAGCGCAGGCCGGCCTCCACATGGGCCACGGCCAGACCGAGCTTCACCGCTACCAACGAAGCCGCGAGCGTCGAGTTGACGTCACCCGGAACCAGCACGACGTCGGGTCGCTCCGCGAGCAACACCGGCTCCAGTCGCTCCATCACGGCGGCGGTCTGACGCGCGTGCGTGCCCGATCCCACATTCAGACGATGCTCGGGCTCCCCCACCCCGAGCTCGTCGAGGAAGATCTCCGACATCCCCGCGTCGTAGTGCTGCCCGGTGTGCACCAGCACATGCTCGAACTCCTCTCCGCGCCGCTCCAGCGCGCTGACGATCGGCGCCACCTTCATGAAGTTGGGTCGTGTGCCGACGACCGAGAGGATCTTGCGCTTGTCACCCATGCGGGTGCGGATCATAGGAGAGCGCCCTCGCTTCGCCAAAGTGGCAATAAGCTCTCCGCGACCATGCTCACCGACTTAGCCTCCGCTCACCGATGAAGCAGGTGGTACTGCGCAACGGCCAGCCGCTGGTCAGCGAAGTGCCGGCCCCGGCACCGCAGGCCGGCCGCGTGCTCATCGCCAACGCGGCGTCGGTGATCTCCAGCGGAACGGAGCGCGCGGCCGTCGCCGACGGCGGCGGGTCACTGCCGATGCGGGCGGTGCGCAATCCAGACCTGGTGGCGCTCACGCTGCGACACGCGCGCGAGCACGGCGTCCGCGAGACGGTCGGACTGGTGCGCAACGCCGTCTCCAGCGACACGCCGCTCGGCTATGCGGCGGCGGGCACGGTGCTCGACACCGGCGGGCTCGGCGACTTCTCCGTCGGCCAGGCGGTCGCATGCGCGGGCGCCGGTCGCGCCAACCACGCCGAGGTGGTTTCGATCCCCGGAAATCTCGTCGCGCCCGTGCCGCAGGGCGTGTCGCTGCGCGACGCCGCGTTCACAACGCTCGGCGCGATCGCCATGCAGGGCGTGCGCCGCGCCGAGGCGACGTTGGGTGAGCGCATCGTGGTCATCGGCCTCGGCCTGCTCGGGCTGCTCACCGTGCAGATCCTGCGCGCGGCCGGCTGCGTGGTGCTGGGGATCGAGCCGGACGCTTCGCGTCGTGAGCTCGGCATCCAGCTGGGGGCAGAGGGCGCGCTCTCGCCCGAGGACGCCGTCGCAGTGGTGCGGGAGTGGACCGGCGGGATGGGAGCGGATACGGTGATCGTCACCGCCGCCACGACCTCGAGTGCGGTCGTCAACGACGCCGTGGCAATGCTTCGCCGCAAGGGTCGCGTCGTCCCGCTGGGCGATGTCGGGCTGGCATTCGATCGAGCGGGGCTCTACCAGCGCGAGGCGGACGTGCTGATCTCGACGTCATACGGGCCGGGGCGCTATGACCCGATCTACGAGGAGGCTGGCGTCGACTACCCGCTCGCATATGTGCGGTGGACCGAGAATCGCAACATGGGGGAGTTCCTGCGGCTGCTCGCGGCGCGAACGGTGACGGTCGAGCCGCTGATCGGGCTCGAGCTGCCTGTCGAGCGCGCCGTCGACGCGTATGCGGCGCTGCGTTCGCAGCCACCGCCGCTCGCGGCGGTGCTGCGCTACCCGAATGCCCGCGAGCGCACGACGGGCGCGCCCGAGTCGGTGCGCGTGGCGGGCGCTCCTCGCCGCGCGCAGTCCGCCGAGTCGCATCTGGTCCGTGTCGGCGTGGTCGGACCCGGCTCGTTCGTGCGCGCCACGCACCTGCCCAGCCTGCGGGCGGATGGGGCGGCTCCGATCGTGGCCGTGGCGGCGCGCCGCGGGACCGTCGCCACGGACGTCGCACGCGCGGCGGGGGGAGACGTCGAGGCGGTCACCGACTGGCGCCTGGTGGTCGAGCGCGCGGACGTCGACCTGGTGCTGATCGGCACTCGCCACGACTCGCACGCCGAGATCGCCGCGGCCGCGCTGCGCGCCGGAAAGGCTGTGTTCGTCGAGAAGCCGCTCGGCCTGACACGCGAGCAGATCGACGAGGTGTGGGAGGCTGGTGGTGGCGATGACGCCAGGCTGGCGATCGGCTTCAACCGTCCGCTCGCGCCACTGTCGCGACGGCTGCACGCGGAGCTGGCGCAGTCGAGCGGGCCGCTGCAGGTCGTGATCCGCGTCAATGCGCCGCTGCCGGCCGAGCACTGGCTCAACGATCCCGATCAGGGCGGCGGTCGCATCCTCGGCGAGGGCTGCCACTTCCTCGACTACGCCAACTGGCTGTGCGGTGTGCCGCTGAGCGTCAGCGGCGCGGCGGCGCGGGAGTCCGCGAGCGTGCACACGGTGCAGAGCGCGAGCATCACGATCAGCTACGAGAACGGATCGGTGGCGAGCCTGCACTACTCGGGGCTGGGCGCGCCGAGCATGCCCAAGGAGCGCATCGAGGTGCTCGCCGGCGGCCGTGCGTGGGTGCTCGACGACTTCCAGCGTCTGAGCACCTTCGACGGTGCCGGCTCGCGGACGGTGGAGAAGGGCCGCGGCGACAAGGGGCACGCGGCGCTGATGGCGCGAGTGCTGGCAGCCTGCCGCGGACAGGATCGGTTCCTGCCGGGCCTGCGTGCGGCCTACCTGGCACAGAGCGTCGCTCTGGACGCGCTCGAGGCGATCGGCTCCGCGACCACACGCGCTGTGTCACGGCCGCCGGAGAATGCGCCGCGCGGCTGAATAACCACGCGTCAGGGCGCGGTAGTGCGGCTGCGCGGCATGCTCAGCCCACCGGGCCAGCACGAAATGGCGCGCGCCGCGCGGTCGGCTGCGCACCGCGACGGCCATCACCCGTCCGTACCAGAACGACGTGGCGAAGAGGTCGCAGCGCCGCACGCTGTACACGGCGTCGCGCTCGCGATCGACTCCGTCCGCCAGTGTCGGGCGGTCGATCAGCGCCTGCAGTGTGCACGGAAATCGCACGTTGGCCATCGGATCGAGCACATGGACCGAGTGGTCGGCGAGCGCCAGCTCGATGACCTCGTGCCTGGCTTCGAGTCGCGGTCCGCATCCGCACGGATGGTCGCGCGCGAGCATGCTGACCCAGCGGGGCGCGTAGCCCTCGCGCGCGAGCGCCTCCCCGAGCACCAGCGTCATTCCGGCACTGTCGGCGTGACCGCCGTGCAGCACCTCGGCAGGATCCGAGCTCGCTGGCGAGCAGCTCAGATCGAGGCGCTCGTGGGTCCAGCGCCGCAGGGCGTCGACCCGCTCGATCGGCGCGAGCGGCGCCGCACGCCGCCAGGCTCGCACGTAGAGCATGCGATCCGCGGACGGCGGATAGGGAGCCGCGCCGAGCCGGTAGGTGTCGGTCTCCTCGATGCTCACGTCGATGAACCCGGCGTGGCGCAGGCGCTCTTCGACGTCGGCGGCGGTCGTCTTCCACGTGTGCTCGACGCTGATGCGTCGCGTGTCAGTGGCGTCTGGTCTGATCGCGGCGACGAGCAGCCCGCCATCGGCAAGCGCGCGCCGCACCTCGGACAGCGTGGCATCGACGTCGAGCGCGCTTGTCAGCGAGTTCTCGGCGTAGACGCAATCGAATGTGCCATCCGCAAATGGCAGGCTGCAGAGATCGGCGGCTGCGAAGTCGCCGAGGTCGAGCACGCGCGTGCGGTCGAGCGGGATCATCGCCTGCAGGCGATGTGACTGCGCCTCGTCGTGCCCAGCGCGCCTACGCAAGCCGAGATCCTGTTCGCGCAGCTCGCCGGCGGCTTCGAGCGTCAGCGTGCGCTCGAGTTGCTCGCGAGCGATCCGCGCCATGTCGGCGAGGCGGACGATCTCGACTCCGGCCTCACGGAGCGCGCCGAGCTGGTCGCGAATCGCAGCTATGTCCAGGTCACCCTTCGAGTGGCCGACCGCGACGTAGAAGTCGTCTTCGACGGGCCTCTGGCGCGGGTACGCGACGAGGGCGTCCGCGGCTTGGCGCGGCAGCAGTCGGTTGATCGCGCGGCGGCGGCGACCCACGAGGCCATACGCGAAGCCGGCGACGCCCCGCGCCTTGGCGATCGCCCGCGCCGTCTCTGTGCTCGGGCCGGCCGTCCGCTCGGCCTCGATCCTGGCCAGGAGCCGGTCGCCGAAGCGGCCGCCCTCCGCCATGTCGAACGTCCAGCGGTCGTTGCGCCTGAAGGTGGCCACCGGCAGCTCGACGATCCCGCGCTCGGCGGGCGGAGCGTTGAGCTGCGGGTCCGCGCGACTCGCGAACCACGGCTGGTGGGTGTCGAACGGACGGCTGTAGTCGTGGTAGGTGCCGGGTTCGCCGCCGCCGTGATAGACGGATGAGTCGCACAACATGTCGTTGGCGCGCAGCGCCTCGGCGACGCGTCTGAACGGCTGCGCCTCATAGCCGCCCGCGCGGAACGCGACCGCCTCGTAGGACGGGTCGACCGGCTTGATGGCCTGCTCGAGCGTCTGCTTCAGGCGCCCGATCAGGCCGACGAGGTCGGGGTGGTCGTCGGCGCGCGTGAGCAGCTCGTTCCAGCGATAGCGCCCAGCCTCTGGGTGCGCGCCCAGCTCCGGCAGCCAGTTCGGGTGCAGGTGCATCTGGACGTCATGGCCGCGCTGGATGGCGTCCCGCCACTGCGCCTCCATGCGAGCGGCCAGTTGGGGCTCGTGCTCGCGCAGGTAGGCGTGCTCGCCGAGCTCGGCGAAGATCGTCAGGCGTGCGCCCTCGGCGTCGCAGGCGTCCAGCAGCGCATCTGTGGGCGCGAAGACGTCCGCGTCCCAGTCGATCCGGCGCCCGGCCGGTATTGGCTGCCACGTCTCGTAGTCGAGCGTGAGTGCGGCGAGTCGCCGGCGTGGGCGGGCCAGCAGCATCAGGTGCTCGCTGTCGAGCAGCTCCGCCTGCTCGATCACGAACTCGCGCTCGACGAGCGTGCGCAGCTCCTGCGGGGTCGTGTACTCGCGACCGCCGGGGCTGTACGCGGCGACGAACGCGAAGCCGTCCCGATTCAGGTGCTCGGCGATCCATCGCAGCGAGGTGCGCCTGCCGGCCTCGTCGACGTAGTAGATGACGTCGCTGAAGATGATCGCGTCGAAACGCTGACGGTCCGCGTCGGTGCGCTCGAGCGCGTCGATTGATCCCTGCTCGAAGCTGATGAACGGATAGCGCTCGACGCCGTCGGCGATCGCGTCGGCGCTGAGCTCGATCCCGTGCAGGCGGTCGAAGTCAGAACGCAGGCGCGCGAGCATCGACCCGAACCCGCAGCCTACGTCCAGGACGCTGCCGCGCGCGCACACGCGAGCCTTGATCGAGTCGACGTAGAGGTCGTACCGTGCCGAGTCGGCCTCGCCGATGCCCCACGGGTCCTCTTCGGCGGCGTACATCCCCTGGCAGTCGAGCCGGGCCCTCATGCGGCAGCGGTCATGGACGCGGGTTGCCGTCGGCCATTGGGGCAACGTAGCGTCTGCCGCAGCCGCGTCCCGTCCCGGCTCGCCCGGATGCCGCGTCGGCCGTTGATCGCGGGCGGCTGTTGAGCGCCGATGTCTCTGATTCCTGGCAGCGGGTGCTAGGGGCGCCGCAGGGCGAGGCGCACGATCGAGCTCGCGCCGGCGATAGTCGGGCGCAGCGGCGACCAGCTCCCGAGGTCTCGGGCGAACAGCCACAGGTGCAGAACCAGCACCAGCGCATAGGCGAGCGAGGAGGCGAGCGAGGCGATGTAGGTCCCGTGGTGCGGGAGCAGAGTCAGGTCGAGCGCCAGGTTGAGCGCCAGGCCCGGTATCCACACGAGGATCAGCGCGCGTGGCATCCCTTGAGCGGCGAAGTAGTAGGCGATCACGTTGAGCAGCCCGAGACAGTAGACGCCGGGAAGCAGCCACAGGAGCAGTGCGATCGCCGGGTGGTAGGCATGCCCGAACAGCAACGTGATCGCGGGACCGGCCAGCAGCGCGGCGAGTCCACAGACGATGAGGTATCCGGCCGCCACCAGGTGGAACACGCTGACGCTCACCTCACGGTCGGCGGACCCGCGGGCCAGGCGCGCGAACAGGTTGATGCACACCGCCGCGGGCAGCAGCTCGAGCGCGTCGGCGACTGCCACAGCGATCGAGTACTGGCCAGCCGCCTGGGCGCCCTGGATGCCGTTGACGAGCAGCAGATCGACGCGGATCAGCAGATAGCCGAGCAGCGTGACCGCGTACGCGCGCGCGCCGTAGCCGATCATGCGTCGCGCCAACGCCCGGCTCGGTGGCCTCAGGAGGCGGTCGTGGCCCCGCATCGCCGACACGTATACGAGCAACGCCAGCACCTGGGGGCCGACCAGCAGCGACAGCGCGAGCACGACGCCGCCGCCGGCGAGCGGCAGGACGATGGCCACCAGCAGGACGCTCGTCAGCCCGACCCCGACTTCGACTCCGTTGTAGAGCACCGTGCGCCCCTCGGCGAGCAGGATGCTCTGCAGGAAGACCGCGCCGAGCATGATCGGCACGGCGGGCATCGTGACCAGCAACTCGGGCCAGCTGACGTCCTCCAGCGCAGCCGGCGCGACCAGCTTCACGGCTACTCCGACAGCGGCCATCAGCGGGCCGAGAAGTCCCGCGAACCACAGCGAGTTGCCCGCGATGCGCGCCCGCAGGTGCGGCTCGCGCGCGACGAAGTATGGGTTGGCCGAGACGATCCCAAACGTCCCAAACTGGACGAGCAGCGTGAGGAGCGCGAGAACCGATGCCAGCGACCCGCGGCCGGCAGGTCCGAGCAAGCGAGCGACGATCACCGTAGTCGCCGCGCCGAAGACGATTACGCACAGCTTCGCGGCGATCATCAGCAGCACGTCGCCGCGCAGCCCACGCTCAACCGGGGATCGGACGACCGCCGCCACCGGGACGTGGCGCGACGGGTCCTCGACGCTCACATGCACCTACCGAATCTTCGGTAAGCCTGCACTTGATCCGTGCGAAGCGGCCACCATGATCAGCTCGCGCGTGCGTGGAAACAGGTAGGTGGGCCAAAGCTCCATGACGAGGGCATACAGCCGTCCGATCCAGGCCCCGCGCCTGAGGCTCGGCGAGTAGTTGTAGAGCGCGGTCTCGCGTACCATCATCCCGGTCCACTGGACAAGCTGCGCCAGCTCTGAGGCTGTGTATTCCCGGTGGTGGCCTACGTAGGGCGTCTCGCTGAGGTAGAGCGTCTCGAGATCGGGGTGAACCGTGTGCCCGAAGAGCAGGCGGCGTCGCCAGTGGAAGCAGGCGATGTTCGGCACCTCCACCACGAGCAGGCCATCTGCGGCGGTGCAGCTCCGTAGATTGTCCAGCAGCTGCTTGGGAGAGTCGGGCAGATGCTCGATCATCGCCATATTGGTGACGAGCGCATATCGAGGCGGCTCGCCGGCGAGCCTGGCGGTGAAGTCGACATCCCAGATCTTCACGCCGGAGGCCGCCAGGTACTCGGCGAGATCGTCCAGTGCGCCGTGGTAGTACCCGTATTGCTCGACGAGCGTGACTTGGATGCCGAGGCGCGCCAGCGTCAACGGGTAGGCGCCGAGAAAGCCCCCTACCTCCAGAGCGTGAAGAGCGGCGAGATCGACGTCCAGATGAGTGTTGACGAGTCGCACCAGCTGGTCGTAACGTGCGATCGAGGCCCGGAGATACAGGTCGAGATCGTGGTTGGCGGGTAGCAGGGCGGCGTCGTGCCTGGCGATCACGGTCTGGCGCTCCGGTGTTATGAACCGCATCACGTCCTCGACCGCTTGACGATACGTATCCCGGAATGCGGCCCGCTCGATCAGCGGCACCGCCGCGCGCTCGCTGCTCATGGCGCGGACCTTATAACAAGCATCTCACCGAAATCGCGGGTTCGGCGATGGCCGGGACATTGTGAGTTCCAGACTATGATGGCGCGCTCCGCGCGGGCGCATTCCAGCGATCATCCCCGACCCCCGGGCGCGAACACGGAAATGTGCGGCATTTGCGGAGTCATCGGTTTCAACGACAGCTTCGCCTGCGAGGAACGGGTGATCGTGGCCATGCGCGACACGATGACGCATCGCGGTCCGGACGACGCGGGGGCGTGGGTCTCACCGTCTGCGCCTGTCGCCCTCGGGCACCGCCGGCTGTCGATCGTCGATGTTTCTCACTCTGGCCATCAGCCGATGAGCAATGAGGACGGAAGCGTGTGGGTCACCTTCAACGGTGAGATCTACAACCATGACGCGCTTCGCGCGGAGCTGGAGACACGGGGCCACAGCTATCGCTCTCGTTGCGACACCGAGACGATCGTCCACCTTTACGAGGAGGAAGGCCGGCATTGCGTGGAGCGTCTCGACGGCATGTTTGCGATCGCGGTTTGGGACGAGCGCCGCCGCGAGCTGTTCCTCGCTCGCGATCGGCTCGGGAAGAAGCCGCTGTATTGGACGAGGACGCCTGCGGGCCTGGCCTTCGCATCGGAGATCAAGGCACTGCTCCGCCATCCGGCGGTCTGCGCCGACCTCGACGTCGACGCGTTCCACGACTACCTGACGTTCGTGTGTACGCCCGCTCCGTCCACCATGTTCGCCGGCATCAGCAAGATGTCGCCCGCCGAACGGATCACCGTGGGCGTAGACGGAAACATTCACAGTGAAATCTATTGGACACCGATGTCCTCGCAGGCGGCCGAGGAGATCGCCGGCCACAACGAGGATGAGCTCGGCGAGCGACTGCTCGAGCTGCTGCGCGCCTCGATCGCCAAGCGCATGATGAGCGACGTGCCGTTCGGCGTGTTCCTCTCCGGAGGCGTGGACAGCTCCACCAATGTGGCGCTGATGTCAGAGTTGATGTCTGAGCCCGTGAGGACGTTCTCGGTCGCATTTCACGAGCAGGAGCGCTACAACGAGCTCGAGTACGCGAGGAAGATCGCGCGGCGCTTCGGCACCGATCACCACGAGGTGGTGATCGACGCCGATGACCTCGTGTCGTTCCTGCCGGAGATGGTTCACCACCAGGACGAGCCGATCGCGGACTGGGTGTGCGTGCCGCTGTACTACGTCTCGAAGCTGGCGCGCGACTCGGGGACGATCGTGGTGCAGGTCGGCGAGGGCTCGGACGAGCTGTTTCACGGTTATCAGAACTACATCGACGCCGTCACCCGCCGCCGACGTTACTGGGAGCCGTTTCAACACGCACCGGCGCCGCTGCGCAACCTCATCGCGGGCTCGGCGGTCGAGCTCGCGCGGCACACGGGCCGCGGCCTGCTCCACGCCCAGTACGTCGCCGACGCCGCGGCCGGGCGCCAGCCGTTCTGGGGTGGGGCGATCTGCTACACGGGCGAGCTCAAGCGTGAGATCCTCGCCGGCAACGGCAGCCGCCCGGATGCCTACCGTGTGGTGCAGCGTCTGTGGGATGAGGCCGAGCACGACTGTCCCGGCGCCGACCTGCTGCAGAAGATGACCTACCTGGAGTTGAAGCAGCGACTTGCCGAGCTGCTGCTCATGCGCGTGGACAAGATGACGATGGCGACGTCCGTGGAGGCGCGCGTGCCGTTCCTGGACTATCAGCTGGTCGAGTTCGCGCTCGCGCTGCCTATGGACATGAAGGTCCGGGGTGGCATCGGCAAGTGGCTGCTGAAGCGGACGGTCGACGGGTTGCTGCCGAGTGAGATCGTCCATCGCGCCAAGCAGGGCTTCGGAGCTCCCGTGGCGGAGTGGTTCCGTGGCGATCTGGGGCGACGAGCCCAGCACGAGATCCGCGCCTCGTCGCTGGCCGAGCGTGGGCTGCTCGACTACGCGCGAATCGACGATCTGTGGAAGGCGCACCGTCATGGCCGGGCGGACTGGAGCTTTCAGCTTTGGAATCTCTACAACGTCAGCGCGTGGCACGATCATTGGGTGGCCGGTCGCTCGTGAGCGGATCGGGCGGCTCGTCGCGCGGAGTGCTCGCCTGGGGTCTACTGTGGGCCTCGATCGGAGCACTGGCGCTCTACTTCCTCGCTCCCAACCCGTGGCCGGTCCAGGGCTCGCGCATACCCGAACTGCAGGCCTCGTTGGCCGTGCTCAACCACGGCGGCCCGGCGCTGTTGGGATATCGGGCGGGCACTCACACGCCCTACGCGGTCGGCTATGCCCAGGATCAGGGGATCTACCTGATCGTGCCTGTGCTCAGCCACTGGCTCGGGGAGTCGAACCCGATCGCGATGCTGCGCTGGTTGTGGCTCGCGGCCTGGAGCTCGACGCTGCTGTTCAGCGCCGCCGCCTTCCGGTCGCTCTTCCGGTCTACGTGGGCCGCGCTGGTCGCATCGCCGGCGCTGCTCGTGTGCATCGTGTCGTTCGGCTTCGGCGACGTCTACTGGGTCGCGGCCTGGATCGTCGTGACGTTTGTGCCCGTGCTGATCCTGCTGACGCGCAACCGGCCGCGGCGAGCGTGGCTGATGCTGATGGCGATCGCGTTCGCCGCGGGCGTGGTCACGACGATCCGCGCCGACGCAGGGCTTCCCGTGGCGCTGGCGGCGGCCGCCGCGGCGGCGCTGGTCGCGAGGCGCTGGCCGCTACGCGTCTTGATGATCGCGGCCGTGGCAGTGGCCTATCTCGCCCCGACGTCGATCGTGCTGCCAGCAGTCCGCGAGCATCGCGACCATCGTGTCGGCGTGAACCTGAGTGCAAGCGAGCCCACGTCCCATCCCCTCTGGCACTCGCTCTACATCGGGCTCGGCTACACATCCAACAGCTATGGCATCCACTATCTCGACGGCTACGGGATCGCCGCCGCGCACGAGCTCGACCCCGGTGCGGGCTTCCTGACACCCGCCTACCAGCGCGCGCTGCACAAGCAGGTCGACGCCCTGCTTGAGCACGCTCCCGGGTTCGTTGCGACCGCGGAGGCCCAGAAGGCTGTCGTCGAGCTGTTCCTCGCGGCGCCGTACATCGTCCTGCTCGCACTCCTGCTCCCAGCGGCCCTGATCGCACCCGGTCCGGTGGGGCTTCGATGGTCGGAGTTGGCACTGTTCCTGCCGGCGCTGGCCATCGGTGCGCTCCCGGCGATCGTGGCCGTCCCGTTCCGCGACTACGCGCTGACCCTGCTCGGGTCTCTCGGTGTGATCGGCCTGCTGGCGATCGGCTCGGCGGCGGCACACGCGCAGGCCAACTCGCTCGCGCCGGCTGCGGCCGGCGGCCGGTCAAGATCGGGGGCAACGAGGACGCTGCGCAGCCTCGCGGGCACCTGGCCGGTGAGACTGATGCTGCTGGTGCTGCTTCTGACGGTGGCGATCCTCGCACCTGTAGCTCTGTTCGCGCGCCATCTGGAAGCCGAGCACGATCGTTGGGAAAGCAGCAGGCGCAGCCCCCCCACCGTCGTGCTCGCCACCGCCCCCGCGGGCAGACCGCAGGCACGCGCGTGAGCTCCCTGCGCACAGGTCTCGTCAAGTGGAGACGGCTGGGGCCGCTCAGGGGAACCGCTGCCGCCGCTAGCCTCGCCCAAGGGAAGCTGCGCGCATCCTTGCGTCGCCGGCAGCTGCAGATGCGGCCACTTCGCCTCGCCCCCGGGACCCTTGCGCGCGCGCTCGCCGACACCGATCCGGCACGCGCGCTGCGTGAGCGCGCGCTGCCGGCTCTGCCGACGGTCGCCGCATGGGAGCGAGAGCTCGATGAGCTTGACAACGACGCGCGCGCACATCTACTCGAGCAAGCGGAGCAGATCCTCGCGCATCGCTTCGACCTGCTCGGCTCCGGCCCGACCGAGCTCGGCGCGAGAATCGACTGGCAGCGCGATTTCAAGTCCGGGCGCCGCTGGCCGGACGCCCACATCTCGCTGGTTCCGACGGTGCTCGGAGGCAGCTCGGACATCAAGGTTCCGTGGGAGCTGGCGCGCTGCCAACACCTGCCGCTGCTGTCCGCCGCCCATCGCATCAGCGGCGACCGCCGCTTTCTGGACGAGCTTGGAGCTCAGCTGAGCTCGTTCACAGCGGCCAACCCAGTGGAGTTCGGCGCGCCCTGGTCGTGCACGATGGACGTCGCCATCCGGGCGGCGAACTGGCTTGCCGCGCTGTGCCTGGCGATGCCGGCGGCAAGCCAGTCGCCCTGGCTGGAGCCGGCGCTCGCCAGCCTGCTGTTGCACTGCCGCTTCATCCGCGGCCACCTGGAGTGGGGCGAGGTGCGCGGAAACCACTACCTCTCGGATGTGGTCGGCCTGCTCGTCGCCTGCGCGCCGTTCTCCGGCAGCGCTGAGGGGCGCGCGTGGGCTAGCTGGGCGACGCACGAGCTCGAGCGCGAGATGGCTCACCAGGTGCGCCGCGACGGCTGCGATCACGAGGCCTCGATCTCCTATCACCGGCTGGTCAGCGAGCTGTTCGTGTGCGGCACTCAGGCTGCCGACGCGCTCTGCCCGGACACGCTGTCGAGCGGCTACCGCGAGCGCCTGGAGCAGATGCTGGACTTCGTGTCCGACTACACGCGTCCGGACGGCCTGGCCCCCCAGATCGGCGACGCCGACGACGGACGCTTCCTGCCACTTGGCTGCTACGGAGCCGATCCGCGCGATCATCGCCATCTATACGCGCAGGCTGGGCGACGCTGGCGCTCAGGCCACAGCCACGCCGCCTACCCGCACGGAGGCTGGTACGTGATGCGACATGGGCAGCTGTGGACGATCGTGCGCTGCGGCGACGTCGGGCTCGGCGGAATCGGCGCTCATGCGCACAACGATCAGCTCTCCTTCGAGCTGGCCTTCGGCGAGCAGGCGCTGGTCGTCGACCCGGGCTCCTACCTGTACACGGCGGACGCTCACGCGCGCAACGAATTCCGCTCGACCAGGGCCCACAGCACGCTGTGCATCGGCGGGACCGAGCAGAACCGCCTGCGCTCGGACTACCTCTTCACCCTCCCGGAACAGACGCGCGCTCGCTGTCTGCGTTTCGAGACGGACGGCCCGCGCGCGACATTCGAAGGCGAGCACGAAGGCTTTCGCGCGCTGTCGCGATCGGTTCGTCACCGGCGTGAGCTGCGCTTCGACGGTGAGACCGGGGTCGTGCGCATTACGGACACCGTCCTCGGAGGAGCCGGAGAGGAGCTGCTGTGGAGCTTTCCGCTCGCGCCGGGCGAGGCGATCGCGGACGCGTCGCGAGCGCTCGCGACGTTTGCTGGTGGAGCACTTGTGATCGAAGCCGACGGTGCGACGCTCGAGGTGGAGCGCGGATGGCTCGCTCCCTCCTATGGGGTGCGCGTCGCCGCCCCGGTGGTGCGCGCCCGGCGCGTCGCCCAGTCCGACGAGGACGTCACGCATTTCACCCTGACTGCCCGCCGGCGAGCTCGCGCTAGCGACCGTAGCGCTGGCCCAGCACCAGCTGCTCGGGGAGCGCCGTGCGCGGCGGCGGAGACGGGTCGGCTACCACCGAGACGGTCTCGGCGACGCTCGCGGTGAGGCCGAGGCGCCGGCCGTCTGCGGTCTGCAGCTCGACGTGCTCGGCGCCCCGCTCGGCCATCACGGCCTCCAGGCCCGGCTCGAGGCCCGAGGCCTTGAGGTAGTGCAGCAGATCCTCGGCCTCGTTCTCGAAGCGCAGCACGCGCACGCTGGCGCCGACCTCGACGTCGGCGAGCGGCACGCCGGCCAGGCGCGCGCCGGCGATGATCGGATGGCCGTGCGGGCATGTCTTGGCATCGCCGATGGCGGCGAGCATGCGCTCCTCGAGCACGGGCGACATCGCGTGCTCGAGGCGCTCGGCCTCCTCGTGGACCTCGTCCCAGGGCACGCCGAGGACATCCGTGAGGAAGCGCTCGATCAGACGGTGCCTGCGCACGATTCCCTCGGCGTGCTCGGCGCCGCTGCCGGTGAACGCGATCGCGCGGTCTGAGCCGCGCGTGATGTAGCCGTCGCGCTCGAGGCGGCCGATCATCTCGTGGACGGTAGGAGGCGAGAGCTGCATCGCGCGCGCGACGTTGGCGCCGGTCATCGGCAGCCCCGCCTCCTGCAGCCAGAAGAGGATCTGCAGGTACTCCTCCTCGGCGACGGTGGCCGTGGCTTGGCTTTCCCCGCTCACAGTGAGGCTGATGCTAGACGACACCTGCACACGCCCGACGCGCGGGCGCTGTCAGGTGTAGAGCTGCTCGAACGTGCACTCCCGCGGCGGCTTGTCCTCGCGCCAGCGGCGCAGCTTGGCGCCGTGGCGGATGCGTCCGGCGGAGACGTGGTCGAAGTCGATCTCGACGACAAGCTCGGGTCGCAACGCGACCCACTCGAGCTCCTTGCCGGCGCTCCAGCGGCTGGGGTCCGCGGAGCCGCGCTCGCCCGACTCATACGGCCCCAAGAAGCCCACCAGCCGCTTCTTCTCGGCGGCGCTGAGGCCGGAGCAGTGCCCGACGACGCGCAGCTCGGAGTCGTCGTAGAGGCCAAGGATCAGCGCGCCGACGGTGCGGGGCTCCTTGCCGGGGCGCCAGCCGACGACGATCGCGTCGATCGTGCGCATGCGCTTGACCTTGGCCATGCCCTTGCGCTCGCCCGGGCGGTAGGGCGCGGAGCGCTCCTTGGCGATCGCGCCCTCGGCGTGCTCGAGCCATTGCCGGGCCTCTGCGGCGGTGGCGGCCGTGGGCATCAGCTCGACGGGCGCGCGCGCGAATGCCTCGCTGGCGAGCAGCCGCTCGAGCGCGGCGCGTCGCTCGGCGAACGGAAGATCCAGCAGCGAGTCCTGTTCGTGCGCGAGCAGGTCGAACGCGACGTATATAGACGGAGTCTCTATAGATAGGCGTTCGATGCGCGAGACAGCGGGATGGATGCGCTGACCGAGGGCGTCGAAGTCCTCGCGCCCGTGGGCGTCGCGCACGACGATCTCGCCGTCGAGCACGTAGCGGCCCGCCGGGAACCTCAGCTCGGGGAAGTAGCGTCCGAGCGGCTTGCCGTTGCGCGACTGCAGGAACACGTCGCCGCCGTCGACGAACGCGAGGCAGCGGAAGCCGTCGAGCTTGATCTCGTAGGTGTAGTCCTCGCCCTCCGGCAGCTCCTTGCGCGAGAGCGCGAGCTGGGGCTTCAGCGGCGGCTCGAGCGGCAGCGTCACGTCCCCTCCTCCCCGCCGGCCGCACGCTCCCCGCCGGCCGCACGCTCCCCGCCGGCCGCACGCTCCCCGCCGGCGGCACGCTTCGCGCCCGCCTGCTCGTCGCCCGCCCCGGCGTCCTTCGCCCGGCTCGGCTGCACGCGCTTTGGCTCGCCCTTCTGCTTGCGGAAGTGCGGCGGCCAGGGGGCGTCGCCGAGGCCCTCGCGCTCGTCGCGGGCGGCCAGCTCGAGCAGGCGGTGGAGCCGGCCGGCGTGCTCGTCGATGCTGGCGGACGGGTCGCCGCGCTCGCGCAGGCGTGCGGGCACTGTCTTGAGCGTCAGCTCAGCGGGCTCGACGTCTGCCACCTCGTCCCACTCCAGCGGGCACGACACGCGCGCGTCGGGGACGGCCCTGACGGAGTAGGCGGAGGCGACGGTGCGGTCGCGGGCGTTCTGGTTGTAGTCGATGAACACGCCCTGGCGTTCCTCCTTCCACCAGCGGCTGGTGGCGCGTCCGGGCATGCGCCGCTCGACCTCGCGCGCGAGCGCGAGCGCGGCGCGGCGGACTTCTTCGAAGCTCTCGCGGGGCTCGATGCGCGCGTAGATGTGGATACCGCGCGACCCGGAGGTCTTGGGATAGCCGCGCAGGTCGTGCGCGTCGAGCACCTCGCGCACGCCGAGCGCGACCTCGCGCACCTCGGAGAAGGGGACGCCGGGGCCGGGGTCGAGGTCGACGCGCAGCTCGTCGGGGTGGTCGAGGTCGTCGCGTCGCACGGGCCAGGGGTTCCAGTCGATGACGCCGAGGTTGACCCCCCACACGAGGTGGGCGGCGTCGTTGGCGACGAGCTCGCGTGCGTGACGGCCGCTGGGGAACGTGACGGTGGCCGTCTGCAGCCACTCGGGGGCGCTGTCGGGCACGCGCTTCTGGAAGAACGGCTCGCCCCCGACGCCGTCGACCCAGCGCTTGAGCACGGTGGGGCGCTCGCGCAGGTGGCGCACGACCGCGGTCTCGCACTCCACGTAGTAGTTGACGAGATCGATCTTCGTGAGACCCGCGTCGGGGAAGAACGACTTGCCCGGATTGCTCACGCGCACCTCCCGCCCGCACACCTCCACGACGACGGGCTGCGCTTTCTCGGCGGCCATTGCTGGAAGGATGCCCGATGGTGACTTTTCACAGCAGCACCCAAGCCGCGGCCAGCGCCGGGCGATGCGCGGACGCACGCTGATCCCCACGACCCCACTGCTGGTGACGGGCGCCTTCGGAGGTGGCCTGTCCGCGCCGGAGGTGGGGGCGGCGATCGCGCGGGGACTACAGGCGGGCGGACTGCCACCGGCAGACCTGTGCCCGATCGACCCCGAGCACGAGCGCGGGGCCGACGACGTGCGCATGTTCCTCGATGCCCACGACTTCGACGCGCGGATGCGCCGCGCACGGGCCGTGATCGTGGCGACGGAGTGCCTCCCGGAGCAGACGCTCGCTGGCCGATCTCTGATCGGTAGCGCCACCTTCGAGATCGCCACCAGAGCCCGCCAGTCGGGGGTTCCGACCTACGCGGTGACCGGCGAGAACCGGCTCGACGCGTTCGACGCGCGCATCCTCGACCTGCAGCTCATCATCGAGGCGCACGGCGCTCGAGCTCTGGCGGCTGCCGGCAGGAAGCTCGCGCGGCTGCTCCAGCCTCAGGCGAGCGCTCGCGCGAGCCCGTAGACCAGCCGCGTGGCGTCAGCGACGGTCGAGTAGTCGAGGTTGGCGGGTATATCGCTGGGAAGGTGGTAGTTGGCGGGACTGCGCCAGTCGGTAACGGACACGAGCGTCGCGATCGGGTAGCCGGAGCGGCTGGGTATGACGCTGTCGGTGGATGCACGCGCGCGAAAGCCGCGCTCCAGGTCGATCTCGAGCAGCTGCGCTCGCGCGGCGATCAGGTCGCGCAGCCACGGACCGGCGTAGTCCTCCATCCACACGGGCCCCTCGCCCTCGAGCATGACCAGGTGGGGCGAGCCGACGGTGTCGAGGTTGACGAACCAGGTGCGCCCGAGCTGGAGCTCGTGGCGGTGACGCGCGAGGAACGCGCGCACGCCATCCTGGAGGGTCTCCTCGGCTCCGCACGAGACCAGCATCACGCGCACGCCTGCGACCGGACGCTCGCGCAGCAGCTCGGCAAGGGCGACGAGCGCGGCCACGCCGGAGAGGTTGTCGTTGGCGCCGGGGACGGTCGGGTTGCGCCACACGTCCGCGACGAGCGCGGCGCCGAGCGCGCCAATCGCGAGACCTGCACGGGCGAGCCGGCGCCGGCGGCCCAGTGCGGCCATGATCGTGCACATTGGCCCAGCCAAGCCGATCCACCACTGCGGCGGCGGCTTCTTGACGCGCTCGAGCAGATGCGGCGCCAGCTCGTGCACCCGCCGCTGGAGCGTCTGGTCGAACAGCAAACCCGTCTGCGGGGCGTCGTGGTGGGCGAGCACCACGAGGGTGCCGGGCTGCCCCCGCTCGTCTGGGTCCTGCTCGCCCACGCTGCGTGCGCCCCCCTCCCCCTCCGCTTCGCCGGCGTCCCAGCCGCCGGCCCGGGCGATCAGGTTGACGGTCGTGCGACGGCGGCGCACCAGGCGGCGCAGGACCCTCGGCCCGTTCTGCGCCTCGTCGACGATGCCAGCCAACGTCGCCACCGCGAGCAGCGCGCCGCTCATGCGCCGGTCGCGCAGCACGAGCGCGGCCGCGAGCATGCCGAGCAGGCCGAGCCCTGTGGCAGTCGGGGGGAACGTCCCCCACGAGGGCTCGTCCTCGAGCGCGACCTGCACCCCATCGATCGCGCGCAGCCGCTCGGCCAGCCATTCGGCGGCCTGTCGCTCGCCGGGCGAGCAGGGAGTGCGGTCGAGCGCGGCGAGCGTCTCGACGACCTCGCGCAGGACGTCCTCCAGCGACCTCTGGTCAAGCTCGTGCGGGCTGGTGCTCACACGAGGCATTGTCGCTCACCGCGGCCCTCACAGGAAGCACTGTCCCTCACCGCGGTAGGTCGGCACCTCCTCGACGATGCGATCGCCTTCGAGCAGGTGCAGGCTGGCGAAGCGCTCGCACAGCTCGCCCGCCTTGGCGTGGCGCATGTAGACGCGATCGCCGATGGAGAGCGTGTCGGCGGCGGCGCCCAGCAGCGGCGTCTGCACCTCGCCTGCGCCCTCGAGGCGCTCGAGGCGCAGCCCGCTCGGAAGGTGGGGCCGGGGCAATCGCGCCGCGTCGGCCGGGCCCGACGCGAGGTAGCCGCCGCCCAGCGCAGTCACCACTCGGCGGCCGGGGCGACGTACGACCGGCAGCGCGAACAGCACCGCGGGACGGGGAGCGAACGCGCGGTAGGCGTCGAACAGCGTCGGCCCGTACAGGCCCGAACCGGCGGTGAGCTCTGTGACGGCGGGCTCGGCGGCCGTGCGCTCGAGGCTGCCGGTGCCGCCGCCGTTGACGAGCTCCAGGGCGGCGCCGGCCTGCGCGACGACCCGTTCGACGGCATCGACGATCGCGGCACGGCGCAGGGCGAGCTCGCGCGCGGAGCGAGCCTGCATGGCGCGGATGGCGACGCCGCGCAGGGGCTTGCCGGGCGGCGCGTCGCCGAGACCGGCGATCTGCGCCTCGTAGGCCATGATCCCGACCAGCCGCAGGCCCTCGCGAGAGACGATCGCGCGGGCGAGCGCGGCGGCCTGCTCGGGAGTGCGCACGGGCGAGCGCTTGGCGCCCACGCGCAGCCGTCCGCCGAAGATCGGCCAGCCGGTGTCGATGTCGATGCACACGCGCACCGGCCCACTCTGCGAAGGGCGAGCGGCGCGCTCGATCAGCTCGAGCTGCTCGACGCAGTCGACCATCACGGTCACCCGCTCTCGCGGCGGCTTCGGCAGATCGCCGTCTATGCCGGCGTCAGCTGCAACGAGCGCACGCAGCGCGTCGCTGTCGGTGGTGGGGTAGGCGACGAGCAGGTCGTCGGTCCCGCCGGAGGCGAGCCACAGAGCCTCCGGCAGGGTGAACGCGAGGGTGCCCTGGAAGCCATCGCGGGCGAGAATGCGCTCCTGCAGCACGCGGCATCGCACCGACTTGCTCGCCAGCCGGATCGGCTTGGAGCCGGCTCGCCGTTCGAGATCGGCGGCGTTGGCCCACAGCGCATCGAGGTCGACGATCGCGAACGGCGCCCGCAGTCCAGCGGTCGCACGCTCGAGGCGTGCATATGCAGCCTCAATCATCGGCCGGGTGAACTGATGGCTGGCCCGACTGGTACGCGGGCGAACGACCGGGTGGGTGGACAGGCCCGAGCACCCGGTCGGTCCAGGCGTTGGCGAAGCGTCCCTCGGGATCGAGCTGTGCGCGGACGGCCTGGAAACGATCCCAGTGCGGGTAGCGCGGGCGTAGCGTCTCAGCGTTCTGGAAGTGGCGCTTGCCCCAGTGCGGCCGTCCGCCGAGCTCGTCCATGATCGCCTCGACCGCGCGGAAGTACTGCTCCCAGGCCATCCCCTGGTACATATGCACCGCCACGAAGCCGCTGTCGCGCCCACCGGCGGTGCTGAGGAAGGCGTCGTCGGGCGCGACGGTCCTTACCTCGATCGGGAACGGCACGGCGAAGCCGCGCCGCTCGATGACGTCCAGCACGCGCCGGACGGCCTCCGGGGTGTGCTCCCGCGGCAGCGCGTACTCCATCTCGGTGAAACGCACCAGGCGCCGGCTGGTGAAGATCTCAGCGGAGCGGTCCACGCGCTCGGAGTTGGTGACCAGCCGCGTGGCGAGTCGGTTGAGCTGGGGAATCCGGCTCGGGAAACGGCGACCGGCGCGACAGAACAGATCGAAGACGTAGTTGGTGAGGAGCACATCGTTCGCGTATGCGGATACCCGCCCGCGGGGACGCGGCGCCCGCTCTGTGCGGTTGTTGGCGCGGGTGAGCGCGGTGGTGGCGTGGGGGAAGACGTAGAGCTCGAAATGGTCGTTGCCGAGCGCCAGTTCGCCGAAGCGCTCGAGCGTGTCCGCCAGCGGCGCGGGCGCGTCGACGCCGTGCAGGGTGAATGCGGGCACGCAGCGGAATGTCACCTCGGCGATGACCCCCAGCGCGCCAAGCCCGACACGGACCGCACGGAAGATCTCGGGGTCGCGCTCGCGCGAGCACTCGAGCGTGGAGCCGTCGGCAAGCACGAGCGTCAACGCGGTGACCTGGGCGGAGATGTTCTGCAGGCGGGCGCCCGTTCCGTGGGTGGCGGTGGAGATGGCGCCGGCGATGCTCTGGGCGTCGACGTCGCCCAGGTTCTCGAGGGCGAGGCCGTGCGCATCGAGCCGGCGATTCAGCTCGCGGATGTTGATTCCCGCCTGCACGCGCACGAGGCCTGAAACGCGGTCGACGTCGAGGACGCCCGCGAGGCGGTCCAGCTTCAACATCAACCCGTCGGTGCACGCGATGTCAGTGAAGGAGTGTCCGGCCCCCGCCACGCGCACCCGCCGGCCTTCACGCCCGGCGCGCCCGATCGCCTCTGAGATCCCCTCGATCGACTCCGGCTGCGCGACTGCTGCGGGCGCGCAACGCTCGTCGCCGGCCCAGTTGCGCCATGCGGTGGCGCGCTTGTGCGGATCGCTAGTCTCGCTCATGAGATGACCGAGCCCGAGCCTACTCCGAGCCCGGGCGCTCGCACCTCGCGTGCGCGCTCGCTGACAGCGCCGGGCGCGAAGCGGGCGACGGTGGTCGGCGCCGGCTCGTTCGGGACCGCGCTGGCGGTGCTGCTCGCGCGTGGCGGCTTGCGCACGACACTGCAGACGCGGACGGCAGAGCAGGCGGCGCTGATCGACCAGGAGCGTGAGAATCGCCGGTACCTGCCGGGCGTGGAGCTGCCCTCCCAGTTGCGCATCGAGCCGGCCTCCGGGGGCGTGGCGCGCGCGGACTACGTGTTTCTGGCAGTACCCTCGCGCGCGCTCGGCGAGGTGATCGACATGCTCGGCGCGAGCGGCCTCGGAAAGCGCACAGCGCTGGTATCGGTGGCCAAGGGCCTGGTACCACCGCAGGGCCTGCCGCCGACGATCGTGCTGAGCGCAAGGTTCGGTCCAGGCCGGGTGGCGTGCCTGGGCGGCCCGGCGCACGCACAGGAGATGGTGCACGCGGGCGCCGCGCTGGTGGCGGCGTGCGCCGAGGAGGAGCTCGCGCGCGCGCTCGCCCAGATGTTCACGCGCGCGGGGGTCGTGTGCGAGCAGTCCAACGACCCTGTCGGCGTCGAGCTCGCGGGCGCGGCCAAGAACGCGGCGGCGCTCGCTGCCGGCGCCACCGAGGCCCAGGGCATGAACGCGGCGGGTGCGGCCGCCGGACACATCTTCGCCGAGGTCTGGCGCTACGCCGAGGGGCTGGGCGCGCGGCCGGAGTCGATGATCGGGCTCGCCGGCGCGGGCGATCTGGTGGCGACAGTGCTGGCGCGCGAGAGCCGCAACCGCCGCGCGGGCGAGCTGCTGGCCGCCGGGGTGCCCGCCGCGGAGATCCCCGCGCAGATCGGCCAGGCGGTCGAGGCGCTCGAGTCGGTGCCGCTGCTGGCACGCGCGCTGGAGGCGGCCGGCGTCGGCGCGCCGGTCACGAGCGCGCTCGGGCGCCTGATCTCGGGCGAGCTGCCGCTGGATGACTGGGTGGCGCTGGTGCGCGCCACGGTGCCGCCGCCGGCGCTTTGGCGCAGACGCCCCAAGCCGGGTTTCTGGCGACGCACGTGGCGTCGGCTGTCGAGCGGGTAGGCCAAGCCTGCCGGTGCGCGGGGTTCGGTGAGCGTTTACGGCGTTCCGCGGGCGTAGATACTCTCGAGAATTGCGTTCGCGGTCGGGTTGTCGTGCCATGGCTGCGCGACCAGCCGGCCTGCCTCGTCGACGATGCGTTCGATCATGGAATTCGTCGTGGTACGGATGAAGCGAGCGCTATAGCCGGTTTCCTTCGCGAGGGTTTCCCACGCGTCCGTGTTGACGTCGCCTATCCGGGTGGCTCCGTCGATGCTCATTGCGAGCCGGGTGGTCAGCTCGGGATAGGCGGTGGTACTCACAAGGTCGTAGAGCGGTGCGAGGGTCGGGGCGCCGGTGTCGTATAGGAGCGAGAAGTTCTTGGCGTGTGCGTCGCAGTTGCCTATCAGCCAGTTGAAGACGAGAGCACGCCAGAACGTAGGAAGATCCTGAGCGGGCACGGACGAGCAGTTGCGCAACAGCTCGACGGTCTCGACAATCGTCGGTCCACCCTCGGCCTGATACTTGCTGTCGGACGCACGGCCGAGCGCTTGGCAGACGTCCTCTTGGTGCAGCCGGCGGATGGGCTCGGCAGTCATGTCGCGGTCGTAGCGCTCGACCAGCAGATAGGAGAGGCCGGAGACGGTGGCCCGCTTGTGAGTGAGGGCAGCGGGCAATTCCACGGCACGCGCCAACTCCATGCAGAAGGCCTCATTGTCGACGAGACCTGGAAAGCGTGAGGGCTCCGGCTTGAGGATGTGCGTTGTCGCGGCAGCTGCATTCAGGGGTAGAGCCGCCTCGCCGTTCTCGATGATGACCGGCAGCTTCGGCTGGGCACCGGCGAGAGAAAGCCGGATTCCTTCCTCGGGCTTGGCGGCGAGCGGACGTTGAGGCAGTTCGCGTAGCAGCAGGTCTAGCTGCTCATCGTCCAGCGGCTTGAGCCGGGGCTCGATCGGAAGCGGCACATCGGGATCCAGCAGAGTGATGGCGCCAGCACAGTCGCCTCCGAGCTCTTGCAGGAGCGCGTAGTCGTTGCCGATCGAAATCCCCAGGTTGCGTGCGAGCGCCTCTCGCGCGTCGCCCTCGAGCAGCAGCCCACCGAAGACCGCACGGCAGACAGCGTGGGGATGCGCGACCTCCTGGATCGGAAGCGCCTGAGAGATCACGGGCCCCGCGTAGTCGGGGTCGTAGCGGAACTGAAGATTGCCATTGTCCTTGCGGATCAGGCGCCCGGCTCGCCGTCCGCATAGATAGACGATCAGTTCGCTCATTTGCGACGAGGCGCCAGCTCGATGTCCAGGCCGAGTGCACGCGCAGCTTCCATCGCGATCTGCAGCTGAACCGTGCCCTTGCCCCGCTCCAGCTCACCGATGACCCGCCGATTGACCCCGATCACGTTGGCGACGTCCTCCTGCGTCAGGTTGAGCTCCCGGCGTCGAGCGCGCAGGGCGTTGCCAAGCTCGATGGAAGTTCTGATCATCATGCTACCGATCGGTAACTATAGTATCAAAAACTCGCAAAAGAGACCGGTCGGTATCTTATCCCTCCGATGATTGCCGACGTGATCGTTTGGTATCACGTGGCCCGGGGCGGAGCATCGCGCTGGCCTGTGCTTGTCGCGCCAGACGTGCCGTATATCTATAGTATAAACTTAGTAAATACCATAGAGCACGCTAGCTGCAAAGGAGAACAAAGATGCCGCCCCACCAGCGCGCCCGCCCCGGCGAAGTAGACCCCACCAAAGGCCTGTCGCTTGAGCCGAACGAGTTCCTCGAGCAGCAGGCCAGGCGCGAAAAGGCGCTACGCATGCAGGACATGATCCGACCGGGCCGCACCACACCGATCGCGATCCGCTTCGACCAGTTCACGCTGACGCGCCTCAAGGCGCTCGCAGCACTGCGCAACACCGGCTACCAGACGCTGCTCAAGGAGTTCGTCGTGGAGCGCCTCTACGAGGAGGAGAAGCGCGAAGGCATCATCTAGAACGCCGTTAGGCGGCGCTGGCCGATCTCCGATCGGTCGGCGTCCTCGCTCGCTCGCGTGCAAAGCACGCCACGCTCGCTGCGTCCTGGCCTCGCTTGCCTACCGACGTCCTAGATCAGGTACCCATCAGCGTGCTGACGACGGCTTCGTACACGCCCCGCCCATGGCCCGCCTCGCACACGCGCGCGTTCGCGTGCGCGGCGAGCGCTTCGCGCATCGAGGGGTCGCGCTCAAGCGCGTTGGCGACCAGCCACATCGTGTCGACCTCGGCGGCGCACGCGAGATCCTCGCGCGAGTCGCCCACCGCGAACGTCTCCGCGCGCTCGTAGCCGCGCGCCCTGCGATGCAGCGCCACCGCCGCGACCTTGGAGGCTCCGGCGGGCACCAGGTGGTACCCGCGCACGTGCGCGAGCTCGGCGAGCGCCTGCGAACGCCTGTTCACGACCCCGTTGTCAACCAGTCGCAGGTTCGCGTGACCGTGCTCGACAAGCACCTGGTCGACCTCGACGGCATCCACGAGGCCGCGGAACAGGTGCGAGACCTCGCGCTCGAGATGCCATGGCTCGTGGTACTCCAGGTAACCCGAGTAGCGCTCGAGCAGCAGCTCCGGCGCGCCCGAGCGCTCGATCTGCTCGGCGATCGTCAGCTCCCCCGGTACCAGCTCCCCCGTCAGCCAGTGCTCCTCGCCGTCGAGCACCACGCACGCGCCCGCCTCGTAGATGTACGAGGACTGGCCCAGCAGACGCGCGTCCTCCATCACCTGCGCGCGCCGCCTGCCAGACATCAGCACGACCTCCACGCCCGCGCGCAGGCACGCCTGCACCGCGCGCACGCCGTCGATCGTCACGTTGCCCTCGCCGTCGTGCAGCATCGACGCGCCGCGGCCGAGCAGCGTGCTGTCGAGGTCCAGGTACAGGCAGCGCGCGGTCGCTGACCCGCCCGCCCGCTCGCTCACCCGACCGCTCCTCGCGCCACCCGTCGGTCGCCCTCCGGCCTCGTCACGTGTCCGAGCGGCGGCCGTTCCACCGGCGCGCCGTCCGGCCCCGCCGCGCCGTCCGGCCCCGCCCCCACCCCATCCACATCCACAAGCCGCCCCTCCTGCGTTACACGACGCACGATCGTCGACAGCACCGTCAGCGCCATCGGCGCGAGCGCCGCCAGCGGCTGGTGGCGGTTGCGGTGCTCGTCGAGGTCGACCTGGGCGATGCCGTCCAGCCCCAGCCTGCGCCAGGCGTCGATCAGCATCGCGATCTCCACGCCGTAGCCGGTCGCGAACGGCAGCTCTTCCAGCAGCTCCCGCCGCGCGGCCACCTCGCCGGCGAGCGGCTGGCGCACGCCCGCGAGCTCCGGGTAGAACAGCGCGAGCGCGGGACGAGCGGTCAGGTGGTTGACGCGCCCGCCGCCATCGCCCTGGGCCTCGCCGCCCTCGCCGGAGCCGGCGCCTGAGCCCTCGTCGGTGTCGGTGGCGGCGCTGGAACCGGAGCCCCCCCAGGCGAGCGGGCGCCGGTAGAACGCCTTCACGAACGACACGCCCGGCTCGCACACGAGCGGCCCGAGCAGGCCCGTGGCGAAGTGCGCGGAGAAGCCCTCGGTGTCGGCGTCCAGGAAGCACACCAGCTCGCCGTCGAGCGCCGAGAGCGCGCGCCACATGGCATCGCCCTTGCCGAGCACGGGCCCGTGCTCGGGCAGCAGCTCGGCCTCCTGCAGGACGCGCGCGCCGGCGCGCTCGGCCACCGCGGCGGTCCCGTCGGCGGAGGCCGCGTCGACGACCACGATCTCGTCGATCGCCCCCGCCTCCCGCAGCGCCACCAGCTCGCCGACGATCTCCCCGACCGTCTCGGCGCACTCGCGCGCGGGCAGGCACACCGACACGCTGTGCGTACGCTCGGCCGCGATCCGCTGCGCGGGGTACAGCGAATGGTGGAAGGAGCGTGCTTTGGCCCAGCGCTCGGCGAGCGTCGCTGGCATCGCCT
>JBEKGK010000008.1:0-44848 GCA_050012835.1 Solirubrobacteraceae bacterium | reverse complement strand
CCTCGAACTCGCGCTGCCAGTCGGAGTCGGGGCCGAACGCGTGGCCACTGCGGCGCCTGCGCTCGGCGTACAGGCTCAGCAGCTCGCCCGCCAGCTCCTGCGCGGCGTGCCGCGCGCGCGCCTTCATCGTCTCCCAGCGCGTGCCGCCGAGCTTGCTCAGCGGCGGATGCGAGCCGGCGCCCGCGCCCACGTATCGCGAGATCTTCGCCAGCTGGTCGGTGGGCACGAACACGCGGTCATCGCCCTGGTATTCCAGGTACAGGTAGTCGCGCGTGACGTCTGCCACCGTGCGCGTCTCAAAGCCAGCGAAGCGCGCCACGCCGTGGTCCTCGTGCACGACGATGTCGCCGGTGCGCAGTTCCGTGAACGAGCGCAGCGCGCCGCGGCGCGCGCCGCCAGCGCCGCCGTGGCGGCCAGTGCCGGCGCCGCCGCTCGACGATCGGCCGGCGCGCCGGCGCATCAGCCGGTGCTCGGGGAACACCGCCAGCTTCAGCTGCGGCGCCACGAAGCCCTCGCGCAGCGACGCCGCAGCGAAGCGCAGCGACGGCTCCAGCGGCTGGAAGCCGACGGCCGAGCGGCCGCTGCTCGCGCCACCGCCGTCAGCAGCGCCGCCGCCGTCGCCGCCGCCGACCCCCTCGCCCAGCCACGTCGCTTTCAGGCGCCCCAGGTTGTACGCCGCGCGCTCGCCCTCGCCGCGGCGGGGAAACGCCACGACCGTCCTGTAGCCCGAGCGCACGAGCTTCTCGAGCTCCGGCTCGGCTTCGCCCAGCGAGCGCGCTGCCGTGTCCGCGGACTGCGCGCGCAGCTCGATGTCCTGTCCGCTCGACAGCCCCGACAGCCAGATGCGCGCGCGCTCGGCCAGCGTCGCGCGGATGCTCTGCGGGCTCACATACAGGTGGTGCGCGTCCTCGTCGCCGAACGCCGCGCACACGTCGCTCCACAGATCGTTCAGCACGGGCTCCAGATCCTCCTCCGCGGCAACCACCAGCTCTGTCTCCGCGCCGACCAGGTCGAGCAGCGCGCCGAAGCGATCGACCGGCAGCAGCTCCGCGATGTCCGGGCGCTCGGCGTCATCGCCGCCGGACCCGGACTCGCCCCGGGCGCCGGCCCCGGCCTTGCCCTCGGCACCGCCGCCGGCGCCGGCGATCGGGCGACTGGGCATCTGCTCGGCCACGAGCTCCGCCAGCTCGCGGTGCTCGAGCGCGAGCTCCGCCGCGGGCGCGATCTCGACCTCGTCGGTGTCCCCGAGCGAGCGCTGCGTGAACGTGGAGAACCAGCGCAGCGACTCGATCTCAACGTCGAACATGTCCACGCGCACCGCGCGCTCCTCCGTGGCCGGGAACACGTCCAGCAGACCGCCGCGCAGCGCGAACTGCCCGCGCTCCTCGACCTGATCTGTGCGCTCGTAGCCCGCGCTCACGAGCTCAGCAGCGCACTCGTCGAGGTCCAGCAGCTCGCCCACGCGCAGCGTGAACGAGCGCGGGCGCAGCTGCGGGTCGGGCACCTTCTCCGACAGCGCCACCGCGCTCACCACCACCACCGGCTGCTCCGGCGCCTCCGCCCCCGCGCCGACCGCGCCGCCCGCCCCCGCGCCGCCGGCCCCCGCGCCGCCGGCCCCCGCGCCGCCCGCCGCCGCGCCGGCGCCGAGCAGCGCGTCGAGCGCTGCCACGCGCAGCCCAACGAGGTGCGCGGGCGGCGCCAGGTGCGACTCGTAGGCGACGCCTCTGGAGGGGTAGTAGCGCACGCGCCGCGGCGCCAGCCAGGCGCCGAGGTCGCCCGCGAGGTCGCGCGCGGCGCGGTCGTCGCCGACGACCACCAGCGTGGGGCGCGCGCGCGCGTGTGCGTCGATCTCAGCCAGCGCAGCGATCACGTACGCGCGCAGCGACGCCGACACGAACGCATGGCCGCCGTCGCGCGCGAGCCGCAGCGTCGGCTCGTCGTCCTGCGCGAGCCCCAACAGCGTGCGCAGCGCGCCCGTGCCGGCAGCCATCACCGCTCCTCGCCGGCCGCGGCGCCATCGGCCGCGCCGCCATCGGGCGCGCCGCCACCGGGCGCGGCATGTGCGGACCCGGTCTCGCCCAGAACCACGCGCTCGGCGTGCTCGCACGCGCGGTCGACGAGCTCAGCCACCTGCGCGGCGCCCTCGCGGAATCGCGCGAGCACGTACGCGGAGACGATGTGCGGGTCGGTGGAGTCGGGGCGCCCGACGCCGACGCGAACGCGCATGAAGTCAGCGCCGCCGAGCTCGCGCTTGAGCGACTTCAGCCCGTTGTGCCCCGCCAGCCCGCCGCCCAGGCGTGTGCGCACGTCTCCGAACGGCAGGTCGATCTCGTCATGCACCACCAGCACGCGCTCCAGCGGCAGCTTGAAGGCGCCGCGCGCGGGGCCGACGGAGCGCCCGGCGTCGTTCATGTACGTCTGCGGGCACAGCACCGCCACGCGCGGCGCACGCCCGCCGGTCGACCCGCCCACCCCGGCCTGCCGGCCGCCGGCGGGCCCGCCCACACCGAGCGATGCGCCGGGCGCGCCGGCACGCACGCGACCTTCGGCGATGCGCCCGCGGAAGCGGTCCTTGGCCTTTCCCAACGCCCAGCGCTCGACCAGCGCGTCGGCGACCGCGAAGCCGACGTTGTGCCGCGTGCCGGCGTACTCGCGGCCGGGGTTGCCCAGTCCGACGATCAGCCAGTCGATCGCTCCGCCGCTGCCACCGCCGCCGAACGGGCGTCGCAGGGGGTGCTACTCCTCGCCGGAGGAGCCCTCGCCGGCGCTCTCGCCGGCCTCGCCCTGCGCGCCGGCCTCGCCGACGAGCTCTGTCTCGGCTTCGATTTCCTCGGCTGTTTCGCTCTGCAGCCGCGGCGGAGACAGCGTTGCGATGACGGTTTCGTCGAGGTCGTCCAGCAGCGTGACGCCCTCGGGCGTGCTGAGCGCGCGGAGCAGTATGGTCTCGCCGATCTGCATCTCGCCGACCTCGTGCACGATCGACTCGGGGATGGCGGTGGGCAGCGCCTCGACGTTGAGCTCGCGCGTGATCTGCTCGAGCACGCCGCCTTCCTTGACGCCGGGAGCGTCATCGATGCCGGTCAGTTCCAGCGGCACTACGGCGTGGATCGCCTCGTCGAGCTTCACGCGCAGCAGATCAACGTGCATGGTCTCGCCGCGCACGGGGTGGCGCTGGGCCTCCTTGAGCACCACTGGCGTGGGCTTGCTGCCGTCGATGCTCAGGTCCAGCACGGCGCCGGAGCCGGCGAGCGCGTGGCGCAGCTCGCGCTCGTCGGCGTCGAAGCCCAGCGACTCGGAGCCGCCGCCGTACAGCACTCCGGGCACGCGCCCGCTGCGGCGCAGGCGGCGCACGGCGCGCGAGCCGGCGGCGTGGCGGCTGTTGACGTTGAGCTTGCTGGTGGTGTTGGCCATGAGCGAGTGCAGACTCTAGCAATCGCCGCTCATCGTTCTGCTGCTGTGGCTTCTTCTTCTTCCACTTCGCTCTTCGAGCGCTTCGAGCAGGTGCCTTCGTTGTCGATTGGAGCGCTCAGCGCGATCAGCGTGACGTTGATGCCCTTGAGGAAGTTGCCGGTGCGGCGCACGTCCACGCACTGCACCACCGGCAGCGACCCGATCACCGTCCACGCAAGACGCGTCTTGCCGGTCACTGCGAACAGCGAGTACGCGGTCTTGGATTCCAGCTGCAGGATCTTCACGGCGCCGGACCTGCGCAGGCGCGGGTTGCTCACGTTGGCCTTCACAGTGGCCACGCACGACGGGCTCTGGCGGCAGCCGCTCAGCTGCTCGAGCATCGCAGCGGCGTTGCCCTTGGCCTCAGCCTGGATCAGCGCAAGGTCGTCGGCGCGTTCGGCATTCTCCACGCTGAGGAAGCGCGCAAGCACGCCACTTGCGACGAGCACCACGATCACAGCGACGGCGAACAGCACGCGCAGCGCGCGGCGCTGAGCAGACGCCAGGCCCCGCCACCATGCGCGCGGGCCGCGCGCAGCCGCCGCAGGGGCGGCGGGGGTGGCAGGGGTCGCGATCGGGGAGGACACGATCGAGATGATGACGGGTGGGTACATGTACCTGTTTTGCCTAGATGGCGGGTGGGCACATGTGCCCACCCGGGCAGGGCCGCATGCGGCCCTGCCTTGGGGAGGTCGCATGCGACCTCCCCCGGACCGCGCATGCGCGGTCCGGCCGGCCTGCACATGTGCAGGCCGTATCGCCCCACACAACAGCGCCGCGGCAGGCGACACAATCAGGCACGTGCCCCGCGAGCGTCATGGACAGGAGCAGCCGCTGCGGCGAATCGCGGCTGTGTGGCTTACGCTCGCGTTGTCGTCGGTGGGGCTGCTCGGCGGATGCGGGAGCGGCGGCGGCGCAGGGCTCACGCAGGCCCGCGTGCTGGCGTTCGCGAGGCAGGTCAACCTTCGCGACGCCGACCTGCCGGGCGCGTGGAGCATAGGGGGAAGGGCAGAGGAAAGCGTGGAACGCGAGAGGCGCTTGAGCGCCGAGACCGCCGCGTGCAGCGGCGTGCCCACCCGCGGCGACGTCATCGGGGTCAACTCGCCAAGCCTCCAATATGGGGACGGCTTCGTCACCTCGACGGTGATAGCGCGCGTCGGCGGCTCGCAACCGCCGGGCACGAGCACGCGTGAAGCGCTCGCGCAGCTGCGCGTGATCGGGAGCCGCCGCGGGATCGCGTGCTACGTGCGCATCGAGAACCTCGGCCACCTGGGCCTCGCCAGCGATGCGCTCGGCAGCGATTCGCGACTGACAGACCTCGCCAACCCTCTATCCGGGGTCGACGGCAGCGTCGCGCTGAGGTTCAGGCAGGACTACACCAACGTGTCGTTCGCACCCTGGCCCCCGAACACGCCGGAACGGCGCAAGACCGTCCACCGCCAGTCCTACATCGACATCGTCACCTTCGACGCCGGTCCGGCGCTGATCCAGATCTATGCGTTCCGCGAGCGCCATCCATTTCCCGCAGCGGCCGAGCACCGCGCGCTGGCGCTGCTGTACGCCCGCGCCAAGGCGCACGAGCTCTAGAACAGCTGGTTCTCGCCGCCGAACACCTCGCTGACGGAGTCGTCGACGAAGATGCGCCGGATCGAGTCGGCCAGCAGCTCCGCGCACGGCAGCACGCGCACGTTGTCCGGACGCGCGGCAGCGATGGGGATGGTGTCGGTCACGACGATCTGCTCCAGCCCCGACTCGGCGAGGTTCTCGAACGCGTCGCCCGAGAACACCGCGTGCGTCGCCGCTGCGTACACGCGCGCTGCGCCTTCCTCCATGACCGTTTTGGCGGCCGCCTTGAGCGTGCCGGCGGTGTCGATCATGTCGTCCACGATCACCGCCGTCTTGCCCTTCACGTCGCCGATCACGTAGCCGATCTCCGCCACCTGCTGCGCGGGGCGCTCCTTGTCGAGGATCGCCAGCTCGGCGCCGATCTTGGACGCGAAGTTCTTGTTCAGCTTGACCCTTCCCGCGTCCGGCGCCACCACCACCAGGTCCGGCAGGCCCAGGTCGGTGAAGTACTGCGTGAGCATGAACAGCGCCGTCATGTGGTCCACGGGAATCTGGAAGAAGCCCTGGATCTGGCCCGCGTGCAGGTCCATCGTCAGCACCCTGTCGGCGCCCGCCGCCTCCAGCATGCGCGCCACCAGCCGCGCGGAGATCGGCTCCCGCGGCGCCGACTTCTTGTCCTGGCGCGAGTAGCCGAACCACGGCGTCACCGCGATCACCCTGTGAGCCGACGCGCCCACGGCGGCGTCGATCATGAACAGCAGCTCCATCAGCGAGTCGTTCGCGGTGACCCCCGCCTGCGGGTTGCTGCACGTGGGCTGCACGATGAACACGTCCGCGCCGCGGATCGAGTCCTCGTAGCGGCAGTACACCTCGCCGCCGGAGAACGTCTTCAGCTCCACCGGCCCCAGGTCCACCCCCAGCTTGTCCGCGATGTCCGTCGCCAGCTGCGGGTTGGCGCGCCCGCTGAACAGCATCAGGCGCTTGTTGTAATCGATCGGCAGGCTCGCCCGCGAGTAGTCGGTGCGCGTGTCGATCGCACTCATCTGGAGAGGAAGTGTAAACATCCTGGTCTGATCGGTCATTTTGGCTGGGACCGCCCGCCCCCCCCCGCCCCGCCCGCGCCGCCCGCCTTCCGCTCCGCGTAGCCCTCGACGTTCTGCTGGCGCGCCCGCGCGATGCCCAGCGCGCCCGCCGGCACGTCGTCGGTGATCACCGACCCGGCGCCCGTGTACGCGTCATCGCCTACGGTCACAGGAGCCACCAGCGTGGTGTCCACGCCCGTGCGCACGCGCGCGCCGACCGTCGTTCGATGCTTGGCGCGGCCGTCGTAGTTGGCGGTGATCGTCGCCGCGCCCAGGTTCGTGCGCTCGCCCACATCCGCGTCGCCTATGTAGGAGAGGTGCGGAACGCGCGCGCCGGGGCCGATGTCGGAGTTCTTGACCTCCACGAACGTGCCCACCCTGCTGCCGCTGCGCAGCACCGTGCCCGGGCGCAGATAGCCGAACGGGCCCACGCTCACGCCGTCCTCGAGCACGCAGTCCACCAGGTATGAGTGGCGCACCGTGCACTCGCGCCCGATGCGCGTGGCGCCGCGAATCGTCGTGAACGGCTCGATCAGCGTGTCCTGCCCGATCTGCACGTCCACGTCGATCACCGTCGCCGCCGGGTCCACGATGCCCACGCCGGCGCGCATGTGGCGCTCGTGGATCGCCGCCTGCGCGAGCGCGCGCACGCGCGCCAGCCCCGCGCGGTCGTTGACACCCAGCACCAGCCGTTCGTCCTGCACCACGTGCGCCGCCACCGTCGCCTCGTCCGCTCTCAGCAGGTCCAGCACCTGCGGCAGGTACAGCTCGCCCTGCGCGTTCTCAGTGCTCAGCCGCGGCAGCGCCGCCTCAAGCGCATGCGCGGCGAACGCGAAGATGCCCGTGTTGACCTCGCGTATCTCGCGCTCCGCCTGCGTCGCGTCGCCGTGCTGCTTGGTCTCCACCACACGCCGCACCGCGCCGCTGGAGTCGCGCACCACGCGCCCGTAGCCAGTCGGGTCCTCCAGCACCGTCGTCACCATCGTCGCCGCCGCGCCGCTGTCGCGATACGCGTCGATCAACTCGCCGATCGCCTCCGCGCTCACCAGCGGCACGTCGCCGCTCAGCACCACCACCGGCGCCGTAGGCTCCAGCGCCGGTCCCTCCGTCGAGCTCAGCATCGCCATCGCTGCCGCCACCGCGCCGCCCGTGCCGTTCGGCTGCTCCTGCACCGCCAGCTCCACGCCCTCCGGCAGCAGCCGCTCGATCGCCCGCTCCGGCGAGTCCACCACCACCACCCTGCCCGCCCCCGCCTCCAGCGCCGCGCGCACCGGCCACAGCACCATCGGTAGGCCGCACAGCTCGTGCAGCGCCTTCGGCGTCTTCGAGCGCATGCGCGTCCCCTGGCCCGCAGCAAGGATCAGAACCGTGGGCGCGCTCACCCGAGCAATGCTATTCCAGTGGCAGCGCGCTGCCGCGAGTCGCCCGCTCGTTCCCGCTCATACTGGCGCAGCCACTTGCGGATCGCGTTGTCGGACACGCCGTAGCGATGTCCAGTGCCGACATAGCCCAGCACCCGGACCTCTCTGACCAGATGCACGTAGGGCGGACGACTGACCTTGCGCCGCTCAGGTCGTGCGCGTCCGTCACCCTTGCGCCGGACACCGCAATACCGCGAGCAGTAACGCTGAGATGCGTACGCTGGCCAGAACTCGCCGCCACAATGCAGACATGGGCGTGGGTCGCGCTCGAGGCGATCTTGCCGGCCGCAATGCGTGTCGAGAGTCGCAGCACAGTTGGGACAGACGATCTGCAGATTCTCGAGACGGTGGTCGTCGGCGATGCCATTGAGATGGTCGAGGATCAACGCCATCCTCCGGCCTCGCCACATTTCGTCCTGGCCGCACAGCTCACACTCGCGCGCCTTCAAACCCTGCTTGAACAACCGAGCCTTGAGATGCACGCGAGAGTAAGTCGAAGCTTCGACCAAGATGAGGCTCAAGGGGATGGGAGCTTTCTGGAGCGCGTTGTTGCGAGCGCGATCGGGGTCGAAATGATCGGTGGGAATCTGCCAGACCTGCTCGACGTACCTGCGCAGGGTTCGGTGATTGCCGCCCGCCGGGCGCATGCCCAATCGTCTGAGCACATCCGCGTAGCAACTCGATGCAGCCACGGCGCTGCGTGCTTCCTGCTCCGAGTATCTGGGTCCCCGACCTGGCACGAACATATGTTCGCACTTGGTGGGGACACAGAACTAACTGGGGAGCCTGGGCTCGAACCAGGACTTGAAGAGCCAAAGTCTTCCGGGCTGCCTATTACCCCACTCCCCAACGGCACCACATGGTCGCAGGTGATCCCGCTGGTGAGCGGGCCGACGCGGTGCTGAGGCGCGGTTCGAGCGAGCGCGAGAGGCAAGTCGGGAGATCCCCTGCCAAGCGCTGCCGATAACCACGTTAACAATGCAGCAACGCGCCCATCCACTGGTCCTGCAAGTATTCCGTCACTTGCCGGGGGCAACGACAAGACACGGGAGCAAGCTGGGAACCGTGCCGACCGGGGCGGTGCTGGCGTGCGCGGGCGCGCTTGCGACGGCCGTGCTGGCGTGCGCGGGCGGCCTCGCAGCGGACACCGCCGGGGCGGACACCGCCGGGGCGGACACGGCCGGCTCTGCGTGCCGTGACGCGAACCTGCGCCCCACCGTCGCGAACCTCGGCGCCGTCGACGCGGCGACGCTGTGCCTGGTCAACAAGCAACGGACTGCGCGCGGTCTGCGCCCGCTGCACGCCAACCGCGAACTGGGCCACGTGGCCGCCAGCCAGGTCGGAAGCATGGTGCGCCGGGACTACTTCGCCGACGTCGGCCCGTCGGGACGGACGCCGCTGTCGCTGGTCACGGTCACCCGCTACCCCGCGCACGCTGCCGAGGTCGCGGTCGGGCAGAACATCGCGTGGGGCACCGGCAGCTATACGACGCCGGCGCACATCGTGCAGGAATGGATGGACTCGCCGCCGCACCGCGAAATCATGCTCAGCGGCGAATACCGCGACGCCGGCGTGGCGTCCACCTCGGCCGTGCCGGCAGTATTGGACACAAGCGGTCGCGGCGCCACTTATGTGATCGAGTTCGGCGCGCGCCTCTGAAACTCACTCACTCCCGACGTGGATGCCGTATAACCATCGTTATACACCCTGTGTCGAGAGTATCCCACACACGAGACACCGTATAACTATCGTTATACACTCCGTGTCGAGAGTATCCCACGCAGCAGAGACCGTATAACCATCGCTATACACCGCGTGTCGAGGGCGTCTCACGTACGCCCGAAGGCTAGGTGCGCCTGCCCGAGCGCCTGGGCACGCGCCCGGCTTCGGCGCCGGCCTCCGAGGCGGGGCCGCCGGCCGAGGCGATGCCCAGCACGCGCATCGACTTCAGGCCGAGGCTGAGCTTCTCGCGGCCGTCGCTCGAGCTGACGTCGAGGCCCGAGAGCTCGCGCACGCGCTCCAGGCGGTAGTAGATGGTGTGGCGGTGCGTGAACAGCCGCTGGGCGGTGCCCGCGACGTTGCCGTCTGCCTCCAGGAACGTCTCGAGCGTGCGCACGAGCTCGGTCTCGTACTGCTCGTCGTAGGCCACCAGCGGCTCGACAGTCTCCGCGTAGAAGCGCTGCAGCTCGCTCGGGTTCTCGCTCATGGCCGACAGCAGCAGCCGGTAGGCGCCCGTCTCCTCGAAGGCCAGCGCCGCGCCGTCGGACGAGCCCTGGGCTACGTTGGCCGCGAGCAGCGCCTCGCTGGCCGCACGCGGCAGCTCTGAGGGCTCGGCGGTCACGCGGCTGCGCCCGAGCGCAAACGTGTAGCCCGCGAGGCTCGCTTCCATCTCGTTCAGCACCGCCTCCGCTGCGCGCGCCGCCGTTGCCTCCTCGCCACCGGGCACCAGCACCAGCACCTCGGCGCCGGCAATCCCGTCGCGTTCGGACAGCGCCGCAATCGAGCGGCTGGCCACCGCGCGCGCACCCCGCTCGGCGACCGCGCGCACGCGTCCGCGCCAGCCCTCGTCGGTGGGCGACTGCGGATGCGCGCGCGCCACGAGCATGCTCGCCCCGTCCTCGATCGCCAGCGACAGCTCCTTGGCGCGCTCGAGCAGCTCCCCCCGGTCGGTCAGCTCGCGGCTCAGAATCGCTCGCAGGAAGTCCGCGGAGGCTGTTTCCGAGACCCGCTCGGGCGCCCTCACGCGCTCGACCTCCGAGGCGATCATCGTCAGGAGCAGCCGGCGCATCGAGTCGCTCGGCGCGGTCTTGACGCGCATGTGCAGCGTCCCCACGACCGTGTCCGCCACGCGCAGCGGCGCGCTGATCACGCCCTCGCCCTGCGAGAGCAGCGAGCGCTCCTCGGCGGGCGAGCGCGCGGCAACCGCCAGCGTCGCCCCCCACGCATCGGTCACAGCGAGGCTCGCCTCGAGCGCCTTGGCGGCCGCGCGCACCACTTCGGGCAAGCCGGCCCCCGACTCGACCGCCTCGGTGATCGCGTCAAGCGCCGCCAGATCTGACACGCCAGTCAGCCCCAGAGGTAGACGGCAGCGAGCGCGCCGACCACCCCGGCACCGACGAGTACCGCCAGCACGTACAGCGACAGCACGGTGGCGGCCAGCCGCTCCCACACACGTGAGTAGGACGACCACACCGGCACGAGCACCAGCCCGGCGAACAGCACAAGGCTGATCACTCCGGCTCCCGCCGCCACCAGCTCGTTGATCTGCGACCTAGTCATTTGATCCTGCGGGGATTGTTACGCACGCAGGCGTCGCTTGCTCGTGCCGAGCGTGACCGCGCGCGCGAACGTGCCGTCCACCGGCGCGGCGTAGATCGGCGGCGGCACGCGGTCCGCCAGGCTCGCTGCGGCCGCCTGCGCCAGCACGAGGCCGCCGTCGGGGGAGCGTCCGGCGCGCACGAACAGTCCGAGCACGGTCGGGCCGGAGCCGCTGACGAGCGCCAGCTCCGCTCCCGCCTCGCGCGCCTGCGTGAGCGCTCTCGCGATCTGCGGGCATAGCGACGCGGCCGCGCGCTGCAGGTCGTTGTGCAACAGCTCCGTGGCGGCCGGCAGCGGGGCGCCGTGCTCGAGCGCCGCGTGCAGCTCCCGCCGGCGCTCCTCGAGCTCCCGCCGCGTGCGCGCCAGCGCGAGCCGGTCGGCCTCCGCGTACACGGCCGCGGTGGACAGCTCGGCGGCCAGCGGCAGCACGAGCACGCCGAAGCGCGATCGCAGAGGCGCCAGCTCCTGCAACTGCTCGCCGGCGCCCGTCGCCAGCCAGCGCCCCGGGGCTATCTGCGCGGGCACGTCGGCGCCGAGCTGCGCGCCGATCGTGCGCAGCAGCTGCTCGTCGCCCAGCCCGGACGCGTGCCTGGCCAGGCGCAGCGCGGCGGCGGCGTCGGCCGACCCGCCCCCCAGGCCGGCGGCGACGGGGATCCGCTTGACGATGCTCAGCCGCAGCGGCGGCGCGCGCCATCCGGTGCTCGCCCTGAACGCGCGCAGCGCCGCGCCCGCCAGGTTCTCCCCGGCGGCGACCGACACGCCCGGGCAGATCACCTCGTCGCGGTCGCTGCCCGCGGGCGCGGCCTCCAGCGTCACCTCGTCTGCCAGCGAGATCGACTGCATCACGCTCACCAGCTCGTGCCTGCCGTCGCTGACCCTCACCGGCCCAAGGAACAGCCCCAGGTTGATCTTCGCCGGCGCCAGCGCGCGGTGCACGCCAGGGGCGAGCGAGCTGTTGGCCGCGCCACGGCCGCGGCCAACCCCAGCGCCGGCGCGAGCGCCGCTCATAGCTCCAGCATGCGCGCGAGCGCGCGGAAGTCCTCCGGCGACAGGCGCTCCGCGCGCGCGTCCGCGGGGTGGCCCAGCTGCACCAGTGCGTCGCGCACCTGCTCGCGCGAACGGGGCGGGAGGGATCTCGACGCGTCCGCCAGGCCGAGCGAGCCCGACAGCGTCTTGCGCCGGTGCGCGAACGCCCCCGCGACCAGCGCGCGCAGCGCCGGGGTAACCTCCGCCGCCTCCGCCGCCTCCGCGCCCGGCCCCGCGCCCCCGCCCTCGCCGCCCACGCTCGCCTCCCGCCGGCGCATCCCCACGAGCACCGAATCGACGTTCGGCACGGGAAAGAACACCGTGCGCGGGATCGCCCGCAGCACCTCCACCTCGCATGCCAGCTGCGCGAGCACCGACGGCACGCCGTACGCGCTTTTGTGGGGTCCCGCCCCCCCGCGCCCCACGGGCCCCGCGGCCAGGCGCTCGCCGACCTCGCGCTGCACCATCGCCACCCACGTGCGCACGCCCGGTAGCTCCTCGATGGTGCGCAGCAGCACGCTCGCGGCCACGCCGTAGGGCAGGTTCGCGACGACCTTGTCCGGAGCGGGCTCAAGCGCCGCGAGATCCAGCGCCATCGCGTCGGCCCAATGCACGGTGACGTTGGCGTGGGAGTCGGTCGCGTCGCTCAGCGCCGCGCGCAATCGCTCGTCGATCTCGACCACGTGCACGTGCGCGGTGCGCTGCGCCAGGTACTCCGAGAGCACCCCCAGGCCACCGCCGACCTCGAGCACCACGTCGCCCGGCTCGAGTGCGGCGGCGCGGCCGATCACGCCGAGGATGTTGGAGTCGACCAGGAAGTTCTGGCCGAGGTCGCGGTCGGGGCGCACGCCGAAGCGGCGCATCCGCCGCAGGCTCGGCTGCACCGGCCCATCGGGCTGCACCGGCCCATCGGGCTGCATGGGCTCGTGCGGCCGCGCGCGCGCGCCTGGCTCCACGCTCAGCTGAACGGGGCCCTCGGCCACGGCGCTCATGCCCAACCGAACACGCGCGCCGCGTTGCGCGTGACCACGACGTCCAGCTGCTCGACGCTGACGCCGCGCAGCTCGGCGACGAAGGCCGCCGTGTGCATGACGAACGCGGGCCGGTTTCGTTGCTTGCGGACAGCCTGCGGCGTGAGGTAAGGCGCGTCGGTCTCGACCAGCAGCGCGTCCTCGGGCACCCGCCGCGCCGCATCAGCCAGCTCGGCGGCGTTCTTGTATGTGACGTTGCCGGCGAACGAGATCGCGTAGCCGCGGCGCACGCACTCGTCGAGCTGCTCGGGCATCGAGAAGCAGTGCATCACCACGCTCACCCCGTCGGCTTCCTCGGCGAGCTGGTCGAGCGTGTCCTGCTCGGCCGCCCTGGAGTGGATGACCAGCGGCTTGCCGGTCTCGCGCGCGAGCTCGATCTGCGCCGCAAACGCGCGCTGCTGATCCGCGCGTGGCGGCGCGCTGTCGCGATAGAAGTCCAGTCCGGTCTCGCCGATCGCCGCGCAGCGCTCATGCGCCGCCAGCGCGCGCAACTCCGCCAGGTCGGCGTCGTCGAAGCCCTTGGCCGTGTTCGGGTGCCGACCGATCGCCGCGTGCACCTGGGGGAAGTCTTCGGCCGCGGCGAGCGCCTCGCGACAGGAGACCCCGTCGATCCCGACCGTCAGCATGCGCGTCACGCCCGCAGCGTCCGCCTCGGCGACCAGCTCCGAGTTGGGCTGCTCGCACAGGTGCAGGTGGGTGTGGGAGTCGATCATCGTCAGCGCGAGCGAGTCATGCGGACTTCGGGAACAGCGACTCGAGCTGCCCGATCGGCTCACCGAGCGCGTGCGTCGTGTCCCAGCGCGCGGACGCCAGCGAGCGGTCCTCGCTGCCCAGCGCCGCCAGCAGCCTGTCGGTGCTGGCGGGCATGTACGGATGCAGCAGCACCGCGAGCACGCGCAGGCCCGTGACCAGCGTGCACAGCACGCGGTCGAGCTCCTGCGCGCGGGCGTCGTCCTTGGCCAGCTGCCACGGCGCGCGCTCCTCGACGTAGCGGTTGAGCCGGCGCACGCGCTGCCAGATCGCATCGAGCGCCGCGGTCAGCTCCGCGCGGTCGATCATCGCTTCGACTTCGCCGGCAAGACTCGCAAAGTCGCGGTCGAGCTCCGGGTCGGGCGTGACCGCGGGTGCGATGCCGTTGCGGTAGCGATGCACCATCGCGATCGTGCGGCTGGCGAGGTTGCCGAGCTCGTTGGCCAGCTCGCTCTCATAGCGCAGCTCGAACGACGCCGTCGAGACCGACCCGTCCTGGCCGAAGGGCACGTCGCGCAGCAGGTAGAAGCGCAGCGCGTCCGGGCCGTAGCGCTCGATCACAGCGAACGGGTCGAGCACGTTGCCCAGCGACTTGCTCATCTTCTCGCCGTCCATCAGCAGGAAGCCGTGCACGAACACGTGCTCGGGCAGCTCGAGCTCGGCGGCCATCAGCAGCGCCGGCCAGTAGACCGCGTGGAAGCGCAGGATGTCCTTGCCGATCAGGTGGTAGCTCGCCGGCCACATCAGCTCCGTCAGGCTGCCGCCCGCCGCCGGCTCGCCCGCCGCCGAGATCCCCGCCGGCACCGGCGCGTAGGAGAGCGCCGAGTAGTAGTTGAGCAGCGCGTCGAACCACACGTAGAAGACGTGCTCGTGGTCCCACGGCACCTGCACGCCCCACGTCAGCTTGTGGCGCGTCAGCGGCACGTCGCGCAGGCCCGAGCGGATGAACGACAGCGCCTCGTTGTAGCGCGTGCGCGGAGCCACGAAGTCCTCGCGCTCGGCGTACAGCGCCTCGAGGCGCTCCTGGAAGGCGGACAGCTTGAAGAAGTAGTTGTCCTCCTGCTCGCGCGTCAGCTCGATGTGGTGGATCGGGCAGCGCCGATCCTCGTCGATTTCGTTCTCCGCCTTGAAGTCCGCGCAGCGCGGGCAGTACCAGCCCTCGTACGTCCCCTCGTATACATATCCGTTCTCGCGCACCCGCGAGAGCACCTGCTGCACGATCGCTTCGTGCTGCGGGTCGGTGGTGCGGATGAAGAAGTCGTTGCTCGCGTGCAGCTGCGGCGCGAGCGCCTTGAAGCGCTCGGCGTTGCGGTCGGCCAGCTCCTGCGGCTCGATGCCGAGCGCGTGCGCCGCGTCCGCGACCGGCTCGCCATGCTCGTCTGTGCCCGTCAGGAAGAACACGTCCTCGCCGCGCTGGCGGTGGTGGCGCGCCATCACGTCCGCTGCGATCGTCGTGTACGCGTGGCCCAAGTGCGGGGCGGCATTGACGTAGTAGATGGGGGTGGTCACGTAGAAGGACACGGCTGCTCTCACGCTACCTGGGGGTGATCAGATTCGTCACGGACGTGGATGAGCGCGCGTCCTGGATGCTCACGACAAGCACCCGGTCGATCGCCTCTTCATACGCATAGACGATCAACAGCCAGCGCCACGGGCCGACGACGAAACGCAGCTCGTGCCATTGCCCTTCGAGCCGGCGCCCAATCGACGGGAATCGCTCGAGCTTACGCAGCGACCGCTGTACGCGCACCCACGCGTCGGCGGGCAGGCTGTGCGTCACGATCATCCGCTCGAGCCGCTCGCGCGCGACGAGGCTCATCTCGACGTGTGCCACTCTGCCGAGTCCGACTAGAGCGCGTCGAGCGGGACGGTCTTCCCTTCCCTGCCCTGCTTCAAGCCCAGCTGGGCTTCCTCGAAGGCGCCCGGAATCCCGTCGAGCAGAGCTGTGATCGTGCGCGGGTCGGGATCGGCCTCGTCGAGCGCACTCGACAGCAGCGACCGTGCCAGGGTCCCCTCTTGGACGTGCGTTCGCTCGGCCAGCATCGAGAGCTTGGCCGCGTGCTCAGAGTCCAGGGTGACATTCAGTCTGGTAGTCGCCTGATCCATGTCAGTATCATACACGATTTAGCACTTATCGTGTAGTTGATGCAGTCAGCTCCCGATATAGCTCATTAGCGCTCACACCGCTCAGCCTGCCAACGATCGTGGCAGCCGTCCGCACCCGCACGCCGGCGTCCACGAGCTCGCGCACCGCGGACAGCACCTCGGGCTTGGTGACACCGCTCCCTGCAGCCGGACCGACCACCACCACCACCTCGCCGCGCGCGGCGTGCTCGCGATAATGCTCGGCGAGCTCCGCCGCAGACCCGCGCCGAACTTCCTCGTGGATCTTGGTCAGCTCCCTGCACACCGCCACCGGACGCTCCGGATCGAGCGCGGCGAGCTGCGCGAGCGTGGCCGCCAGCCGCCGCGGTGACTCGAACCCGACGAGCGTCTCCTCGGCGCGGCCGAGCAGCTGCTCGCGCTCGCTGGCCTTGCGCGGCAGGAACCCCACGAACCGCCAGCGCTCGGCTGGCAGGCCGGAGGCGACGAGCGCGGTGAGCACGGCGCTGGGGCCGGGCAGCACCTCGACTGCCAGCCCCGCCGCGAGGCACTCGCGCACGAGCGCGAAGCCCGGATCGGACACCAGCGGCGTGCCCGCGTCGGACACCAGCGCCACCACCGCGCCCTCGCGGATGCGCGCCGCCAGCTCGGCCGCGCGCGCGCGTTCGTTGTGCTCGTGCAGGCTCACCAGCCGCGCTGAGATACCGTGGCGATTGAGCAGCACGCGCGTGTGGCGAGTGTCCTCGCAGGCCACCACGTCGGCCGCGCGCAGCGCGGCGAGCACGCGCAACGTGACATCCTCGAGGTTGCCGATCGGGGTCGGGCACACGAGCAGCCGCCCGACCGGCGCCTCCGTGGTGGTCATCTCGCAAATATAGGGTCCCCTCGATGGCCAACGACCGAGACGAGCCTCCGCGCTACACCCGCTACCGCGCCCGCCCGCGCCTGTCGCCAAGGCGCGAGGACGACCAGATCCAGCCCGGGCGCCTGGCGGGAGGGCTCACCGGCGGGCGCGCGGGAGAGCGCCGCGGCGCCGATCCAGGCGCTCCCGGCAGTGGCGGTCCCCGCGCCCCGAGGGGCGGCGCGCGCACGAGCGGCGTGGCGCGCTGGCGCCGCTGGGCCACGCGCAAGCGCATCGTGCTCGGCCTGATCGGGCTCGTGTTCGGTTGGATCGCGCTGTCGCTGGTGCTGTTCCTGATCAGCTCGCACTTCGAGCGCACGTCGCTGCCGTCGAACGTCGCGAGCGTGCTCGATCCCGCGGGCTATCCGCTGACATCCGTGAACAACATCCTCGTGCTCGGCTCAGACAGGCGCCAGAAGAACAGCAAGGAACCGGGGGCGGAAACCACCGGCTTCGGGCGCTCGGACACGATCATGCTGATCCGCACCGGCGGCGGGCACTCGGCGCGCCTGTCGATCCCGCGCGACACGGTCATCGAAATCCCCGGCCACGGTCTGCAGAAGATCAACGCCGCGCACGAGTTCGGTGGACCGGCGCTGTCGGTGTCGGTGATCAAGCACTGGCTCGGGATACCGATCAACCACGTGGTGGAAGTCGACTTCGAAAACTTCCCGCAGCTGATCGAAGCGATGGGCGGTGTCACCTACACGGGCGGTTGCATCATCTCCAAGCTCGACGGCGGCTCGGCGAACGGCGGCTTCACGCTGCGGCTGAGCTCCGGCACCCACCACCTGGACGGCAAGCAGGCGCTCGCGCTGGCGCGCACTCGCGAGAACCTGTGCGCACCCAACGAGACGGACATCCAGCGCGAGGAACACCAGCAGGCGCTGTTCACAGACATGAAGAGCCAGCTGCTGTCGCCGTTCAGCTTCTTTCGCCTGCCGTGGATCGCATGGCACGCGCCGCCCGCGATCATCTCTGACATGAGCGGCACAGAACTGCTGGGCATGTTCGCCGCGCTGGCAATCACCGGCACACCGCCTACGCGCGTGCTCAAGCCGACCGGTCAGACGACGCTGCCCGGCGGCGGAGAAGGCCTGACGATCTCAGAAGAAGCGCGCCGCGCGGACGTGGCGCGCTTCATGAGCGGCTGAGGTCGCCAGGTGAGTTAATTCGCGCCCAAAGAGATCTGTATAGCCATGGTCATACGGGCTTCGCGACGCGTGAAATACCTGCCGAGCCCGCAGATGTCTGTATAGCCATGGTTATACAGTCCTCGCGCCGGATGAAATAACCTGGCGAGGCAGCGACCAACTGGCCGCGACCAACTCTTACCTGCGAGGTCTGTCTAACTCTTGGCCGCGACGGGCTTGGAGTCGCCGGACTTGGAGTCGCCGGACTTGGCGGCGCCCTTATCGCTCTTCTTGCCATCCGAGGAAGAGGGCGACCCGCCTGACGATGACTTCTCCCCGGATGACTTCTCCCCGGAAGACTTGTCTGAGGATGACTTCTCTCCGGATGACTTCTCCGAGGATGACTTCTCCGAGGAGGACTTCTCGGCGGCGGCAGCGGCGGTCTCGCGCTGGCGATTGCGCTTGCCGTAGTCGGTGTTGTAGAAGCCTTTGCCCTTGAAGTGAACTGCGGGCGCATGCAGCACACGCTCGACGGGCACGCCCGTGTCGGGGTCGACGACGAGCGCGTCTTCGCTGAAGGACTGCTGGATGTCGAACGTGGTGCCGTCCGGTCGTCTGTACTCGTAGATCGGCATGGCGGATGCCGATTATAGGAGCGTCAATCGGTCAACAACGCGCGCGCACATGTGATGCCGGCGTGGATCGTGTGGGTGAAATCGCGCTTGGGCTCGGTCAGCAGGCGCAGGGCGAGGCCGTCTCCCAGGGAGAACAGGATCTCGGCGACCGCCTCGGGCTCGGCGTGCAGCCGCAGCACGCCCTCGCGCTGCGCGGCGGCGAGCATGACGGCGACGTGTTCGCGAGTGCTGCGTATCAGTCCCGCGTACTCGACGGCGATGTCGGCATTGCGACGCGAGAGGGTGAACAGCTCGAACACCAGCGTGACGAAGTCAGGATCCTCGCGCACGGTCTCCTGCAGGTTCTGAGCCATCAGGTCGATGAAGTCATCTGCGGTCTTGGCGGTCGACAGCTGCCGCTCCAGCCGCTCGAGGCGCAGCTCGCAGTCGCGTCTGACGGCCTCGGCGAGCAACTGCTCCTTGGTGCCGAAGTAGTAATGCAGCAGGCCCCGGGAGACACCGGCCTCGCGCGAGACGTGGTCGAACGTCGACGCGGCGGTTCCCCGCTGCGCGACGCTGCGACGCATCGCGTCGATGATCCTGCGGGCCTTCTCGCCCGTCAGCGACCGGGAGCGCACGTCGCTCGCGCGCGTCTGCGAGCCCGCGTCCTGGGCGGCGTCCCGGTCCTCTATGACGGCGGTGTCCGTGCTCATAGGCGCGGCGATACGGCGACCGGCTCAGCTGCCGGCGACGCCCGCAGGCGCGGGTGTCTCGGGAGCGGTGGTAGGGCTGTAGTCGAACTCCTCCTCTGCCCCGAACAGGAGGTCGAGCAGCTTCGAGCGCAGGCTCTCGCTGAGCGCGAGCGCTGCCACGGAGCCGACCGCGAGCAGCACCAGCGAGCGTCCGATCCCGCGCTTACGCCGCACCGGCTTGGGGGGCTCCCGCAGCGAGTTGCTGGCCTGACGCAGCGCGTTGGCCGCGTTCGTGAGCTCCTGCTGGAGCTTGCGATCCTCGAACAGCGCCTGTGTGGCGGGCTTGCCGTTGCTCATGCGTCCGTATGCGCTGCGTGCCGCCGCGTACGCCGAGAGCAGATTGGAGCGCAGGTCCTCGTCATCGAGGAGACGCTGGATATACCGGCTCTGCTGCGCCGTGCGCGCGGCCTCGCCGGCCTTGCTGAATCTGTCTTTCGCTGCCATTGTGGCCACCGCCTCTGCCGAAAGCTTGCAGGTCTAGCCTCAATCATACCCGCACGGGCGAGGAGATATGTATCGCTAGCCGTGGAGGGCAGCCTGCTCCTGGGCGGACGGAAACGCCCACGCGGCGCGCGTGCGGCGCTCCTGGCGGAACACGAAGCGCAGCTGCTGCGGCGGTTTGAGCTGCGCGTCGTTGGGTCGGAAGGTCGCGCACGGCTCTGACAGATCGAGCGCGCACAGCAGGTTGACCCGGAAGTAGCACTCATCACAGCTAACCTTGTGCGTCGCGCGCTTCGGCGCTCGCTTGGACTGCGTTGCCTGCACCAGCACATACCCCCCGGGCGACGAGTCGGATTGAACGGGACGGCCGCGATCAAAGCAGCAAACGGCTGACCACTCAAGGGACGCCCGACCCCCATCCCGCAAATCGCAGACAAATCCTATTACCCGGAAATAGCCGTCGATCGGTCACGTTCTTGTGACAATCGACCGGATCACGCCGCACTTTCCGAGAGTTGCGTGTGCGGACGGCGCGACTGCGTTCCGTGCGCGGAGCGTGCGACTGCGTTGCGTGCGCGGACGGCGCGACGGCGTCACGTGCGCGCAGCGCGCGACCGCGTCATCATCTGAGTGGATGCGCATCCTAGTCACCGGCGCAAGCGGGTTCGTCGGTTCGCTGCTCGTCCCCAGGTTGCGCGCGGACGGACACGCGCTCCGCGCGCTCGGCCGTGACCCCGAGCGCGTGCGCTTGGCGCTGGCGCCGATGCTCACGTGCGAGCGATGGCAGCCTGGAGAGGTGGATGTGGTGCGCGCGGACGTGCGCACGGGCGACGGGCTCGCGCAGGCGCTCGGGGGCGTGGAGCTCGCGTACTACCTGATCCACTCGATGGAGCGCTCGGTGGCCGAGCGCTCGACGTTCGCAGAGCGCGAGCGTGTCGCGGCCGAGAGCTTCGCTGCGGCGGCAGCGCGCGCGGGCGTTCGCAGGATCGTGTACCTCGGCGGCCTGACGCCGCGCGCGGTGGCGTCGCCGGAGAGCACGCACGCTGACACGGGCGCGACTGCAGTGCCGCCGCCCACCACGAGCGAGCGCGCCGACACGCGCATCTCACGCCACCTGGCCAGTCGCGCGCAGGTGGAGCGCGTGCTGCTGGAGGCGGTCCCCGATTCGCTGGCGCTGCGCGCGTCGATAGTGATCGGCGCGCGCTCGCGCTCGTTCCGTCTGCTGGTGCACCTGCTCGAGCGAATGCCGGTGCTCACATTGCCCGCCTGGCAGACGCTGCGCACGCAGCCGATCGACGCGCGTGACGTGATCGAGATGCTCGCCGCGTGCGCCACCGCACAGCTGCCGCGCCGGAGCCTGGACGTCGGTGGCCCCGACGTGCTCACCTACGGCGAGATGCTCAGGGCGATCGCCGAGCTGATGCTCGTCAACCGCCCGACGATCAAGCTGGGGGTGAATCTGACAGGCGTGACCGCGCGCCTGGCGGCGGCGATCGCCGGCGAGGACCCCGAGCTTGTGCTGCCGTTGATGGAGGGGCTGCAATACGATCTGCTGCCTGCCGAACACCACGCCGCGGAGCTGCTGGGCGTGCGGCTGCACTCATTCGAGTCGGCCGTCGAACACGCGCTCGCGGAGTGGGAGCGAAGCGAGCCGCTGGCCGCCCGATGAGCCTCGTCACAGCCTCGATCCGTATCGCAGCTCCACCGGCCGACGTGTGGAAGATGGTCATGGACCCCTCCTGCCTGGGCGAGTGGGTCACGATTCACCGCAAGCTCGTGCACGCCGACGATGGCCCGCCGCGCGTGGGGTACACGATGGACCAGCAGATCCACATGCGGGGGGTGAGCCTCGAGGTTCACTGGACGCTCGTGGACTGCCGCCCGGGCGAGCGTGCCGTGTGGGAGGGTCGTGGCCCGGCGCGCTCGCACGCACACAGCGAGTACATCCTGAGCGCCGAGGATGGCGGAACCCGCTTTGACTATCGCAACGAATTCCGGCCACCGCTGGGACCGGTGGGAGCGCTGGCCAGCCGCGCGCTCGTCGGCGGGATGCCCGAGCGTGAGGCCAAGCGCACACTTGAACGTCTCCGTGCACATCTGGAGCGGGTTGGGAAACAGAACTAGTGTAAGGTGAAGCGACAAGAGATGTGAGTTGAAATCGCATCGACACTAGTGAAGAGGATTCAAATCGTGACCGACTTCCTTGATGAGAAGCGCCAAGAGATCACAAGCCGGCTGAAGGAGCTCAAACCCTTGGTGGACGAGTTCAACCGCCTCGAGGCCGCCGCGGCGGCGCTCGCGGGTGTGATCGGGACGGCAGCATCCGACGCCACGTCAGCGGCCGCCGCAACCATCACACGCCGCCGTGGACCGGGGCGTCCGCGCGGCTCGGCCAGCCGCAAAAAAGCTGCGAAAGCAGCAAAAGCAGCGGTGGCTACAGCACCCAAAGCTGCAGCGCCGAAAGCAGCCGCCAAACCCGGTCGCCCCGCAAAAAGGCGCGCTGGACGGCGCAAAGGCAGCGGCACTCGCGCGGCCGAGGCGCTGTCGTTCGTGCAGGGACAGCCGGGCATCACGATCCCTGAGCTGGCCGCCAAGATGGGCATCAAGCAGAACTACCTGTACCGCGTGCTGCCAGGGCTGGAGCAGGAAAACAAGGTGGAGAAGAAAGGCCGCGGCTGGTACCCGAAGGGCTAGTCTCGTCGTCCCTGGCGGCGTCCTCGGATGCTCGTGTGCGAAGCACACCACGCATCCTGCGTCCTTGCCAGGAACGACGATCCGTCGCCCTTACCTCCCGATTCGGCGGACTCCTTCTCGTCTCCGTCGGGATGTCGGTGAGTTGAATGAGGGGGCGTGGTCTGGATGACCGCGCCCCCAGTCTTCCCGCCAGCACTAGTAGGCCTAGTAGACGCTCCTGGCGCCCATCTCAAGGCTTGCTATCTCGCTGTGGAAACAGATGGCGTGTGACCACCAGGACCACGCCGACCACTTGGACGACCACCGCCCCCAGCCACGTATCGATAACGGCGGTCGAGAGGTTCCAGTCCTTGCCGGCCCACGCGAAGACCACAAACACAAGGTCCGCGATGACGAGCTGGCCGGTCAAGATGCGCAGAAGGCCGTTGGCATAGGTTCTTCTCAGCTCGATTTCTTGCTTGTCGCGCTCGCGCTTGGTCTCGACTTCCTGCCGAGCGCGCTCTAGTTCCTGCGCCGCGCGCTTCTCAGGCAGATGTTGAAGATCTCGCGGTAGCGCGGGGCTTTCGCGCCCCTCCCCCGCTTGCAGGATCTCTCTGACCTTGCCCTCGGCTGCTTCTAGCTCGGCCTGATCGGGGGCACCCGGGCCTGGCATCTACGAAGGTATGAAGAGGTTCTTCAGGCGGTACTCGATGGCTTCACGCGACACGCCGAATCGAATGGCGAGTTCGAGATCGCCTAGACCTTCCTCGAGCAGGCGTCGCACCGCATCCTCGGGCATCAAGAGGGACGCCGCGAACTCATTCGCGTAGATCTCCTCCGGATCCGTTCCTGCCGCGGCGAGACTGCCCCGCAAGTCAACCGTCGTGTATTCCGTCTCGTCAGCGGACCGCCTCCGATAGTGCCCAAGCTCGTGGGCGCACGTGAACCTCTTCCGGTTGGGGCTGTCGTTCTGGTTGAGCAGAATCGTGGGGTCCTGCCCAGGTTCCTTGACCAAGGCCCCCGCCGTATCGTCGTCCAGCGGCGCGTCCAGCACGCGTATTCCGGCGGCGCGAGCGATGGATATTGGGTCCACTGGAAGCGGGGCACCCCAAGCCTCGCGGAGCAGCATGGCTGCGTCCCTCGCAGCTTCTTGCTTGATCTCGCTGGTCATCTGCTTCCACTCTACACAGCACCATTGTGATAGCCGAGCCCGTAAATCGCGAGCGGGAGCGAGAACCCAGTCGTGGCGCGCGCCGCCGCATGGAGACGAAATCCATGAGATCCACGGTCCAGCGCGTCGAAACGGCTTCGCTACGACGCGACGGGGGGCATCAGAACATCTGGCGCGTACGGGACCGACCCTCGGACTCGAAACGCCCTTCGCCTACGACTGGTAATCAGGCCCTATGCCCTAGATCAGCCCCTGCCCCGAAACGGTGTCGCGCTCGCTGACCAGCTCGGCGATGGACGCGTCGATCTTCTCGCGGGAGAACGCGCCCAGGTCGAGGCCCTGCACGATCTGGTACTGGCCGTTCTCGCACGTGCACGGGAAGCCGCTGATGAGGCCCTCGGGCACGTTGTAGGAGCCGTCGGAGGCGATGCCCATGGACACCCAGCGGCCGCCCGTGCCGGTGACCCAGTCGTGCACGTGGTCGATCGCGGCGCTGGCTGCGCTCGCGGCGGAGGAGGCGCCGCGCGCCTCGATGATGGCGGCGCCGCGTTTGCCGACGTTGGGCAGGAACTCCTGTTCGATCCAAGCCTGGTCGTCGACGGCGTCGGCTGCCACCTGGCTGCCGACCTTGGCGTGGAACAGGTCGGGGTACATGGTCGGCGAGTGGTTGCCCCACACGCCCATCTGCGACACGTCGGTGACGGGCACTGCGAGCTTGTTGGCGAGCTGCGCGATCGCGCGGTTGTGGTCGAGGCGCAGCATCGCTGTGAAGCGCTCACGCGGGATGTCGGGCGCGTTGTTCATGGCGATCAGGCAGTTGGTGTTGGCGGGGTTGCCCACGACCAGCACTTTCACGTCGGCGGCCGCCACAGCGTTCAGCGCCTTGCCCTGAACCGTGAATATCTCGCCGTTGGCGCTCAGCAGCTCGGCGCGCTCCATGCCCTTGGTGCGCGGGCGCGAGCCCACCAGCAGCGCGATGTTGGTGGCGTCGAACGCGTCAGCCGGGTGATCGTGCAGGTCGACGCCCGCGAGCAGCGGGAAGGCGCAGTCGATCAGCTCCATCGCCACGCCCTCGAGCGCGCCCATCGCCTGCGGGATCTCCAGCAGGCGCAGGTCCACGGGCTGCTCGGGCCCCAGCAGCTGTCCGCTGGCGATGCGATACAGGATGCTGTAGCCGATCTGCCCGGCTGCGCCGGTGACGGTAACTCGTACGGGGTTGCTCACGAACTCATCTCCTCATCTCTTAATAAATATTTAGTTTGTCGGCGTTCGGGTGGCGCCTGACTCAGGCGGTCGCAGCTTGCAGGCTCTCGTCTATCGAGGCCAGGAACTCCTGCGTGGTCTGCCACGGCTGCTCGGGGCCGATCAGCAGCGCGAGGTCCTTGGTCATCTTGCCGCTTTCGACCGTCTGCACGCACACGCGCTCGAGCGTCTCGGCGAACTCTGTGACCTCGGGCGTGCCGTCCATGCGCCCGCGCGCTGACAGGCCGCGCGTCCACGCGAAGATCGACGCGATCGGGTTGGTCGACGTGGGCTTGCCCTGCTGGTGCATGCGGTAGTGGCGCGTGACGGTGCCGTGCGCGGCCTCCGCCTCCACGGTCTTGCCGTCGGCGGTCATCAGCACGCTCGTCATCAGCCCCAGCGAGCCGAAGCCCTGCGCGACGGTGTCCGACTGCACGTCGCCGTCGTAGTTCTTGCACGCCCACACATAGCCGCCCTCCCACTTCATGCAGGCGGCGACCATGTCGTCGATCAGCCGGTGCTCATACGTGATGCCCGCAGCCTCGAAGTCGCTCTTGAACTCTGCCTCGTAGACCTCCTCGAAGATGTCTTTGAAGCGCCCGTCGTAGCGTTTGAGGATGGTGTTCTTGGTCGACATGTACACCGGGTAGCCGCGCTCCAGGCCGTAGCGCAGTGACGCGCGCGCGAAGTCGCGGATCGAGGAGTCGAGGTTGTACATCGCCATCGCCACGCCCGCGCTGGGGAAGTCGTACACCTCAAGCTCGATCGGCTGGCCGCCGTCAGCGGGCGTGAACGTGAGCGTGACCTTGCCCTCGCCTGGAACGATCATGTCGGTGGCGCGGTACTGGTCGCCGAACGCGTGGCGGCCGATCACGATCGGCTTGGTCCAGCCGGGCACCAGCCGCGGCACGTTTGCGATCACGATCGGCTCGCGGAAGATCACGCCGCCGAGGATGTTGCGGATCGTGCCGTTGGGCGAGCGGTACATGTCCTTGAGGCCGAACTCCTGCACGCGCGCCTCGTCCGGGGTGATGGTGGCGCACTTGACGCCCACGCCGTGGCGCTTGATCGCCTCCGCCGCGTCCACCGTGACCTGATCGGCGGTGGCGTCGCGGTGCTCGATGCCGAGGTCGTAGTACTCCAGCTCGATGTCCAGGTACGGCACGATCAGCTGCTGCTTGATGAACGACCAGATGATCCGTGTCATCTCATCGCCGTCCAGCTCGACGACTGGGTTCTTCACCTTGATCTTGGCCATGGGCGGGTCCTTGTTGTGTCTGGGGGCCGGAGGGGCCGGGCCTGCGTTGGGGAGATGAGGCGGCCGATCCTCCGTGGGGATGGGGGCGCCGATGCTATCGCCCGGGCGGCGGCGGGCCGTAACACCCAGGTAAGGCGAAGCTTCGAACTGGCCCGGCAATGCTAAGGATCGGCTTGCGTTTCTGCCGATGTTTGCCATAGTTTGGTAGGCGCAACGCCAGCCGTTGAGCCAGCAGATGCGCTATCAGACAGAGGGACCCATGAGCAGTCTTACGGACATCCAGCAGGCATTCGTCAACCGATACATGGACGACGACCATGTCGTTGGCGTGCGCGTCCGCAAGATCGACGGCCGAATGGTGCTGTTCGTCGAGGTCAGCGATTGCAAGTCCGTCGACCTGCCCGGAACCTTTCGCGGCCTCCCGGTCGTCGTACGTGAAGGCCGCCGAGCCATGCTCGCCTACTCATAGCGTCCATCCCCGCTGGGACCGGGATGCTGGATCTTCGTCGACCCCGTGTCGACCTTCGGAGATCGCCGCCACACGCGGCGAGGGTCTGAGCCGTCGAGCGCCGACGGCCAACACTGCGGAACCCTACGACGACGAGTCCCCCTCCACCACCTTCCGTCCATTGGGGTCGATGCCGCCGTCATCAAGCCTCATCCGGGCATCGAGTGCGTCAACCATATGGACTGCGGCACGCCCACCGGCATACGGGATCTATGGGTTGTGGAGAACCAGTCTGAGAGCATCGCTGTGCGCAAGCACGGCGCTCAGACGCGCATGACCGGCGGCCAGCTCATGCCGGTGGCTGCCGACCACTACATGGAAGACGTCAGAGCCCGCTATTCGGCCGGATGGTGGGTCGACGGCAACGATGGCACGGGGTTTGCTGCGAAGGGCGACAGTGGAGCCATCGTGGTGGACGACGCCCGGCAGGTTGTGGGGATCGTCGTCGCGGTCGAGCACGCCGATGCGGGCGCCGCGGCATTTGTGCACGGCATCAAGCAGGTGTTTGCAGCGCTTCAAATTGCCTTGCCATAGGAACAATCGCCGACCGCGTGCAGACGAAGTCAGTCGTTCCAGCTGGCCTGCGCGCCGTGCGCTACGAGCACCTTGGCGTGCCCGCCGGCGAACGGGACCGTCACGATCTGCCCGTGCGAGGGCGGCTGCTCGAACGAGCCCGCGTCGATCAGCAGCGTGCTGCCGTCGCTGGAGATCCCCGCGCCCTGCACCATCTGGCCGCGCACCGTCACCCTGCGCGCGCGACCGGAGACGACGCTCACCGCGTACGCGCCGCTGGTGTCCTGGCCCTCGAACTCCGCCAGCAGCCTGCTGCCGTTCGCGGAGAACTCCAGCGGCACCAGCCCCTGCACCAGCGACCCCACGGAGACGTGCGTGAGCTTGCGCACGCGCACGCCCGCCGGCGTCGCCAGCCAGATCTGGTATTCCGGCGACAGGTGGCGCATGCGCTCGCGGTCATACGCGATGTACGTGGGTCCCCACACCGGGTCCAGGCTGCGCCCGTCGCTGGTGATTCGGTGCACGCCGGCGCCGTCCACTTCGCTCTCGTACAGGTTCGTCGGCGCCGACGGCGACAGCGAGTGCGACAGCGCGAACACGAGCCTGTCGCTGCCGTCGCGCGCGAAGCTCGCGCCGTAGATCGCGCCTTCCGCGATCGACGAGACCGCTCCGGTCTGCGTGTCGATCACGTCCAGGCCCGAGCCCGCTGCGATTTCCACGGTCTCATTCGACTGCCGGTAGACCGCCAGGTAGCGCGAGTCCGGTGACCACGCCAGCGGCGTCGCGGTTGCCGTTTCGAGGCTGAGGTAGCCCGCGACCGGAGCGCCCGACGCGGGGTAGATGCCGATCGACGGACCGTGTTCGTCAACGCCGGGCGTCGTGCCGAACAGCGATACCGCCACCGACTGCCCGTCCGGCGCCAGCAGCGGCTGCTGCCCCGGCCCGAGCAGCTTGCGTTCGCCGCCGTTCGCCGCCGCGATCCACACCTTCGCAGTCGACGTCGCCGTCTCCGTGAGGTAGGTCAGCCGCGGCACCGTCGGCGCTTCGGCGACCAGGTCGCGAACCGCGCCGCCGGCCGCCGTGGCGGCCCAGCCCCCCGCGAGCGTCATCAGCGACAGGAACACCGCAGCGAGCGTCATCAGCGACAGGAACGCCGCGGGTGTAGCGAGCGACGCGCGCACGAGGATCGCCAGCTTTGACATCGCGCCGCAGGCTACTCTCTGCTTCACTGTCATGTGATGGCCAGCACGATCTCGGCATCACTGGGTGAGGGTGCGCCGTGGCAGACGCACACGGTGTTCAACCAGGCGCCGCCGCTGGTGGGTGTCGACGTCTTCTCCAGCAACCTGCCGCTGGTCGAGGCCGTGCAGCGCGAGGGCGCCGGCTGGGTCAGCGAGCGCGCCTGCGAGCTCGGGCGTTTCGTCGGCGGCGAGCCGCAGCAGCAGTGGGGCCGCCTGGCCAACGAGAACAAGCCCATACTGCGCACGTTCGACCGCTACGGGCACCGCATCGACGAGGTCGAGTTCCACCCCGCGTGGCACCAGCTGATGAAGATGGGGGTGGAGCACGAGCTGCACTCGCTGCCGTGGACCAGTGACCAGCCGTTCGCGCACACCGCGCGCGCGGCGCTGTACATGACCGCCATGCAGGCCGAGGCAGGCTTCGCCTGCCCCATAACGATGACCTTCGCCGTCGTGCCCGCGCTGCGCGCACAGCCGGAGCTGGCCGCCGAGTGGGAGCCACTGGTGACCGCCACCACGTATGACCCGCGTCTGATCCCCGCATCCGAGAAGGGCTCCGCGATCGCGGGCATGGCCATGACCGAGAAGCAGGGCGGCTCGGACGTGCGCGCCAACACCACCTTCGCCACGCCCGTCAATGGGGGTGGCGCCGGGGCCGAGTACACGCTGGTGGGGCACAAGTGGTTCTGCTCGGCGCCCATGTCCGACATGTTCCTCGTGCTCGCGCAGACCGACGACGGCCTCTCGTGCTTCCTGCTGCCGCGCATCCTGCCCGACGGCAGCCGCAACGCGTTTCACATCCAGCGCCTGAAGGACAAGCTCGGCAACCACTCCAACGCGTCCTCCGAGATCGAGCTGCACGGCGCGTGGGCGCGCATGGTCGGCGAGCCCGGCCGCGGCGTGCCGACGATCATCGAGATGGTCGGCCACACGCGCCTTGACTGCGTGATCGGCTCCGCCGCAGGCATGCGCGCCGGCGTGGTCGCCGCCACGCACCACACCGCGCACCGCAGCGCGTTCGGCAAGACGCTGATCGACCAGCCGCTCATGCGCAACGTGCTCGCCGACCTGTGCCTGGAGTCCGAGGCCACCACCGCGCTGGCCATGCGCCTCGCGCGCGCCTACGACGAGGCGCACGCGGACGCCGAGGCCGGCGAGGACCAGAGCGACGCGCAGCTGTTCAAGCGCCTGGCCACCGCCGTGGGCAAGTTCTGGAGCTGCAAGCGCGCGCCCAACCACGCTTTCGAGTCGCTCGAGTGCCTCGGCGGCGTGGGCTACGTGGAGGAGTCCGGCATGCCGCGCCTGTATCGCGAGGCGCCGCTCGCGTCGATCTGGGAGGGCTCCGGCAACGTCATGAGCCTCGACGTGCTGCGCGCGCTCACGCGCTCGCCGCGCTCGCTGGAGGTGTTCCTGCACGAGATCGAGCACGCGCACGGCGCCAACGCGCAGCTCGACGCCGGCGTCCTGAAGCTGAAGGACCAGTTCACCGACCCCGCCACGCTCGAGCAGCGCGCCCGGCGCGTGGTCGAAAGCATGGCGCTGTGCCTGCAGGGCTCGCTGCTCGTGCGCAGCGCCCCCGCCGCGGTCGCCGACGCGTTCTGCGCCTCGCGCCTGGGCGGCGACGGCGGCCTCGAGTACGGCACGCTGCCCGCCGGCACCGACTTCCAGGGCATCATCGAGCGCTCGCGCGTGCAGGCCTGAGAGCCCGGCCCCGCGTGCAGGCCTGAGAGCTCGCGGTTGAGCGGCCGGGCGCAGCCCGACCCGAGCCCGGCCTGGGCCTACCATTGAGACATGCGCACGCGCAGGAACATCGAGCTGGCACGCATCTTCGGCATCCGCGTCGGCGTCAGCGCCAGCTGGTTCGTGGTGCTGTTCCTGATGATCTACTGGCTGTCGAACTACTACTTCCCCGAAGTGATGAGCGGCTCGCGCACGACCGCTTACGCGATCGCCGTGGCCGGCGCGCTCGGCTACTTCGCATCGCTCGTGCTGCACGAGCTGGGGCACGCGCTGGTGGCGCGCCGCCTGGGGATCCCGATCGTGGGCATCGACCTGTGGTTCTTCGGCGGGCTCTCGCAGATGCGCCGCGAGCCCCAGAGCGCGCGCGAGGAGCTGATGATCGCCGCCGCCGGGCTGGTCGTGACGCTCACGCTGTTCCTGCTCTGCCTGGGAGCCATCGTCGTGCTCGCCAAGAGCGGCACCGTCTCCGATGTCGCGCTCACGCGCGCGGGCATCAAGACGACGCCCGCGCTCGCGCTGCTCGGCTGGCTCGGCTTCATCAACGCCGCGCTGTTCCTGTTCAACGTCGTGCCCGCGTTCCCGCTCGACGGCGGGCGCGTCGCCCGCGCGCTGGTGTGGTGGCGCACCGGCGATCGCAATCGCGCCACGCAGGCCGCCGGGCGCTCGGGGCAGGTGTTCGCGCTGGCGGTGGGGCTGTTCGGGCTGTGGGTGTTCGCCAGCGCCGAATCCTCGCTGGGGCTGATCACGATGGTGCTGGCGTTCTTCCTGTACCAGTCCGCCGGCGCCGCCGTGCTGCAGGGCGCGCTCGGGCGGCGCATCCAGAACATCACCGTCGCCGACATCATGGACCGCGAGCCCGTCACCATCGGCGCCGACGTGACGCTGCTCGACGCCCAGGAGCAGTTCTTCCTGCGCTACCGCTGGCCGTGGTTCGCCGTCGTCGATCCCGCCCGCCACTTCCTCGGCGTCGTGCGCCAGCAGCGCGTGGACAGCGAGATCGCCGCCGGACGCCCCGCGCTGCCGGTGGTGGACGTGCTTGAGGAGGACATGCCCGTGCGCATCGGCGAAGAGGCGCCGCTGGAATCGCTGCTTGGCTCCGAAGGCCTCGGCCGGCTGGGCGCGATGGTCGCCGTCGATGAGGACGGCGTGCTGCAGGGCGTGGTCACGCTCGCGCAGGTGCAGGGCGCGCTGCGCCCCACCCGGCCCGCGCGCCCGGCGACGTAGGGGCGGCGGGCCGCGCGCAATACGCGCGTTATAGAGTCCCGGGCGCAGTCCCCCCTTCCCCTTCCCCAAAAGCGACCTCAGGGAGCCATGCCAGCACACGACGTCTTGATCATCGGGGCCGGTCTCGCGGGCCAGCGTGCGGCGCTGGCGGCAGCTGAGAAGGGGGCGAGCGTGGCGATCATGAGCAAGGTCCACCCCGTGCGCTCGCACTCGGTGGCCGCCGCCGGCGGCATCAACGCGGCGATCAGCGTGGATGACGACTGGCACTCGCACGCCTACGACACGGTCAAGGGCTCGGACTTCCTCGGCGACCAGGACGCGATCGAAGTCATGTGCTCGGAGGCGCCGGCCGAGGTGATGGACCTCGAGCACATGGGCGTGACGTTCCACCGCAACGACAAGGGCGAGATGGACCTGCGCGCGTTCGGCGGCGCATCCATGAAGCGCACCGCCTACGTCGCCGACATCACCGGCCAGGCGCTGCTGCACGTGCTCTACGAGCAGCTGCTCAAGCACCACGAGACGGTCGCGCGCTACGAGGAGTGGTTCACGACCTCGCTGCTGCGCGACGACGCCGGCAACTGCTGCGGAGCGATCGCGCGCGACGTGCGCAGCGGGCAGATGGAGGCGTTCACCGCCAAGAACGTGATCCTCGCGTGCGGCGGTGCCGGGCAGGCGTACAAGCCCACCACCAACGGGCTGATCGTGACCGGCGACGGGATCGCGATGGCCTACCGCGCGGGCGCGCCGCTGATGGACATGGAGATGGTCCAGTACCACCCCACGTGCCTGGTCGAGACCGGCATCCTGATCACCGAGGGCGCGCGCGGCGAGGGCGCGCACCTGCTCAACGCCAACGGCGAACGCTTCATGGAGAAATCCGCTCCCAACAAGATGGAGCTCGCATCGCGCGACGTGGTCTCGCGCGCGGAGCAGATCGAGATCAACGAGGGCCGCGGCGTCGGCCCGAACGGCGCCGGCATCTACCTCGACATCACGGTCGTGCCGCGCAAGCGCACGCTCGAGGCGCTGCGCGAGATCGTCAACCTCGGCAAGGACTTCGCCGGCGTGGACATCACGCGCGAACCGATCACGATCCGCCCCGGCCAGCACTACATCATGGGCGGCGTCAAGACCGACGTCGACGGGCGCACGCCGATCGACGGCCTGTACGCGGCCGGCGAGGTCGCGTGCGTGTCGGTCCACGGCGGCAACCGGCTGGGCGCCAACTCGCTGCTGGACACGCTGATCTTCGGCCGGCGCTCCGGCGAACACGCTGCCGCGCGCGCCGCCAGCATGGGCATGCCAAGCGTCGACGCCAACGCGCAGCTGCTCGAGGACGCCGCGCGCATCGACTCGATCATCGCCCGCCCGCGCGAGGGCCGGCGGGTCTCGGAGATCAAGAACGAGCTCGGCGAGACGATGAACAGATCGGCGGCCGTGTTCCGCGACGAGGCCGGGCTGCAGGCTGCGCTCGAGACGATCGCCCGCCTGCGCGAGGAGGCCGACAACGCGTGGATCGACGACCGCGGCACGGTCTTCAACCAGGACGTGCTCGGCGCGATCGAGCTCGGCTACATGGTCGACTGTGCCGAGACCACCGTGGTCGCCGCGCTCGAGCGCAAGGAGTCCCGCGGCGCGCAGTTCCGCACCGACTTCCCCGAGCGCAACGACGGCGAGTGGCTCAAGCACATCGACATCACGCTCGGCGGGGATGGAGCGGCGGGTGGGCCTCAAGTGAGCTACTCGCCGGTCACCATCACCCAGTGGGAGCCAGAGGAGAGGAAATACTGATGGCCGAAGTGCACGACCGCCCGCCGGAGCAGTTCACCCTCAAGCTACGCCGCTACGACCCCGAGTCCGGCGGCGCGCCCTACTGGGACGAGCACACGATCGAGCTCGAGCCCCACCGCTCGGTGCTCGAGGCGATCCTGCAGGCGCGCGACCGCTTCGACGGGTCGATCGGCATCCGCTGCTCCTGCCGCCAGGCGATCTGCGGCTCATGCGGCATCCGCGTCAACGGCGAACCCGCGCTCGCCTGCCACACGCATCTGGATGCCGCCAAGCTCAGCGCCGAGAACGGCGTCATCGAGATCGAGCCGATGGGCAACATGCCCGTGATCAAGGACCTGATCGTGGACATGGACGCGGTCCACTGGAAGAAGATCCAGCGCGTCACGCCGTGGCTCTTGGCCAAGCAGCCGGTGCCCGAGCGCGAGTACCTGGTCTCGAAAGAGGCGATGGTCGACGTCACGCAGACGATGGCGTGCATCCAGTGCGGCGCGTGCGTCTCAGACTGCCTGGCGATGGAGGTCGACCCCGGCTTCATCGGCCCGGCGGCGCTCGCCAAGGCCTACCGCTTCGTCGGCGACCCGCGCGACGACGAGCAGTTCGAGCGCCTCAACGACCTCGCGCAGGACCCGCAGGGCATCTTCGACTGCACGCATTGCTTCAAGTGCGTGCAGGCGTGCCCCAAGGACGTCAACCCGATGGGCCAGATCATGCGCCTGCGGCGCATCGCCATCGGCGACCACCACATCGTCGACCAGAACAACGGCGAGCGCCACGAGGCCGCGGTCACTGGTCTCATACGCAACTACGGCCTGCTTCACGAGGCCGAGATGATCCCCCGCTCCTACGGCGGCAACTCATGGTTTGCCAAGTTCACGCCCGCGGCCGGCAAGGAGTTGCTCTCCTCGCTGCCGGTCATCATCAAGGGCGTCTTGCGCGGCAAGATGAATCCGAAGATCGCGATCTTTGGCCACAAGATCCCCAGCGCTGACCTCAAGGCAGTGCAGGCGATCTACGACAAGATCGAGAGCCGCCCCGAACGCTACGAGCTGAACCTATACATCGCCGGCGAGGACGAAGAGACGGCGCCCGTCGCCGCCGCCGTCGCTGCCGGCACGAGCGCCGACGGCGGGGAGACCCCCGACGCCGGGGAGACCCCTAACGCCCCCACGAGCCCCGAAGGGAGCGCCAACCAATGAAGGTCGCCTACTGGCCCGGCTGTGTGAGCCGCGGCTTCACTCCCGAGCTGCACGGATCGATGGCCAAGGTCGCGCCGCTGCTCGACATCGAGCTGGTCGAGCTCGACCGCGCGTGCTGCACCGGCGCGGGCGTGATCGCCGAGCACAACCAGGAGCTCGCCGACACGCTCAACGCGCGCACGTTCGCGCTCGCGCAGCAGGTCGACGGCGCAGAGCTGATGATGAACATCTGCTCCACCTGCCAGGGCGCGCAGAGCGAGTGCCAGGAGCGCCTGGACGCCAACGCCGAGTACCGCGCGCACGTCAACACCACGCTCGCAGCCGAGGGGCTGACGTACGAGACCGGCCTCACCAACAAGAACTTCCTGTGGCTGCTCGTCGAGGAGATCGGCCTGGAGAGCCTCGCGGCACGCGTCAAGCGCCCGCTCACCAACCTCAAGGTCGGCCCCTTCTACGGCTGCTACATCGTGCGTCCGCGCGAGCGCCTGGGCATCGACGCGGAGCACCCGCGCGACCACTACCTCGACCAGGTGATCGACGCGCTCGGCGGCACCGTGATCGAGTACGCGGGCATGCGCAAGTGCTGCGGCTTCCCGATCATCACCATGAACAAGGAGGCCTCGCTCAAGCAGGCCGGGCGCCACCTCGGCGACGCGGCCGACGCCGACGCCGACTGCCTGGTCACGCCGTGCCCGCTGTGCCACCTGAACCTCGACCTGCAGCAGCCGCTCGCCGCGGGCGTGGTGGGGCGCGAGCTGAACATGCCCGTGCTGCACCTGCCGCAGCTCGTCGGCCTCGCGCTCGGGCTCGACCCCAAGGAGCTCGGCCTCGGCCGCCACGTGGTGAAGCCCACCTCGGTGATCGACTGGTCGACGTCGGTGGTGGCCGCGGCCGCTTAGGACCGTAGGCGGGCCGGGCGGGCCGAGCGCCGGGCGGACAGCCCTGGGCGGCTGCGGACCATCGATCCGCGGGCCATCCATCCGAAGTTCCCCTCGGTCTATCTATTTGTTGTCTTTCGCAGTCCGTATAACAATGGTCCATACTCGAACTTGACAACCGCAGCCTGTACTGCCATCGTAAGTACATGGCGACGGTCAACAAGGGCGAGCGACTGCAGATCCGAGTGGAGCCGGGCGAGAAGGCGGTGCTGGAGCGTGCTGCCGCGGCGGCGCACCTGAACGTCTCCGCGTTCGTGCTGCAGGCTGCGGCATTCAGGGCGGAGGAGATTCTCGCCGAGCGCCAGAGCATCCGGCTCACCTCGCAGGCGGCCGCGGCGTTCACCGAGGCGCTGGAGGGCCCTGCGAACGTCAACCAGCGGCTCGCCGAGGCGCTGCGTAGTCCTCGGAAGTTCGCCTGGCTTGACTGAGCTCCATCGTCCGACGCTGCTCGATCTTGCGCATCATGACCGCGCGGCGTTCGAATCGGGCGACGCTGCGCTCGACGAGTGGCTACGCCGGTATGCCGGCCAGAACCGGCGTCGTGACACCGCCGCCACCTGGGTCATCACCGACGTCGATCACGCGATCGTGGCCTACGCGACCATCGCGATGACCGCCATCGACCGCTCGACCGCGCCGGCGAGCGTCGCGCGCCAGGCTCCCGACCCGGTTCCAGCGCTGCTGATTGGTCGGCTCGCGGTCGATCAACGCCACAGCGGTCTCGGCGTCGGCACCGCGCTCGTGGCCCACGTGCTCGCCACCGCCATCGAGCTCAATGCGAAGGCCGCGTGTCGCGCAGTCGTGGTCAACGCCTTGCGCCCAGCGGCCCGCGAATGGTGGGAACACCTCGGCTTCCAGCCATTTGAGCCAGCCGGCGAGCAATCCCTCGACCTCTACCTCCTCACCGCCGACATCCAGGCCACGATCGTCTGGTAGCGCCCGGGGCGCGACCCTGGCAGGCTGTCGCCGGTGCATCTGAGCGCTGCCGCAGAACAGGCCTGGCCTCCGTTCGTGCTCGTCAGCGGGTTGCTGCTGATCGGCCTGGTCGCCAATCGCGATGGCCTCTTCGAGCAGACCGGGCGTTTCCTGCAAGGCCTCGCGGGACCGCCGGTGGTGCTGCTCGCCGCCTGCCTGCTACTCGTCGCGGTGGTCACCGCTGTGCTCAACCTCGACACCGCGGTGGTGTTCCTGACGCCTGTGCTCGTTCACGCGGCTCGCGGTCGCGGCATCGAGGAGGAGGCGTTCCTGTACGGCGCGGTCTACATGGCCAACGCATCCTCGCTCTACCTGCTGGGGTCCAACCTCACAAACCTGCTCGTCCTGGACCATCAGCCGATCTCGGGCGGCACGTTTGCCGCACGCATGCTCGTGATGGCGCTCGCCGCGACACTCGCCACTGCGCTGGGGCTGTTCGTGCTCTTTCGCCGCCGACTGCGAGCAGCAGCGAGTCGACACCCGCAGCGCGCGAGTTGGAACGCGCTCGGCTTGGGGCTACCCGGCGCGCTGGGCGCCGCCGTCCTCACAATCGCGCTTCGCAACCCCGCGATACCCGTTCTCGTGGTCGGATTGGCTCTGGCCGCGATCGAGGTGATGCGAGGTCGGCTGCAGTGGCGAGAGGTCGTGCGCGCGGTCGGGCCGGTCGTGCTCATCGGCCTGTTCTTGGTGTGCGTTGCGTTGGGAGTCCTCGCGCGATCGTGGGACGGACCGGCGCAGCTGCTCGGCGGCGCCGGGCGTTGGGGCACCACAGGAATCGGCGCGCTCGCGTCGGTGATGATCAACAACCTTCCTGCCGCTGTGCTGCTCTCGGCACACCCGGTCGCGCACCCGAGCGCGCTGCTCTTGGGGCTGAACGTCGGCCCCAACATCGCCGCGACCGGCTCCCTCTCCGCGTTCCTGTGGTGGCGTGCCGCGCAACAGGTACATGCACAACCATCGCTTGTGGCGTTCTCGCGCCGAGGAGCCACCCTCGCCGTATTCGCGATCGTCCTCGCGCTGGCGGCTACGGCCGTTCTGCCGACTGCCCTGTGAGCGCTCCCGCTCGGGTAGTGTTCGCTGCCGTGCTCGTGCCTTTGGCAGTTGGAACCGGCGTTGTGGTGATTGTGGTCGCGATTGCAGTGGTGCTTATCGTGCTCATCGCCGCTGCATCAGCCCGCGGCCGCCAGAAGCGTCAAGCCCAACGACGGGTCGAGGACCGATCAGCGCCCAGCACGGAGCGCACGGAGCGCACGGAGCCGGCATCGCACGATCCCGAGCACGGGGATCACGGCGACGAGGATTAGCCGATCAGAGCGGCGGCCAGTGAAGTCCACTCTTGGCGGGGGATGCCGCCAACGCCGACTGGCTGCAGGCAGACGTGGTCCGCCCCGGCATCCAGATGCGCACGCGCCACCGCCGCAATCTCCTCAGCCATGCCGTGGGGGACGACCGCGTCGATCAGCCTGTCTGAGCCGCCGCGCGCGATGTCCTCGTCGGTGAAGTCGAACCTGAGCAGATTGCTCGTGTAGTTGCGCAGGCCGAGGTAGAGCTCGGCGTAGCGGCGCGCCGTGGCGCGGGCACGGGTGGTGTCGCTGTCGATCACGCACGCCAGCTCGGGCGCGACGAGCGCGTTCTCGCCAACTCGCTCGCGGGCAAACCGGGTGTGCGCAACGGGCGTGAAGTAGGGAATCGCCCCGCGTGAGCGCTCGGCGCTCAGCTCCAGCATTCTCGGGCCAAGCGCCGCCAGGCACCGCTCGTCTATGGGCACGGGTTGGGGCGCGGCATCGAGACCGTCCAGGAACCCGCGCATCGTGGACAGAGGCTTGGCGTAGCCGCTCGTGGCCTCGGGGTGGCCGATGCCGATGCCGAGCAGCAGCCGTCCGGGGAAGTCGTGCGCGAGTGCCGCGTGCTCGGTTGCAAGCTGGGCCGGCTCGTTCTGCCACACGTTGACGATGCCCGTGGCCACGACGATGCGCTCGGTCGCGTCGAGCAGCGGGCGCACCGTCGGCAGCCGTGGCGAGCCCCCCAGCCAGAACGCGCCGTAGCCGAGGGCCTCGACGAGCTTGGCGGCCTCGGCGGCGTTCTCCTCGCCGATCGAGCGGTAGGAGGTCCAGATGCCGATCTTGCTCAACTCCATCTACAGGAGCATTGCAAGCCACGCCTGCGCTTGCTCGCCGCCTTCGGACCCGCGCTGGTCGAGTAGTGTCGAGCGAAATCAACTTGGGGAGGGGCATCGTGGCTTATCTCATCACGCACTTCTGGCCGGGCGCGACCGAGGATCAGTATCGAGCGACGCTGGCGGCAGCACATCCCGCAAATGGGCTGCCGGAGGGCCAGGTCTACCACGCGGCGGGGCCGGCCGAGGGCGGCATCCTGGTCGCCGCGGTCTGGAGCTCCAAGGCGGACTTCGAGCGCTTTGTCAGCGAGAAGCTCATGGGCGGTCCGCCGGTCGAGGGTGGCTTCCAGGGTGCGCCCGAGGAGCGGACTGCCGAGGTCGTGAACCTCGAGACGGCTTGAGGGGCTGAGTCGAAAAGGCAGCCAATCGGCATCGCGCGCAAACGAGGTACTGACGATAATCAGCTTCTACAGGCGAGTCCGCGTGCGCCGGGAGCTGAGAGATGACCGACTCGACATGGCTGTTCATCGAGTGCTGCTGGGTAGCGTGGCTGGTCTATTGGGTGATCATGGCCTTCACGACCAAGCGCACGGTCGAGCGGGGAGGGTTCATCGGGTATCGCCTTGTGGCGGGCATCCTCATCGTTGGATTGCTCGCCGCCGGGCGGCTCCTGCACGTGTCCTCACAGTCACAGCTCTGGCAGACGACGCTCGCGTTGGGAGTTGTGGCCGACTGCGTCGTTCTCGCAGGAGCCGCCTTCACGGTGTGGGCGCGGATCACGCTGGGTCGCAACTGGAGCGCAGAGGTGACGTTCAAGCAGGATCATCAGCTGATTGAGTCCGGCCCGTACGCACTGGCACGGCATCCGATCTACACCGGCCTGATCGTCATGGCGCTCGGCACAGCGATCGACTACGGGCGCGCTTTCGGCTTTGCCGTGCTTATCGCGCTGTGCGGCAGCCTGTGGTGGAAGGCCCGGCAAGAGGAGCGGATCATGAGCAGGCACTTTCCCGACGCCTACGCCGAGTACAGCAAGCACGTCCGCGCGATTATCCCATTCGTGCTGTGAGTCGCAAGCGCGGCGGCTGCGAGCTGCGCACGCGGACAGCGCCCGCGCTCTCGAGCGCCTGATGCCCACCCCCCGCAACCTCTTGAACCTGAAGGCCGTGGACAAGGGCTACGGAAGCCGCTCGGTGCTGCGCGACATCACGCTCGGCGTATCGGCGGGCGAGCGCATCGGCGTGGTGGGGCAGAACGGCGGCGGCAAGTCGACGCTCCTGCGCCTGATCGCCGGTGTCGAGCTGCCGGATTCCGGCGCGCTCACCCGGGCGGGCGACGTCGACGTGGCGCTGCTGGGGCAGCGCGACGAGCTCGACGAGCATCTGACGATCCGCGAAACGCTCGTCGGCGGGCGCGCCGATCACGAATGGGCCGGCGACAGCGAGTTCAGAAGCGTCCTCGATGGGCTCATCGGTGGCGTGGAGCTGCGGCTGTTCGCCGAGGGCATCGACACGCCGATCGCCGGCCTGTCCGGCGGCGAGCGCAGGCGCATAGCGCTCGCTCGTCTGCTGCTCGACGCGCCCGAGCTGCTGCTTCTGGACGAGCCCACCAACCACCTGGACGTCGAAGGCGTCGACTGGCTGGCTCACCACCTGGCCGCGCGGCGGGGCTCGATGCTGGTGGTCACTCATGACCGCTGGTTCCTGGACGCCGTGTGCACGGCGACCTGGGAGCTCGCCGACGGAGCCGTCCACCAGTACGACGGGGGCTACGCGGCGTACGTGCTCGCCCGTGCCGAGCGCGACCGCCAGCAGGCCGCGCGCGAGGACCGGCGCCAACAGCTCGTGCGCAAGGAGCTCGCGTGGCTGCGCCGCGGACCGCCGGCGCGAACCTCCAAGCCGAAGTTCCGCATCGAGGCCGCCAACGCGTTGATCGCCGACGAGCCGCCCGCGCGCGACCGTGCCGAGCTGCTGCGCTTCGCCACCGCGCGCCTGGGCGACAAGGTGCTGGACGCCGTCGACGTCTCGCTCACGCTCGGCAGCAGGGAGGTGCTGCGCGGAGTGACGTGGCGTCTCGGCCCGGGCGATCGCGTCGCGATCGTCGGCGTCAACGGCTCGGGCAAGACCTCACTGATGAAGCTGCTCGCCGGCGAGCTCGCGCCGAGCGCCGGCGAGGTCCAGCGCGGCGCCACGGTGCGCCTCGCGCACCTCTCGCAGGACACGGTCGAGATCCCCGGGCATCTGCGTGTGCTCGAGTCCCTGGAGCAGGTGCGAAGCCATGCCGTCCTCAGCGACGGGCAGGAGATCACCGCGGCGATGCTGTGCGATCGCTTCGGCTTTCGTGGCGAGAAGGCACGCACGCTGGTGGCCGACCTCTCCGGCGGCGAGCGCCGGCGGCTGGCGCTGATGCGCCTGCTGATGGGAGGGCCGAACGTGCTGCTGCTGGACGAGCCCACCAACGACCTCGACCTCGACACGCTCACGGCGCTCGAGGATCTGCTCGACGGCTGGCCGGGCACGCTCGTGGTGATCAGCCACGACCGCTACTTCGTGGAGCGGGTCTGCGATGACGTCCACGCTCTCACCGCCGCGGGCGGGCTCCGCCACCTCCCTGGAGGGATCGACCAGTACCTCGAGCAACGCCGCGCCGCCGAGACGCCCCAGCCCACGCGCACCCCGCAGGCGCAGCAGCTCCCCACGGGAGCGAGGATACGCGCGCAACGCAAGCAGACCCAGCGCTCCGAGCGCGAGCTCAAGCGGCTTGAGGCGGCCATCGAGCGGCTCGCCGAGCGCGAGACCGCGCTGAACGCGCAGATGGCGGCCGCCGCCAGCGACCACGCCCAGCTTGTGAGGCTCCAGAGCGAGCTTGCGCTCGTCGTCACCGAGCGCGAACAGCTGGAGACATCGTGGCTGGAGACGTCGGAATCACTCGAGGGCTGACCTGCCGCGGCTCGAGTGCCGCTCGCAAGGCCTGGCTCTCAGGTTGCCTCGGCCGGAGCATCGCAGCCGTACAGATGCTCGCGCAGTTGGTCGCAGCTCTCATCCGACCAGCGCCCACTCGCCTCCAAGGCCTCGATCAGATCTTCAGCATCTCGAAGCAGGCGCTGGCTCTCAGGCTCGCCGAACAGCAGCGCGTCGGCGGCCTCGAGCAGTCGCTCGCGCTCCTTGGCGTGCAGCTTGGCGGGGCCCTGGCGATCGATCGTCTCGAGCAGCGCCGTGTAGTGCGCGCCACGTGCTGTCATCGGCTCGGCGGTGCTCATCATCGTGCTCCCAGGTTAGCCACCCTTGCCTGCACGCACGCGAACAGCTCCCGGCGGCGCATGAGATCTCTACGAGCAAACCGTTCCATCTTGTAACGATCTCTTGGTCAGAATGACTGCGGCTGCTCTACGGCGGTCACGCGTGCGCTCGCCGAGCGCCCGAGGCGCTCGACCTCTTCGTCCATCAGCGGCAGGAGCCGCTTGACGTCGCGCCTGGCCTGCAGCTCCGCGAGCCTCGACGTCAGCACGGGCTTCAGCCAGCGCAGCACACCGACCCAGCCGGGGACGTTGACCCGCTTGGCGCGCCTCTCGATGCCGCGCACGAATGCCTCGGCGCACTCCTGCACCGAGGTCGTCGCGCCCAGCGGTCCCGGCAGCAACTCGAGCATCTCGCGAAACGCCGCCAGGTCCTGCTTGGCATCCTGCACCATCGGCGTGTCGATCCACGACATGTGCGCGCTGCCCACCGCGACGCCCTTGTAGCCAACCTCCAGGCGCAGCGCGTTGGCGAAATGCTCCACCCCCGCCTTGCTGGCGTTGTATGCCGCAAGACCGGGCGCCGGCGCGTAGGCGGCCTCTGAGGAGACCACCAGGATGTAGCCCCGCCGCCGCTCGAGCTCAGGCAGCGCCGCCCGCACAGTGTGAAAGACACCCGTGATGTTGATGTCGATGAGGCGGCGGAAGATCGCCGGATCGACCGCACGGACCGAGCCGTAGCTGGCGATCCCGGCGTTCGCCACCACGACGTCGATGCCGCCGAAGCGCTCGACACCGTGAGCGACGGCCGCCTCCATGTCGGCAAGCTCGGTGACGTCGCCGATGACCGACGTCGCGCGGTCCTCGCCAAGGCGCTCCACGAGCTCGCGCAACGGGTCGGCGTCGAGATCGACGAGCACGACCTTGGCGCCGCCGGCGACCAGTCGAGCGGCCGTCGCAGCACCAACGCCGCGTGCGCCGCCGGTGATGAGCGCCACCTTGCCTTGCACTCTGCTCATGGGGCAACGATACACTCGCGCCCCGCACGTCAGGCCGATGACTACCGCCCCGCACATCAGGCCGATGACTACGCTACCCGCGTGCGGATCCTCACCGTCGTCGGCAACCGGCCGCAGTTCATCAAGGCGGCCGCGGTGTCGGGCCCGCTGCGCGAGCGCCACGAGGAGATCCTCGTGCACACCGGCCAGCACTACGACGACTCGCTCTCGCGCGTGTTCTTCACCGAGCTCGGCCTGCAGCGCCCGGACCGCGAGCTCGCGATCGGCGGCGGCTCCAACACGTCGCAGACCTCCCGCATGCTGGCCGCGCTCGAGCCGCTGCTCGCGCAGCTGCAGCCGGACGCGGTGCTCGTGTACGGCGACACCAACTCGACGCTCGCCGGCGCGCTCGCCGCGGCGCAGGCGGGAATCCCGGTCGTGCACGTCGAGGCTGGCATGCGCTCGTTCGACCGCACGATGCCCGAGGAGCTCAATCGCGTGCTCACCGACCATCTCGCCACGCTGCTGCTGTGCTCATCGCAACTCGCCGTCGAGAACCTCCGCGCGGAGTCGCTCGCCGGCCGATCGACTCTCGTCGGTGACGTGATGGTCGACGTCGCCCTGCGCTGGCAGCCGGCCGCCCGCGCCAACGCCGCCGTGCCGGGCGCCTACGGGCTGGAGCCCGGCTCCTACCTGCTGCTTACGGCCCACCGCGCCGGCAACGTCGACGACCCCGAGCGCCTGCGCGCGCTCGTAGAGCTCGTCGAGGCGCTACCAGCGCCCGTGCTGTTCCCCGTGCACCCGCGCACGCGTGCGCGCCTGCACGACGCGGGCCTGCTGGCCGAGCTGCAGGGCGCCGACGGGCTGACGCTGAGCGAGCCGCTCGGCTACATCGAGTTCAGCGCGCTGCTGTGCCAGGCGCGCGCCGTGCTCACCGATTCCGGCGGCGTCCAGAAGGAGGCGTACCTGGCGGGTGTGCCGTGCGTGACGCTGCGCGCGAACACCGAGTGGGTCGAGACCGTCGAGAACGGGTGGAACACGCTGGTCGACCTCGACGCACGCGCGGCCCTCGCAGCTCTCGAGCGCCGGCCGCCGGGCGAGCGCGCCGCTCTCTACGGCGACGGCCACGCGGCCGAGCTCTGCGTGCAGGCGATCGAGACGCTGTGACGAGCTCCAGGACCCGGCGCCCGCTTCCGATCCGCTAGACCACGGTCGCAACGCTCGGGCCGGAGAACGCGTGGACGCGGTTGCGGCCGCCTTCCTTGGCCGCGTACATCGCTCGATCGGCCTTGCGCAGCAGCTCGCTCGGCTGGCGTGCGTCCGTGGGCAATACGGCGACTCCGAGGCTCGCTGTGACGTCAGCGATGCCTTCGAGCTCCGCGTGCTCGATCTCGCTGCGTAGCTTCTCGGCGACGAGCATGGCGGCGGCGCGATCGGTGTCGGGTAGCAGCACCAGGAACTCCTCACCGCCAAAGCGGGCGGCGAAGTCGCTGAGGCGGATCGTCGCTTGAACGATGCTTCCCACCAGCGCCAGCGCTCGATCGCCGCTCTCATGGCCGTGCTGGTCGTTGAGGTCCTTGAAGTGATCGAGGTCGAGCAGGATCGCTGCGAGGGGGCTCTCGCTGCGATCGGCCTGCGCGGCCAACGCCTCGAACGCTTCGTCGGCCGCCCGGCGGTTGGGCAGCCCGGTGAGGGTGTCGCTCGCGGCGCGTCTCTCGGCGGTTGCGAGGTTGCGCTGATTGGCGAGGATAGGTGACGCCTGGGCAACCGACTCGTGCAGGCGAGCGCGGGATCGGGCGTCGATCGCCTTCACGGAAGCGACCAGAACCGAGCCGATCGTCGTGCCGCCGACCAACAGCGGCTCGCACGCGGTCGACCCCTTGATCTCGCCACAGATCTCGCACGCCTGCAGCCCCCGCGGATCGCCTGGGTTGCGGTCGTACGAGTGGCCGAGACGGACTGCCATGCACGAGCGCGAACGCATCTGCTCGGTGTTGGCGTCACGCACCAGCGAGTCGCGCCCGCCCGCGGTGATCTCCAGCCGGTTCTCGCGGTCGTTGCAGCCCAGCACCGCCGCGCCCACCTTCGGGAGCAGTTTCTCCACGTAGCGAATCAGGAGGGTGTGCGACTGCTGCTCGGACTCCGACGCCTGCATCAGCTCGCGCATCTCCGCCTGGTCGTCCTGACGCGTCCGCTCTCGGCGTGCCGCGCGATGCGTCAACAGCAGCCCGCCGCCAGCCAGCAGAGCGGCAAGCGCGATGGCGACGGCGACGGCGACCGCTGTCGCCGCCGACAGGCTCTGGGTGCGCTTGAGGCTGAGCGACGCGTCGAACGACGCGTTGGCCTTGCGGAAGCCATCCATCACGCCTTTGGCCTGCACGGCCTGGGCGTCGGACTGCACGTGACCGGTGCGCTCGACGGCGAGGATCGCGGCCTGG
>JBEKGK010000007.1:0-45642 GCA_050012835.1 Solirubrobacteraceae bacterium | reverse complement strand
GTCGCCGTGACGGGCAAGGTGGACCTGGAGCTGGTCGAGCGTGTCGGCCATGTGGCGGTCGCGCAGGTTCCAGGAGGGCGCGGGGCCGGCGAACATCGTGCGGTAGTACTCCTCGGCGTCGGCTACGACCGTCGCGTTCTGCTCAGCCAGGAAATACCGGTCCTCGGCCACCAGGCCATCCGAGCGCAGGTAGTCGCCGGCGTGGCGTCGCAGCTCGACGAGCTGCTCCAGCACGCGCCGGCGGCAGGGCTCGCTGACGCCGAGCAGCACCGCCTGCCCATAGCCCGCGCTGTCCCCGGAGAACGGGTGCAGACACTCATAGCGGCGGCGCGCCCGCACGGCGCCCGCCGGGTCGACCTCCTGCAGATAGGCGACGACAGCCTCCATCGACGCGCCCAGGCTGTACAGATCCAAGCCGTAGAAGCCGACGCTCCGCCGCGCCGGCGCAGGCTGTTCGTTGTGGGCGCGCAGCCACCCGACGAAGTCCAGCACCTCGGCGTTGCGCCACATCCACGTGGGGAACCTCTGAAAGCCGCGCAGAGCCTCCTCGGCATCGGCGTCATCGCCAAAGCCCTGCAGGTAGCGGCTGACGCGATCGGCGTCAGGCCAGTCCCCCTCGACCGCCACAGCCGTGAAGCCGCGCTCCTCGATCAGCCTGCGGGTGATCCGTGCGCGCTCGCGATAGAACTCGTGCGTCCCGTGGCTGGCCTCGCCGAGCAGCACCAGGCGCGCGTCGCCGACCAGCTCCAGCAGAGCGTCGTAGTCGCCGTCACCTCCGTGCAGCGGTTGGGCGTCGAGCCGCAGCGCGTCGAGCACCGCCGTTTCGCCGATGGGAAGGGCCAGCGGCGAGGCCACGTCTCATCCCACTCCAGACAGCGCGTCGGCTCCAGCGGGTCCGTTCGCTGCTGTCTCGCTCGGGCTCGACGCCTCCGCGGCCGACACCCGCGCGTCCTGGTCGCTGCCGGCCCGCGCCAGCAGCGCCAGCACCTGCTCGTCGGAGACGGGTGCGAAGTCCCGGTATGACAAGCCCACTCCGAAGAGCCGTGGCGGCACCTCCAGGCAGACGACGCGATCGGCCTCCTTGGCGAGCATCGAAACCGCCTCGCTCGAACCCACCGGGACCGCGACGATGATCTCGCCGGCGCCGCGCTTGCGCAGCGCGCGCACAGCGGCCAGAGCCGTCAGGCCGGTCGCCAGGCCATCGTCGACGACGATCACGGTTCGTCCGCCGACAGGGATCGTGGGCCGCCCGTCACGGTAGCGCTCGACCCTGCGACGCAGCTCGCGGGACTCCAGCTCGACCGTCTCATCGAGCATCGCCTGAGTCATGCCGAGCATGCCGGCCGACTCCGGGTTGAGGACTCCCGTGCCGTCCTCCGCGACCGCACCCACGCCGAGCTCGGGATTCCCGGGCGCCCCGAGCTTGCGCACGGCAAGGATCTCCAGCGGCGCGCCGAGCGCGCGGGCCACCTCGAAGGCGACAGGCACGCCGCCGCGCGGCAGCGCGACGATCACCGGGGGCTCCTCCGCGACGTGCTCCAGCTGGGCTGCCAGCCGACGGCCGGCGTCATGACGGTCGAGGAACTCCATAGGAGGATCCTCCCCCGTTGCCGCGCCCCACGCGTCCGGGAGATGCCCCGTGACCAGCGCGGTGTACTACTGAACGATGCTATGTGCGATGAACAGCCTGCTCCAGGTGCGGCGATGAGCCCCTCGCTCGTCGTATTCGCTCCCTCGCCGCTGCTGACGATCACCGTCGAGGCCGCCGACACGCCCGCGCAGGAGATCCACCTGCACGCCGGCGGACAGGGATTCTGGGTGGCCCGCATGGCGGCGCTGCTCGGAGCCGAGGTGTCCCTCTGCTGCGCGCTTGGCGGCGAGTCGGGGGCGGTGCTCAGAGGACTGATCGCGAGGGAGAACGTCGAGCTGCTCAGCGTGGAGTGCGATGCGCCCAACGGCGTCTACATCCACGCTCGACGAGACGGCGCCGCGCGCGAGCAGGTCGCGCGCACCGAGTCGGGGCGGCTGTCCCGCCACGAGGCCGACGAGCTCTACGGCCTCGCCCTCAGCGCAGCGCTGGACGCGGGTGTGGCGCTGCTCACGGGCGTGGACCCTCCGACGGTGCTCGACAGCGAGATCTACCGTCGGCTGGCGGGCGACCTGCGCGCCAACGGCGTCCATGTGATCGCCGATCTCTCCGGCTCCTGCCTGAACGCCGCGCTGACTGGAGGCTTGGACCTGTTGAAGATCAGCGAAGAGGAGGCGCTCGCCGAGGCCATCGCCCGCAGCTCTGACGTCGAGGATCTCCTGCAGGCGCTCGAGAGGCTCCACGACGACGGCGCCGAAACAGTGCTGATCTCGCGCGCGGCAGAGCCGGCACTGGTGCTCGACGGCGCCCGCGGACGCTATCTGGAGCTCACCGGCCCCCACGTGGAGACCCTGGAGCCACGAGGCACGGGCGACTCGATGTTCGCCGCGCTCGGCGCAGGCCTGGCCAACGGTCAGGAGCTCGACGTCGCCCTGCGCCTGGCGATGGCCGCTGGGTGCCTGAACGCCACCAGGCACGGACTCGGCACCGGCACGCGCCAGCAGATCGAGCAGCTCAGCCACCACATCGCGATCAGGGAGCTGAGCAGGCCCCCCGAGAGCCCCGGGTCGACCATCGACCAGTAGTCCTCACGGAGCCGCTCGCGCGGCTTACCCCGATGTGCGCCGAGGCTCCAGCGCAATAGCTTGAGGAGGATCGCCACGGATCGCACCTGCAGCCGGGCACAACAAGGGAGTCAGCATGAACGTCACAACTCAAGAGCTCGGCGCCGAGCGATGGGCGGAGTACTTCGACTCGCTCGCCAAGAGCATCGAGGGGCTGCTCGTCACGATCGAGGTCATGAGCGAGCAGCTCGGAGACCAGACCGACGTGGAGCGGCTGCCGCTGCAGACGCTCGGCTACGACCACAAGGACAACGTGCTGGAGGTCGCCGTCGGTGGCCGTAGCCCACGCTATCCCGTCGTGCTGCGGCACTTCATCTCCAGTCCACAGACGATCAGCGTCGAGGAGTCCGGTCAACCCACCCCGAGTGCGATCCTCGTCACGGACGCGAGCGGCGATCGCACGCTGATTCGCCTGTTCAAGCCCGCCACCATCGAGGCATAGCGGCAGCCCTCGCCCTCGGTGCGGCCCTGCACGGATGCGGCCGGCCATCGGTTGGGGAACGCTCATTCACACACATCGCCGATCTGCAAGGAAGTCCGACATGAGTGATACCGAGCCGAGCATCATCCAACACAGCGTCGAAAAGACACACATCTGGTTGAACGAGGTGGCCGAGGGGCTGGGCGACGGGGATCGCCAGTACGCCTACCGTGCGCTGCGTGCGGTGCTGCACGCGTTGCGGGACCGTCTGACCGTCGACGTGGCGGCCAAGCTCGCCGCCCAGCTGCCAACGCTGATCCGCGGGGTCTACTACGAAGACTGGGATCCCAGCCGCACACCGCTGGCGATCCACGACGTGAAGGCGTTCCTCGACCACGTCGCCGAGGAGGGGCACATGGCGGGAGAGACCGAGGCGTCGCTCGCGGTGACAGCGGTCGCACGGGTACTGCGGGCACACGTCTCCGACGGCGAGATCGACGGCGTGCTGGCGGTCCTACCGGATAGCTTCAGGGCGCTGATCACCGCCTGAGGAGGTCGAACGGCAGCGTCGCGTGGCCCGCTTCAGCGAGCTGGCTGCTGCGCAGCATTCTCGGTGCCCCCGCCCAGCAGCGCGGCGACCTCCTCGTCGGTGGTCGGCTGGAAGTCCTCATACCAGAGGCCGACGGCCCACAGGTCCTCCGGCATCTCCACGCACACGATCTCATCCGCCTCGTCGCGCAACGCTTGCACCGACTCCGGCGCCGCGACGGGCACGGCGAGGATCACGCGGGCGGCGCCACGCTCGCGCAGCGATCGCAGCGCCGCCCGCGCGGAGCGGCCCGTCGCAAGGCCGTCGTCGACGAGGATCGCGGTGCGCCCCGTCAGCTCGGCCGGCGCACGGCTCCCGCGGTAGCCACGAGTCCGCTCGGAGAGCTCGCCTGCGACCCGTGCGATGAGCGCTTGCAGCTCGGCGTCGGAGAGGCCCATCGCACGCACGGTCTCCTCGCTGAGCACCTGCACGCCGCCCTCCGCGAGCGCACCGATGCCATACTCGGGATTCTGCGGCGCCCCGATCTTGCGCACGACCGCTATGTCGAGCGGCGCACCGAGCGCGCGCGCCACCTCGGCGGCTACCGGCACCCCGCCGCGAGGAATGCCGATGATCACAGGCTGCTCGTCGCGAAACCGCTCGAGTCCGGTTGCCAGCCGCCGTCCCGCGTCCTGCCGGTCCTTGAAGCGCGCCCCCGATGACACGAGCAGCGGCGGATCATCGAGACAGGTGACGGCGCCCGTGCGGCCGGTGCGCGACTGTGCAGCCATGGTCTCCCAACGGTACGGCTTCGCGGGTGCCGTCGCATCGGGGTCGATCACGGCGATCGCCACGGCCTTATACCGATCTGCGGTCGCGGGCCCGGCTATCCTGCGATCGCCGCGAACGCGTCGAGCATCAAGCCGCCGACGGGGAGCACCTCGACGAACTCTCCACGGCGCTCGCGGGCCGCGGGGAGGCTGTCGGTGGTGTAGATGCGCCTCACGCCAAGCGCCGGCAGCTCGCGCCAGCGCTCGCCGGTGAAGAGCCCGTGGGTGACGAAGACGTCGATCTCCCGCGCCCCCGCCCGTCGCAGCGCTGCGCACGCCGAGATGAGCGTGCCACCGGTGTCGAGGATGTCATCCACGATCACGACCCGGGAGGAGATCGTGCCGGCGAGCGAGCTATGGGCCACTCCGCTTGCGTCACGTCGCTTGCGCAGGCAGGCGAGCGCAGTGCGCAGGCCGGCCGCATGCATGACCGCTTCTGATCTCTCGAGCGCGCCTTCATCCGGCGCCACGACGCTGACATCGGTCAGCCCGCGCCGCATGAGCACCTCGGCGAACAGCGGCGCCGGCGAGAGCGAGTCGACCTGCATCGGAAAGCACGCCGCCGCCTGGCTGCTGTGCACATCGATCGTGAGCACCCGGTCGACGCCGGCCGCCTGCAGCAGATCGCCGGCCCAGGCGGCGCCCAGGCTCCGACCTCGCTCAGCCCGGTCCTGGCGGGCATAGCCGAGATAGGGCAGCAGCGCAACGACCTGCCGCGCGCCCTCACGCTTGAGGGTGTGGGCCAGCGCCAGCACCGACAGGAGCTGCTCGTCCGGCGGCGCCAGCGAGCCCCATATCCCGCATATCCGACCCGCGACCGAATCGTCGATTCGCACGTACAGCTCGCCATTGGCGAAGCGGGCGAGCTCGCAAGCTCCCAGCGCGGCCACCGAGCGTTCGATCGACTCGCCCGACAGGCCCGGGCGGTATTGCGGGAGCGGAAAGATGATCGACATGCGCGATTACGTAGTTCGCCCCACCCCGACCCGTTACCTGTGCGGATGCGCGAGGCGAACGCAACCACGAGGCTGGACGAGCCATGACGCGAGCTCTCCTGCATCGGCCTCGACGTCGCCAAGCTCCCACCGCGCTGCCCCGCTCCGGCAGCTACGTCACAGACGGCCACAGGCTGTTCCGCGTCGTCTCGCAATTCGCCTTCGCCGGGGACCACTTGGCTGCATCGCTCGAGGACTGCCTCACGCTCGATGTGCGGGCATACGCTCCTGGCGAGCTGCACGCGATGGGGCTGCGTCCGGTCCAGACCGACCCATGACCGAACCGAGCGTCATGCAGACGCCCGATTCGCTTCGCGCCGCGCGGACGGTCGTCGCCGCGATCACCGATGACGCGGCGGCTGCCAGCGTGCTCTCGGTGGCCAGCGCCATCGCGACCCTGTACTCCGCAACGGTGGAAGCTGTGCACGTGGGCGAGGCGCGCTCGGAGCTTGTCGCGATGGCGCAAGGCGCAGGCGTTCCTCTGAGGACGGTCGCGGGCCGGCCGCTCGAGGCGCTCACACAGGTGGCCGCGGCCGAGAGCGTGGTTGCGGTGGTGATCGGTGCGAGCGCCAGCGCCGCGGGCAACGGTCGGCCAGACAGCACCGCCATGGCTCTGCTCACCTCGCTCGAGAAGCCGATCGTCGTTGTGCCCGCGAACGCACCGGTCGGGCGTGCCATCGAGCGCATGCTCGTGCCGCTCAACGGGACTGCAGCGAGTGCGGCGGCGCTGCAGGAGATCGTCGCGCTGGCCTCGCACGCTGAGATCCAGATCGTGGTGGCGCACGTACATCAGGAGCACTCGCTGCCAGCGTTCAGCGACCAGCTCGCCCATGAGGTGCGTGCGTGGAGCGACGAGTTCATCGCGCGCCACTGCCCTTCGGCAACCGAGGTCACACTCGAGTCGCGTGTCGGCGAGCCGCACGAGCATCTACTGGAGATCCTGCGCCAAAGCGGCTGCGACCTCGTGGCGCTCGGGTGGAGCCAAGACCTCGCCGGCGGACGCGCGGCGGTCGTCCGCCGAATGCTCGCCGAGTCGCCTGTGCCCGTGCTGCTGACGCCCTCGAGCAGCGATTCCGTGTTCACGCTAGCGGCGGCTGCGCCCGCCGCGGACGCGAGGTCGGCCGCGGACGCCTTGGCGCCCGGGCTGGACTCGCCGGCTGCGTCGATCCCGCGGGCTTGACGCTGCGATCCCGAGAAGGAGACGATGGTGTTCAAGAACGTGCTCGTCGGAGTGGATGGCAGGCCCAGCGGGCGCGATGCGATCGCGCTTGCCCGCCGGCTGACGGACCCGCACGGAAAGCTGACCCTCGCGTTCGTGCACGGCGGCGGGCTCGACGATGATCCAGAGCACTCGCGGAAGCTGCTCGAGCAGGAGCGCGCCGCTGCCCACGTAGAGGCGGATCTGGAGAGCGTCGTCGCGTCGAGCCCCGGCCGTGGGATTCACCAGCAGGCAGAGGAGCAGGGCGCGGATCTGCTCGTGGTGGGCTCTTGCCGCCGCAGCGCCTTCGGACGCACGATGCTGGGCGATGACACGCGCGCCGCCCTCAACGGCGCTCCCTGCGCGGTCGCCATCGCCTCCGTCGGCCTCGCCGAGCGCCACGAGCCGATCGCCAAGATCGGCGTCGGGTACAACCGCTCGCAGGAGAGCATCGCGGCGCTCGCGCTGGCACGGGAGCTGGCGGCGTCAACCGGAGCGACGATCCACCCGCTCGAAGTGGTCTCGATACCGACGGCCGCCTACGGCGGGCTCATCTCGCCGACGATCGGGGAGAGCATCGAAGCGATCGTCCAGGAGGCGAAGAGCCGGATGGAGCAGATGCCCGGCGTGCAGGGCCACGCGGCATACGGCCTCACGGGCGAGGAGCTCGCCGCGTTCAGCGAAGACGTGGACATCCTCGTGGTCGGCTCGCGCGGCTACGGGCCCGTGCGGCGTCTCGTGCTCGGCAGCACCTCGGACTACCTCGAGCGTCATGCACGTTGCCCGCTGCTCGTGCTGCCCCGAGTCGCTGGTACCGGCGACGGCGGCGAGCACGCCCCCTGAGCGTGAATCGGGCAGGCGCCCCCAGCGCGCTCGAGGGAGACGGCTACAAGTGGGTGGCCCTGTCGAACACGACGCTGGGCGTGCTGCTTGCGACGATCGACGCGTCGATCACGCTGATCGCGATGCCGGACATCTTCCGCGGCATCCACCTCGACCCGCTGGGGCCGGGCAACAGCTTCTACCTGCTGTGGATGATCCTCGGCTTTCTGGTGGTCACGAGCGTGCTGGTCGTCAGCCTGGGTCGGCTGGGCGACCTGTTCAGCGGGGCGACACTGCTGGTCGTGTTCGCGGTGCTCGAGCGCCGGGTGGTCGAGCCGATGTTCCGCCTGCCGCTGTTTCGCATCCGCGCGTTCACGTTCGGCGTGATGTCGAGCTTCCTCTCCGCAGTCGCGCGCGGCGGCCTGATGTTCATGCTGATCATCTGGCTGCAGGGCATCTGGCTGCCCCGCCACGGCTACAGCTTCACCGAGACGCCGCTGTGGGCGGGCATCTACATGCTGCCGCTCACCCTTGGGTTCCTGATCGCCGGACCGGCATCGGGCTACCTGTCCGACCGCTATGGCGCGCGTCCGTTCGCCACCGGCGGGATGCTCGCCGCCGCCGTCAGCTTCCTGCTGCTGGAGCCTCTCCACCGGCCTGCAGGCCCACGGCGTGTCCGCGAGCCTGGCCTCAAGGGTCGGCCACCAGCCCCCGGTCTCGATCCTGTTCGCGGCCTTTCTCGGCTACAACCCGATCCAGAAGCTGCTCGGCACGCACGCGCTCAGCCTACTCTCGCCCGCCAACGCCGCCACCGTCACGGGGCGCTCGTTCTTCCCGCAGCTGATCTCCAGCCCGTTCCACTCGGGCCTGCACGCCGCGTTCGCCTTCGCGATCATCGCCTGCCTGCTCGCGGCGGCCGCCTCCTGGTCGCGCGGCAGCCGCTACGTCGCCGGTGAGGTGCCCGAGCACCTCCACGCCGAACACGCGCGTGTCTCGGCATCCGGGCCCGTGCCGTAGCAGCCCGATTCAGCGCCGGGAAGTCCCGGCGTCGCTCGAGACCTGCAGTGTGGTCACGCCGCCCACGATCACCCCTGACACGACGAGCGCTTCGCCGCTCAGCGGCTGGAACGCCACGAGGCCCGAGCCGCCGGTCACGTCTTCGCCGGTGAGCCTCGCCGCGAGCTCGAAGCGTCCGCTGCCGCGTCGCAGCGAGGCGTAGACGGGGCCCACGCCGGACGTCGAGTGGCGCACGTCGAACCAGGACACGAGCAATGCCCCGTTCGGACCGGCGGTCACATCGTCGAGCGCGCCGCCCACCAGCGAGTCGGACAGCGGCGTCCAGAAGCCGATCCCGCTCGCGGTGAGCTCGGCCAGCTTGACGATCGGCGCGCCGTCCAGCCCACCCGTCCAGGCGAGGTAAACGTGGCCGAAGCTGTCAACGAGCGAGGCGATACCCGCCAGGCCCTCCCCCACGGCCCCACCGGGCGCGTCAGCCGAGATGGACGAGCGCTCCAGCGTGAACACCCGCCAGCCCCCCCGAGTCGACCCGTCGCGCCCGACCGGCGCGTGCCAGGCCGCGCCGGCGCGCAGAGCGGTCGCGCAGCCTTCGCAGGCGCCTGCGCCCTCCCATGCGAGCACGACGGTCCCCGACGGTGTGATCGCTGCGCGCAGCCTGATCGTGGGGACGGGCCTGGCGGGGACGGGCAGGCGCGCCACCAGCGTGGTAGAACCCCACCGACCTCGCGCGGGTCGAACGCGCGCATACAGATCGCGGCCAGCGATCCAGGCCAGCACGCGCTCCCCGCGCGCGTCCAGGGCGACCGCAAAGGGCTCGCCGGCCAGCGCCCGTCCGGGGAGGGCGAGCGGCTTCCCGAAGGCGCCTCCGTGGCTGCGCTCGGCGACGCGAAAGCGCCCGGTGTGCACCCATGCGACGATCGCGTCGCCACGCTCGTCCGCCGCCGACACCGGCGCGCTGCCATTCTCATCGAGCGCCCTGACAGGGCCGAGGGTTCCGTCGGCAAGGCCGTCGGCGTAGATCACGCGCACGCGCAGGACCGTGCCCGGATAGCCGGCGCAGCACGGCGGGGACCCCGGCGACGGCGTGCCGCCCTGCGCGGTCACCGCTTCGGAGCCCACGAGCGTCGCGCGTCCGCTGCCATACATCTGCAGCTGCTCGATCGCCGTGAACGGCAGTTCCGGCGTCTGGCTCCAAGCCCCGCCCGGCACGCGCGCCTCCCCACCATCGAACGGCCGAGGCGGCTGCATCGCGTACGGGTTGCCAGCCCACACGAGCAGCCCGTCGCCGGCGGCGTCGAAGGAGAGCGCGGTCGGGCTCACGACGCCGGCGGGCGCCAGCGTTTGCGTCCGCCATTGCGCGTCCCCCGCCGCCGGCCCAGCGTGTGCCACCATCCCCGCGAGCACCGCAACCACAGCCCTTGCACCGATGCGCCAGCGGGGCGGTGAGCGTCGGCGCAGCATGCACGGGACCCCTCCAGCGCTCGTCATACAGCCACGCTACGCGCCGTCGGCCGCCCTGCGCTGCGGTTAACCACCCGCTCGCGAGCGAGGTTTGCCGCGATGTCCGATAGCTCGCGATCGACCAGGATGAATGGCAGAGAGCGTGAGTGGTTCCCGCACAGGAACGACCGCCAAACCGGCCAGCGGCCTTCGGGCCGCACTGTCGTACGGCACTCGCGCTCTCTTTCTTATGGGCTGATCGAGCCGGCGGGCGCTCACCGCACAGATGCAGCCATCAGCATTTGAGCGAGGCGTAGGCCTGCTTGTAGCTTGCGGAGAGCTGCGTCAGCGCAGCCTTGATCTCGGGCCCGACGGACTTCAGCGCCGTTTGGATGCCGCCCGGCACCTTGGCGGCCAGTGCGAGGCCCCCGCCGACCACCGCCATCTCGGCCTGGAAGCTCTTCGTGCCCGCTTCGACCTGTTGCTTGACCGCCGGTTCCAGCTTGGGCTCCGCGTCATTGATCCGCGTGACGCTCCTGTCGATCGCTTCGACGCTCGCCGTGGCATCCGTGAGCAGGCTCGCGGAGATCGACAGCCCTTCCAGCTTGGCGACCTGCGCGGCGATTTCGGTGCGTGCCGAGCACACCTGCGCTTTGGCCTTTGCCTGGGAGGATTCGCCGCAGCCAGCAAGCAGCACTGGTGCGAGCGCGAGCACAGCTACGGCGGACGGCCTGCGAAGGATCGTGTACACGAGCACCTCTTTTGGGGAGACGAGTTGGCCCAGACGACGGGTTATCGGCGATACGTACACCGGCAGGCTACGCTGGGAGCGGCGTAGCGGTATCCGGTCCTGGCCCACGGGATGCCTCGGGAAATTACTGAACCGATACCACCAGACGCCGGCACACGGCCGCCGGCGTCAGCCGAATGCTCTGGTCAGCGTCTGGCCCGCGAGCCGCACCGGCTCGAGGTCCTTGGCGTCGTGCATGTTGAACACGAGCCCGTCCAGCCCGGCCTCGAAGTAGGCGTCAACCTGCTCGCAGACGGCGTCCGGATCGCCCGCCACCACGTAACCGCGGTAGCGCTCGTCATCCATGCCACGCGCCCTGGCCATCTCTCGTCCCCTCTGTTCGGCGTGCTCGACGGTGTCGGCGATGACCAGGCCTCCGAGACGGGTCTTGGTGATGCTCGCCGGGTCCCGGCCGGCCGCTTCGCAGTGGCGGTCCAGAACCTCGAGCTTGTGCCGGATGGTCGGCACGTCACCGAACAGATTGCACGCATCGGCGTACTTGGCTACCAGCGCGAGCGTGCGGCGCTCGCCGCTGCCACCGACCAGGATCGGAATGCCCTCCCGGCGAAGCGGCCTGGGAACGTTGAGTGCCTCCTGAATCCTGTAATGGCGGCCGCTGAAGCTCGGGGTCCGCTCGACGAACATGGCACGGCAGATCTGCAGCGCCTCCTCCAACCGGTCCAGCCGCTCGCCGATCGGCGGGTAGTCGAACCCGTAGCCGATGTGCTCGTCCTCGTTCCACGCCGCGCCGATGCCCAGAATCGCCCGCCCGCCGGAGATGACATCCAGAGTCGTGGCCTGCTTTGCGAGCAGCGCGGGGTTGCGGTAGGTAACGCCCGTGACCATCGTGCCGAGGCTCACCTTGCGCGTTCGCGCCGCGATCCCGCCGAGCAGCGTGTAGGCCTCGAGCATCGGGTCGGTTCGCGAGCCGACACCCGCGATCTGGTAGAAGTGATCCATCACCCACACCGAGTCGAAGCCTGATTCCTCGGCCGCTCGGGCGATGTCGACGACACGGTCGAACAGATCTCCGTCCGCGACTCCCGCAAAGGTGAAACTTGGAATCTGCAGGCCGAAGCGGGTGACGCCCATCACTAGGTGTCGAGGCTAGCAGCCGGCCAGCGGGGCGTCTCAGCCGGACGTGGCGGCGGCCGCTTGCGATGTGAGGTGGGAAACCCACTGTTTCATGCGTGATTATCCCTGATGACTTGTCACTGGCCAAGGGTAGTGTGATGACACCATGCGCGTGCCGATCCGATCCGAGCCAGACGCCTTCCGGTTGACGGTAGCGGGGGCGCTCGCGGTTGCAGTGGCGGCGCTGGTCGGCTGGCTCACCGAGCCGCTGGCGGGCGTAGCGGTGTTCGTGCTGGTGCTGATACTCGCCGCCATCGCCTACCTGCGCGCGGCCGATCCCGATCGCCGCATGCCACTGCGCGAGGCGACAGCCGCGGCGCATCCTCACGGCGCCTCGCCCGGCAAGCGCCACGTGCTGGTCGTCGCCAACGAGGCGCTCTCAGGCCGGGCACTGTGCGAGCGGATACTCGGAGAGGATCACGAGCGCGTCGAGGTCGACGTCCTCGCCCCGGTGCTCACGTCGCGCTTGCACCAGGGAGTCTCTGACATCGATCGCGAGCTCGAGCAGGCCCGGACGCGCCTGGAGCGCTCGCTTGTGTGGGCGCACGAGCAGGGCATCGTCGCCCGCGGCGAGGTCGGCGACCCCAGCGCTGCGACTGCGATCGAGGACGAGCTGCGCGACTTCGGCGCCGACGAGGTGATCATCGTCACGCATCCGCGCGAGCAGGAGACCTGGCAGGAGCATGGAGAGCTGGAGCGTCTGCGACGCGAGCTGGACGTGCCGGTCACGCACATCGCTGTCAGCGAAACTGGCGCCTAGCCGGCCCCGTCGAGCCGTGCCGTGGGTCTCCGCGGGCCTCGCCGCGGCGATCCCCGTGATCAACTCGACGATCAAGGCCGTGCACGCGGGATGGGTGCCGGCAGGGGACGACGGGATCATCGCGACGCGCGGCTGGGACGTCCTGACCTCGCATACGCCGCTGATCGGCCAGTACTCCGAGGCCGGCCTGGTGATCCACGGACAGGTCATGCACAGCCCCGGTCCGATGCTGTACTGGCTGATCGCGCTGCCGGCGCGCTTCGGCAGCGTCACGAGCATCGCGGTGACGATGGGCATCCTCGACACGCTCGCGATCGTCGGCTGCGTAGCGCTCGCGCGCCGCCGCGGCGGCCTGATCCTGATGTTCGCGACCGCGGCCGCGATCGCGCTGATGTGCCAGTCGCTGCCGACCGAGGCGATGCACGACATCTGGAACCCGGCAGCCGGCCTGTTCGGATTCCTGTTGCTGATCTTCCTCGGCTGGTCGCTCGCCTGCGGCGAGCACCGCCTGCTGCCGATCACCGCATTCGTCGCGAGCTTCGTCACGCAGACGCATCTGATGTACGCGGCGCCCGCCGCGGTGCTGCTCGCGGTCGGCTTCGGCGGGCTGCTGCTCGGGTCGCTGGAGCGCCGCCGCGTACGCCCCGCCGGCAGCGGGTCGCAATCGCCGTCGCCGTCGCCGTCGCCGTCGAGGAGGATCTGGCCGTGGGCGCTCGCGGCGCTGGTGGTCGCGGGGGCATGCTGGACCGAGCCGGCGATCGATCAGATCGAGAACAGCCCGGGGAACCTCTCGATGATCGTGCGCACCGCCGAGCACCGCGGGCCGACGCTCGGCGCAACGGTGGGTTGGCACGCGGTGGTCCGCTCGATCGGGGTCCGCCCGTGGTGGCTGTACGTGCCCGCGTCGGAGTGGGAGCGCAAGGCGGACGTTCGCGCCACGCCGAGCAGCCGCGCCCTCGATTCGACGATCGCGCTGCTCGCGGCGCTGGCGCTGGCCGGGCTGATCGGCGCCGTCAGGCGACGGTGGGATCTCGCCGCCGCCGCTCTGATCGGCCTGGGGCTGTGTGCGGCGATCGGCGTCGAGGCGGCCTCCAACCCGTCGACGCAACTGCTTGCGGAAACGCTCGGCTACACGATGTGGTGGGGCTCAGAGCTGGGCCTCTGGGTGTGGCTGATGCTCGCGTGGGCGCTGTGGCTCGGGCTGGTCGGCTTGTCGCGGCCGCCGCTGCGGGCGCTGCGCCGGCGCATCCGCAGCGACCGCAGGGCGCTGCCCGCGCGGGCGAGACCGGCCGCGGCCGTGCTCGCCTCGCTGGCGAGCCTCGGCGCAGTGGCCGCTGTGGGCAGCGCGGTCGCGGCGACCGCCAAGCCGGACTCCCACGTGTACGAGTACCGGCCGATCCGCGCGGTTGCAGCGGGCATCGAGCGCCTGATCGAACCGCGCCGGTCGATCGAATATCGCCTCGGCCCGCTCGATGTCGGCACGCAGCCGATGGAGCCCGCCATCCGCTTCCTGCTCGTGCGCCACGGAGACCGCGTCCTGGCGAACGGCTCGTTCCCGCGACTCGGCTCCTACTACGAGCTGTATCACCGTCTCGTGCAGTGGACCGTGTACCTCGAAGACGGCACCCGGCCGCAGTCGCACATGACGCTCGCGGCGCGCGTCCGCTTCGCCGACCCCTGGGGCACGGATGTGCTCAGCGCGTGGGTGGCTCGCGCGGGGCGCGCCCCGGCTCCGTAAAAAACCCCATCGCCAGTGGTAGCTACCGCCGATGCGGGCGCTTCGGCTGATGCCCTACGGTTCGGACGTGTCGTCCACGGGTGAAAGAGCCGTGACCCAAGCTCGGGGATCCGGGCACGCGGATGCGAACTCGCACGCGCAGGGCGTTCCGCCGAACATGCCGGACTACGACGAGGCTCGCTCGAGCTTCTCGTGGACGGCGGCACGAGCGGAGCTCGCGGGCCTGCCCGGCGGCGGCCTGAACATCGCACACGAGGCCGTCGACAGACATGCAGATGGACCGCTGGCAGACACCACCGCGTTGCGCTGCCTCGGCAGGCACGGGGGCGCGCGCGAGATCACCTACGCGGAGCTGCGACGCGAGACCGCCCGCTTCGCCAACGTCCTGGAGACGCTCGGCGTGCAGCGCGGGGAGCGCGTGTTCGTCCTCAGCGGGCGGATCCCCGAGCTGTACGTGGCGGCGCTGGGGACGCTGAAGCACGGCAGCGTGTTCTCGCCGCTGTTCTCGGCCTTCGGGCCCGAGCCGATCGAGCAGCGGCTGGCGCTGGGCGACGCGCGGGTGCTCGTCACGACGCGGGTGCTGTACGAGCGCAAGGTCGCGCAGCTGCGCGAGCGCCTGCCGGACCTCGCGCACGTGCTGCTGGTGGGAGACGAGGCGGAGATCGCGGAGATCCCCGACGTGCAGGACTTCAAGCGGCTGATGGCTGCCGCCGGGGACACGTACGAGGTCGCCGCCACCGCCGTGGAGGATATGGCGCTGCTGCACTTCACGAGCGGCACCACGGGTGCGCCTAAGGGGGCGGTCCATGTGCACGAGGCGGTCGTGGCGCACCGTGCGACCGGGCGCATCGTGCTCGATCTGCACCCCGGCGACGTGTTCTGGTGCACCGCCGATCCGGGCTGGGTGACCGGTACCTCCTACGGGATCATCGCCCCTTTGACGCTGGGCGTCACCAGCGTCATCGACGAGGCCGACTTCGACGCCGACCGCTGGTACACGATCCTCCAGGAGCAGCGGGTGAGCGTGTGGTACACCGCGCCGACGGCGCTGCGGATGCTGATGCGCATCGGCGCCGAGGTCGCCCACGAGTACGACCTCAGCGCGCTGCGCTTCATCGCCAGCGTCGGCGAGCCGCTGAACCCCGAGGTGGTCCTGTGGGGCGAGGAGGCGTTCGGCATGCCGATCCACGACAACTGGTGGCAGACGGAGACCGGCGGGATCATGGTCGCCAACTACCGCTCGATGGACGTCCGGCCCGGGTCGATGGGCCGCCCGCTGCCGGGGATCGAGGCAGCGGTCGCGCGACGCGACGCCGAAGGCCGGCCGCTGCTCGCCGATGACGGCGGCCTCGAGCTTGTGCGCGAGCCGGATGAGCAGGGCGAGCTGGTGCTGCGCCCGGGCTGGCCGTCGATGTTCCGCGGCTACCTCGGCGAGCAGGCGCGCTACGAGCGCTGCTTCGCCGGCGGCTGGTATCTGAGCGGCGACCTCGTGCGGCGCGACGCCGACGGCTACTTCTGGTTCGTCGGCCGCGGCGACGATGTGATCAAGTCGGCGGGGCACCTGATCGGCCCGTTCGAGGTGGAGAGCGCGCTGCTCGCCCACCCCGCCGTCGCCGAAGCGGGCGTGATCGGCAAGCCCGACCCGGTGGCCGGGGAAATCGTCAAGGCGTTCGTGTCGCTGGCCCCGGGCCAAGAGCCGGGCGAGGAGTTGCGCAAAGAGCTACTGGGCTTCGCCCGCCAGCGGCTCGGGGCGGCGGTCGCGCCGCGCGAGATCGACTTCGTCGCCAGCGTGCCGCGCAATCGCTCCGGCAAGATCATGCGCCGCCTGCTGAAGGCGCGCGAGCTCGGCCTGCCCGAGGGCGACGTCTCGACGCTGGAGCCGGATTCATGAGCGTGGACGAGCCGCTGGAGCGCGACCACGGCCTGCACCTGCTGCACCAGATGCTGCGAGTACGCCGCTTTGAGGAGAAGTGCGTGGAGCTCTACAGCGCGGCGAAGATCCGCGGCTTCATGCACCTGTACATCGGCGAGGAGGCCGTAGCCGCGGGCGTGATGGAGGCTCTGGGGCCTGAGGACGCGATCGTGGCGACCTACCGCGAGCACGGCCACGCGCTCGTGCGCGGGGTGTCCGCAGGCGCGATCATGGCCGAGATGTACGGAAAGCTCGAGGGCTGCTCACGCGGCCGCGGCGGGTCGATGCACCTGTTCGACGCCGCCACCCGCTTCTACGGCGGCAACGCGATCGTCGGCGGCGGGCTGCCACTCGCGCTCGGCCTGGCGCTCGCAGACAAGCTGCAGGGGCGCGAGCGCGTGACCGCATGCTTCTTCGGCGACGGCGCGGTCGCCGAGGGCGAGTTCCACGAGTCGATGAACCTCGCCGCCGTGTGGCGGCTGCCGGTGCTGTTCTGCTGCGAGAACAACCTCTACGCGATGGGCACCGCGATCGAGCGCTACGAGTCCGAGACCGAGCTCGCCCTGAAGGCCGCGAGCTACGAGATGCCCGCGTGGAGCGTCGACGGGATGGACGTGATCGCCGTCGAGCACGCCGCGCGCAGGGCCGCGGCCGAGGTCCGCGGCGGAATGCCGTGCTTCCTCGAGCTGCGCACCTACCGCTTCCGGGCGCACTCGATGTATGACCCGGACCTTTACCGCTCCAAGGATGAGATCGAGCACTGGAAGGAGCACGACCCGATCGCCGCGCTGACCAGGGCTCTCCAGGAGGGCGACATGCTCAGCGACGACGATCTGGCTGGGCTGGAGCGCGCAGTCGCGCAGGAGGTCGAGAACGCGATCGCCTTCGCGGAGTCGGGCACGCTGGAGCCGGTGGAGGACCTCGAGCGGTTCGTTTACTGGGAGCCCGCCCACCCGGAGCCAGCACAACCGGCGCCCACCCACGCGGAGCCGACTCAGCCATGAGCAGCCCGGCGGCGGTCACGCTCACCTACCGCGAGGCCATGCGCCAGGCGATCCGCGAGGCGCTGCTCGGCGATGAGCGGGTGTTCCTGATGGGCGAGGACGTCGGCGCGTACGGCGGCTGCTTCGGCGTCTCCAAAGGCCTGCTCGAGGAGTTCGGGCCTGAGCGGATCCGCGACACGCCGCTGTCGGAGTCTGCGTTCGTCGGTGCCGGGATCGGGGCCGCGATGGGGGGCATGCGCCCGATCGTCGAGGTGATGACCGTCAACTTCTGCCTGCTGGCGCTCGACCAGATCATGAACAACGCCGCCACCATCACGCACATGTCCGGCGGCCAGTTCTCGATCCCGCTCGTGATCCGCATGACGACCGGTGCCGGGCGCCAGGTCGCCGCCCAGCACTCCCACAGCCTCGAGGGCTGGCTCGCCCACATCCCCGGCCTCAGGCTGCTGGCCCCGGCGACGCTCGCCGACGCCCGTGGGATGCTCGCGCCGTCGCTCGAGGATCCAAACCCCGTGCTGATCTTCGAGCACGGCTCGCTCTACAACATGGAGGGCGAGCTGCCCGCCGACGCCGGCGCCGTCGACATCGAGCGCGCCGCCATCCGCCGCACCGGCGCCGACGTGACGCTGATCGCCTACGGGGGGACGCTGGCGACTGCAATGGAGGCCGCCGATGAGCTCGCCGGAGCCGGCATCGAGGCCGAGGTGATCGACCTGCGGGTGCTGCGTCCGCTCGACGACGCGACGGTGATCGAGTCGCTCGCAAGGACCCACCGGGCCGTGATCGTCGATGAGGGCTGGCGCTCGGGCAGCCTCGCCGCGGAGGTCAGCGCGCGGATCATGGAGCAGGCCTTCTACGAGCTCGACGCCCCCGTCGCCCGCGTGTGCTCGGCGGAGGTCCCGATCCCATACGCCCAGCATCTCGAGCAGGCCGCGCTGCCGCAGGCGAGCACCGTAGTCGCCGAGGCCCAGCGGATGGTGGGCGCCGGTGGCTGATTTCCTGATGCCGTCGCTCGGCGCCGACATGACCTCCGGCACCCTGCTCGAATGGCGCGTGAAGCCCGGCGATGAGGTCAAGCGCGGTGACATCGTCGCAGTCGTCGACACGAGCAAGGCCGAGATCGAAGTCGAGATCTTCGAGGACGGCGTGATCGACGAGCTGCTCGTCGCCGAGGGCACCCGGGTGCCCGTCGGGACTGCGCTTGCGACCGTCCGCGCCGCCGGGGGCGAGGCCACGGCGGCGGCACCGCGAGCGCGCGCGCCCCTCACCGTGACGTCCGCGCCCCCCGCGTCGGCACCCCCCGCGCCCGCGCCGCCTGTGGCCGCACCGCCTGTGGCCGCACCGCCCGCGCACCCCGCGCCCGCACCGCACCTCGCCGTGCCCGCGCCGCCGCAGCCGCTCGAGGAGCACCGTCTGCGGGCCTCGCCGCTCGCACGACGCGTGGCCGAGCAGCTCGGCGTCGACCTGGCCGCGGTCGCGGGCAGCGGACCGGCTGGGGCGATCACCAGGGCCGACGTGGAGCACGCCGCGGCGGGCGCCGTCACACCGGCCGCGCCCGCGCTGGCCGCACCCGCGCCCGCTGCGCCTGCACCGGCTGCACCGGGTCCGGCGGCGAGCGGCGCGCCGGCCCCCCCGCCCTCGCCACCGGCCGCACCGGCCGGGGAGCCCGGCGACCGTGCGCTGGCGATGCGCCAGGCGATCGGAGCGCTGATGGCGCGCTCCAAGCGGGAGATACCGCACTACTACCTGCAGACCCAGATCGACATGAGCCGGGCGCTCGCCTGGCTGGCGGAGGAGAACCTCCGGCGGCCGCTCGCCGAGCGGCTGCTGTCCTCAGCGCTGCTGCTGAGCGCCGCGGCCAGGGCGGCCGCCGCGACGCCGGCGCTGAACGGCTTCTGGGTCGACGAGGCGTTTCGCCCGGCCGAGGGCGTCCACCTCGGTGTGGCGATCTCGCTGCGCGGCGGCGGCCTGGTCGCGCCGGCGTTGCACGACGCCGACCGCAGCAGCCTCGACGAGTTGATGGCAGGTCTGCGCGACCTCGTGACGCGGGCTCGAGCCGGCAGGCTGCGCGGCTCGGAGATGTCCGACCCGACGATCACCGTGACGAACCTGGGCGAGCAGGGAGTCGAACTGGTGCACGGCGTGATCTACCCGCCGCAGGTTGCGCTGGTCGGCTTTGGCGCCGTCCTCGAGCGACCGTGGGCCGCGGACGGGATGATCGGCGCGCGGCCGATCGTGACCGCGACGCTCGCAGCCGACCATCGCGCGAGCGACGGCCACGCCGGAAGCCGCTTTCTCACACTGATCGACCGTCAACTGCAGAAGCCGGAGGAGCTATGAACGAGCAGGAGCTGCACGCCGTCCTGATCCGGGCGTTGACCGAGGTCGCCCCGGACGTCGACCCGGCCGCGATCGATCCCCAGACGGATCTGGCCGATCAGCTGGACATCGACTCGATCGACTTCCTGAACGTGCTCGTCAAGGTGCACGAGCAGACCGGGATCGAGATTCCCGAGCGCGACTACCCGAAGCTCTCCACGCTCGACGACGCGGTCGCCTATCTCCTCGCGGCGCAGCCGCGAGGCGCCGGCACGGACGCGTAACCTCCCTGCCGATGACGCCTCTGGCCGAGCTCCTCGACCGGCTGCGCCGCCGCCGCCAGCCGCCGGGGCGCGCGGCCGCGGCTGTGGGCGTGCCCGCGGTGGAGCCCGACGTCGCTGCCGAGCTGGGGCCCCTGTTCGGCCGGCTCGACGAGATCGACGCCGAAGCCGCCACGATCGTGCGTGCGGGCCGGTCGCAGGCGGAAGCGATCGAGCATGACGGTCAGCAGGAGGCCGAGCGAATCGTTGAGCGGGCTACCCGCGAGGCGCTGCTCGAGGCGGATCGCCAGCGGCGGGAGCGCCGGCAGGCGGCCGAGCTCCAGGCGCGGGCGATCCTCGCGGACGCCAGCTCGGAGGCGGCGCGCCTGCGCGAGCGGGCTGCGCAGCGCACGCCGACAGTCGTCGAGGACGTGCTGGGGCTGCTCGTACGGGGGGCCGGTTGAGCGCCGAGTGGATCGCGGGCACGGTGCGCGGCAGGCTGCTGCTCGAGCGCCGCCTGGGCGAGGAGCCCGCCCGCGGGCTGGCCGCGCAGAGCTCCTTCGCCGCGGCCCAGCGGCTGCTGCTGGCAAGTCCCTACGGCCGCGAGCTCGGCGCGGCGCGGGAACTCGCGCCCGCGCAGCGCGCCGTCGCCGCGACCGCGCTGTGGCACCTGCGCATCCTCGCCGGCTGGCTGCCGCCGGATGGCGCCGTGCTGCTGCGCGCGCTCGCCGCCTGGTATGAGCTCGTCAACATCGAGCACCACATCGCCTGGATCCTCACCGGCGCGAGCTCCCCGCCGCCGTTTGAGCTCGGCGGCCTCGCCACCGTGTGGCCCCGCGTCGAGCCGACACGCAGCCTTGCGGAGGTCCGCGCGGCGCTCGCCACCTCGCCGTGGGGAGAGCCGGCCAGCGAAGAGCCGCTCGCCCTGCACCTGGCGCTGCGCGCCGGCTGGGCGCGGCGCGTCATCAACCACGCGGGCGCGGCCAGCGAGTGGGCGCAGGCGGCGGTGGCGCTGCTGGTGGCACGCGAGCTGCTGCTGGGCGGCGAGGACCCGCCGCGGCTGCTGGCGCTGCCGGGAGTGAGCGCGAGCTGGCTGTCGGCGACGAGCGTGCCTGAGCTCGCCGCGCGCCTGCCCGCGAGGATCGGCTGGGTGCTGCGCGAGGTGGAGCGGCCCGAGGAGCTGTGGCGCGCCGAGCTGGCCTGGTGGCGGCGCGTCGAGGACGACGCGCAGGCGCTGATGCGAAGCCCGGTCGGCTCGCCGGCGCTGGTGGTCGGGACCGTCGCGCTGCTCGCAGCCGACGCGCGGCGAGCGGGCCAGGCGCTGGCGATCGCGGCGCTCGGCGGCAGCCGACGAATGCGGGAGCGCGTGGATGCCGCGGCCTGAGACGCTGGTCCCCGCGCGCATGCGCAGAGTCGCGATCGTGGCCGCGCCGCCACGACTGCGCGACGCGCTCGCCGAGGTGGCGGACGCCGGCACCGTCGAGCTGAGCGGCGCGCTCGCACCGGCCGCCGGCGAGGCGGTCGAGGCATTGCGACGCCTGGAGCGCAAAGCGGGGAGACTGGCTGAGGCGTCGCAGCCGCGCCTGCACCGGCGGGCGCCGGCGGTGGCCGAGCTCGAGCGCCGCGAAGCTCGAGAGCTGCTCGCAGGCGAGGTCGCCCTGCACCAGCGCGCCGAGCGAGCTGTCGCCCACGGCGGCTTCGCGCTGCTCGCCGGGTGGACCCCCCAGCACGAGCTGAGCGCGTTGCGCGAGCGCCTGTCCGCCGTCGGCGCCGGCGTCGTCGAGCTCGCGCTCCCACCTGGTGAGACTCCACCGACGCTGCTGGAGCCCGTGCGCGTAGCGCGTCCGTTCAGGCTGCTGGTCGAGACCTACGGCGCCGTCCCCTACGGCGACGTCGACCCGACGCCGTTCGCCGCGCCGATCTTCTTCCTCATGTTCGGGATGATGTTCGGCGACGCCGGCGACGGGCTGCTGCTGATCGCCGCCGCCCTGCTGCTGCGCCACGCCCGCCACCCGCGCCTGGCGGCGGCGCGGCGGCTGTGGCCGTTCCCCGCTGTGGCGGGCGCCTGCGCGGTCGTGTTCGGCCTGCTCTACGGCGAGTTCTTCGGGCCGACCGGGATCCTGCCGGTGCTGTGGCTGAAGCCGCTCGATCACCCGACGACGCTGCTGCTCATCGGCGCTGCGATCGGGATCGTGCTGCTGCTCGGCGCTCACGCGCTCGGCGTCGTCAATCGCCTGCGCGAGCACGGGCGCCGCGCGGCGCTGCTGGCCCCCTCCGGCATCGCCGGCCTGCTCGTGCTGATCGGCGGCGTGCTGCTCGTGCTCGGGCTCGCGTACGTACCGGCCCTCGCGGTGGCGGGCGCGGCCTTTCTGGCGCTGGGAGCGGCGCTGCTGTACGCCGGCTTCCGCGCCGACTCTCCCCGCGGAGCCCTGGGTGTGCTGCAGCGGCTGATCGAGCTGTTCGACGCGCTGCTGCGCACCGGCTCCAACGTGCTGTCGTTCACGCGCCTGGCGGCGTTCGGCCTGATGCACGCCGCCATCGGCGAGGTCGTCGTCAATGGCACGCGCGCGCTCGCCGGGGGCGCAGCCGGCTATCTGGCGGCCGCCCTGCTGTTCGTGCTCGGGAGCGCGCTGGCCTTTGCGCTCGAGGCTCTCGTCGTGGGGGTGCAGGCCCTGCGCCTGGAGTACTACGAGCTCTTCTCGCGCGTGTTCGTCGAGGAGGGACGTCCGTTTCGACCCTGGAGCATCCCGCTCCTGGCTGATGAGGAGGCACCATGACGATGTTCCTACTACTCGGACTGCCGGTTGCAACGGCGGGCGCCCTGCTCTGCCAGATGATCCTGCGCAGGGACGTCGCGCGCGGCGCGCGGCGGCTGATCGCCTTCAACGGGTTGCTGGCCCTCAGCGCCCTCACCGTCCTCGGGCTGCTCGCGCTCGGGGTCGCCGAGCCGGCGAGCGCGGCCACGGTGACGTCCTCCAGCGGCCAGAGCGGCGCGTTCATCGGCGCGGGGATCGCGGTCGGGGCGTCGTCGATCGGTGCCGGCGTGGCCGTCGCCTACACCGGCTCGGCGGCGCTTGCGGCGATCTCCGAGAAGCCGGAGATGTTCGGCCGCACGATGGTCGTCGTCGGACTTGCCGAGGGGATCGCGATCTACGGGCTGATCATCGCCGTGATCCTGATCGGCAAGGTATGAGCACGGTCGTGGCGATCGGCGAGGAGCAGCGGGTCCGCGGCTTCGCGCTGGCGGGGGTCAGCGTCGTCGCGGCCGCGGATGAGACCGCGACGCGCGCCGCGTGGGAGGCGCTCGATGCCGAGGTCGGCCTCGTGATCCTCACGCCCGCCGCCGCCCAGGGTCTGCGCCACGAGCTGGCGAGCGCCCCGCGGCGGCTGTGGGTGGAGCTGCTCCGTTGAGACGCTCGCCCCGCGCGCCGGCGGCCGCGACGTGTGCGTCCGCGCAGGTGGATCCGTGGGCGTCGCTTCGCAGCGCAGCGCTGGCCGACGCCCACGCGGAGGCCGAGCGCCTGCGCGCCCAGGCACAGGAGCGCAGCGCCGCCGCGCTCACCGCGGCCCGCGAGCGCGCGCAGCAATTGCGCGAGGACTCGCTCGCCACTGCCCGCCGGATCGCCGACGACGACGCGCGGCGCGTGCTCTCCGCCGCGCGCAGCAGCGCGCACGAGCTGCTGCTGTCGGCGCGCCGGGAGGTCTACGCCACCGTCGCCCGCGACGTAACCCAGCAGGCGTCGAGGCGCCGCGAGGATTACCGGGCGGCGACCGAGCGGCTGATCGGCGACGCGCGGCGACGCCTGGGAGCCGACGTCGAGATCACCGACGCGCCTGGCGGCGGAATCATCGCCCACGCTCCGGGGCGTCAGATCGACTACTCGCTCTCGACCCAGGTCAAGCGCTGCCTGGCCCAGCTCGACGACGAGGTGGCGGCGTTGTGGAGTTGAGCGCCGGCACGGTCACCCGCGTGAACGGGCCGCTCGTCGAGGTCGCGGGGGGGCGCGGCCTGCGCGTCGCCGAACTCGTGACCGTTGGATCGCGCCGCCTGGCGGGAGAGGTGCTGTCGCTGGCGGGCGAGAGCGCGACCGTGCAGGTCTACGAGGAGACCTCCGGGCTGCGCCCGCGCGAGGCGGTGCTGGCAACCGGGCGCCCGCTCAGCGCCGAGCTGGGTCCCGGCCTGCTCGGCGGCGTCTTCGACGGCATGCTGCGGCGGCTGCAGGACGCCGGTCCGTGGCTGGAGCCGGGGACCCTCACCGGCGCGCTCGATCCCGAGCGGCGCTGGCGCTTCACCCCGAGCGCCCGCGCAGGCGAGGAGGTCGAGGCCGGCCACGTCCTGGGCACGGTGCCCGAGACCGGCGCGATCACCTACCGCGTGCTCGTGCCGCACGAGCTCGCCGGCAGGGTCGAGACGATCGCCGATGAGGGCGAGGTCACGGTCGGCGAGACGATCGCGACCGTCGCCGGACACGAGATCACGCTGGCCCACACATGGCCCGTGCGCCAGCCGCTGCCGGCCGCCGGGCGCCTGCCCTCCGGCCGGCCGCTGATCACCGGGCAGCGCGTCGTCGACCTGCTGTTCCCGCTCTGCCAGGGCAGCACCGCGGGGGTGCCGGGCGGGTTCGGCACGGGCAAGACGCTGCTGCTCCAGCAGATCGCGAAGTGGTGCGACGCCGAAGTGATCGTCTACGTCGGCTGCGGCGAGCGCGGCAACGAGCTCGCTGAGCTGCTCGAGGACTTCGCCGAGCTCGAGGACCCGCGCAGCGGCCAGCGGCTGATGGAGCGCACCGTCACGATCGTCAACACCTCGAACATGCCGCTGCTGGCGCGCGAGGCCAGCATCTACACCGGTGTCACGGTCGCCGAGCACTACCGCGACATGGGCTATGACACGGTCGTCATCGCCGACTCGACCTCGCGCTGGGCCGAGGCGCTGCGCGAGTCGGCGGCACGCACCGAGGAGCTGCCCGCCGAGGAGGGCTATCCGCCGGAGCTGTCCTCGACGCTGGCCGCATTCTACGAGCGCGCCGGGCGCTTTCAGACGCTGTCCGGCGCGCAGGCGTCGGTCACGATCCTCGGCGCCGTCTCTCCCCCAGGCGGCGACCTGGCCGAGCCGGTCACGGCGCACACGCGGCGGTTCGTGCGGGCCGTCTGGTCGCTCGACCGCCAGCTCGCCTACGCCCGCCATCACCCGGCGATCAGCTGGACCGACTCATCCTCGCGCGACGCCGAAGCGATCGCGGCCTTCGAGGCCGCCGAGGGCGACGAGGACTGGGCAGGGCGCCGGCGCGAAGCCCTGCAGTTGCTCCTGGACGCCGACAGGATCGAGTCGGTCGCGCAGCTGACGGGCGTCGAGAGCCTGCCCGGGCCCGAGCGCGTCACGCTGATCTCCGCCCGGCTGCTGCGCGAGGGGGTCCTCCAGCAGAGCGCGCTGAGTCTCAACGATCGCTACTGCGCTCCCGCCAAGCAGGCCGCGCTGCTCGCGCTTGTGCTCGACATCCAGCGAGCGCTGCTCGCGTCGGCGGGCGAGGGCACCGCGATCGAGCGCATCGAAGCGCTCGACCTGTCCGACGTCGCGCGCGTGCGCGACGAGTGCCCCGCCGACGACGTCGATGCGGTCGCGCGGCTGGGAGCCGAGATCCAGCGCCGCATCGGGCAGCTGCGATGACGGCGGCGCGCGTGCCGGGCGAGGAGCACCGGGAGGATCCGGCGCGGCTGGAGCCGCAGCCGATCGAGTACAGCTCGACGACCTCGATTCGCGGGCCGTTGATCGTCATCGAGGGCGTGCAGGACATCGGCTGGAACGAGGTCGCCGAGATCCGGCTGGCCGACGGCGACGTGCGCCACGGCGTCGTCCTGGACGTCTCGCTCGACCACGCGATCGTCGAGGTGCTCGAGGGCACGGCGGGCATGCGCCTGGACGGGGTGCGCACCGCGTTCGGCGGCGGCCCGATGAGCGTGCCGATCACCGAGGACTGGCTCGGCCGTGTGTGCGACGGCCGCGGCCAGCCGCTCGACGGAGGCCCCCCGATCCTCAGCAGTCGGCGCCGCGAGATCAACGGCACGCCGATCAACCCCGCCGTGCGTGTCCCGCCCAGCGAGCCGATCATCACCGGCATCAGCGCGATCGACGGGCTCGCGACGCTGGTGCGCGGCCAGAAGCTGCCGATCTTCTCGGTCGGCGGGCTTCCGCACCTGGAGCTCGCCGCGCAGATCGCGGTCCAGGCCAACGTCGCAGGCGAGCCGTTCGCGGTCGTGTTCGCGGCGCTCGGGGTGACGCACGCGGACGCCGCCTCGCTGCGTGAGACGCTCGAGACGCGCGCCGGCGAGCGCGAGACGGTGATGTTCGTCAACACGGCCGACGACCCGGTCGTCGAGCGCCTGATGACACCGCGGCTGGCTCTGACGGTCGCCGAGCACCTCGCCTTCGAGTGCGATCGGCACGTGCTGGTGCTGCTGGCAGACATCACCAACTACGCAGAGGCGCTGCGCCAGGTGTCGGCCGCCCGCGGGGAGGTCCCCACGCGGCGCGGCTACCCGGGCTACCTGTACAGCGACCTCGCCTCGCTGTTCGAGCGCGCCGGTCGCATGCGCGGCCGCCGCGGGTCGGTGACGCTGGTGCCGGTGCTGACGATGCCCGCCGGCGACATCACCCATCCCGTGCCAGATCTGACCGGCTACATCACCGAGGGCCAGCTCGTGCTCGCGACCGATCTGCACACCCGCGGCGTCTACCCGCCGCTGGACCTGATGGGCTCGCTCTCGCGCCTGATGCGCCGTGGCGCCGGGGGCCGGCTGACGCGCGAGGATCATCTCGAGCTCTCCGACCAGCTGTACTCGCTGACGGCCCGCGCGCTGCAGGCGGCCGAACTCGCGGAGATCGTCGGAGCCGACGCGCTGCCCGCCGCCGACCAGCGCCTGCTCGCGTTTCGCACAGCGCTAGAGCGCGAGTTCCTCAGCCAGGGCCGGCAGGAGGCCCGCACCGTGGAGGCGACGCTCGACCTCGGCTGGCAGGTCGCCTCGCGGCTGCCGGCCGCCGAGCTGACGATGATCAGCCGCCAGACCCTCGCCGCACGCTACCGAGGGGAGGAGCTCGATGCCGAGCACGGGCACGTCGGGTAAGGCGGCGCGGCTCGTGCTGCGCCGGCGGCTCGCGGTCGCGCGCCGTGGCGCCGACCTGCTCTCACGCAAGCGCCAGGCGCTGCTGGCCGAGCAGCGCCGGCTGCGCGACGCGGCTGCGACGACCGCCACGGAGTGGACACAGGCGGTCGCCGAGGCCGAGCTCTGGCTCGCCCGCTCGGCGCTGCTCGACGACGCCGGCGAGATCGCGCGCATCGCCTCCTACACCCAGCGCCCCGCCGAGCTGACGGTCGTCTGGGAGTCGCTGATGGGCATCCTGCGACCGCGCATCGCCGCCCTCGAGCAGGGTCCCGCGCCCTCGATCTCCTCGCTGGGCGGGAGCTCCGCGCTGCACTACGCCGCGCTCGCCCACCGCCGGGCGACCCGCGCCGCCGCCGAGCAGGCGGCCGCGCAGATCGCGCTCGAACGGGTCTCGCACGAGCTCTCCACCGTCGCCCGACGCGCGCGCGCGATCGAGCGACGCTTGATTCCCCGCCAGGAGGCCGAGCTGGCCACGCTCGAGCTGAGCCTCGAGGAGGCCGAACGCGAGGAGGCCGCGCGCCTGCGCCTGCTCACCCGCCGCCGCGTGGCGCCCTGAGTCTGCGCAGACGCGCCAGCGCGCGCTTGCGGGACTTGCGCCGTCTCAGCTTCAGCGGCTCGACGATGCCGAGCAGGTGCGTCTCGGCCCGCGCCCGGCGACGAGCCAACAGGCCACCGCCGAGCCCGATCGCCGCGAGCGCGGCCAGGATCAGGCCAGGACGTGCGAGCTCGCGCCCATACTCGCGCTGCACGGCCGGCCACAGCTCGTGGTCGACCAGCTCGCTGAGCGCGTCCGCGTGATCTGCGACCCGCGCTGGGTCGATCGCTGCAAGGAACGCGACCTGCACCCGACGAGGCTTGGGCAGCGGCCCGAGCCACAGCCGCTGCGTGCCCGCGATCGCGGCCGGGACGATCGGCGCGCCGGTCATCAGCGCGAGCCTTCCGGCGCCGTGGTGGGGAGCGCCGAGCGCGTGGGGGTCCTCCACCCTGGTGCCCTCGGGAAAGACGACGAGCACGCCGCCCTGCTCGAGGATCAGCCTGGCGGTCTCCAGCGCTTCAGCGTCCGCCTCGCCGCGGAGCACCGGAAAGGCACCCAGGCGCAGGAGCAGCCAGCCCGAGGGGCCTTTGAACAGCTCCGCCTTGGCCATGTAGCGCACATGGCGACGCGTCGCGATGCCGACGAAGAACGCGTCCAGGAAGCTCTTGTGGTTCGGCGCGATGATCGCCGCGCCATGTGCCGGGACGTGCTCGCGCCCGGAGATGCGCACTCGAAACCAGAGCCTGAGCGCCGGTGTCAGCAGGAATCGGACGAGCGCGTACAGCGGGACCACGACGCCCCGCTCGCGTGCCCGCCGATGCGCACCCGCCCGCCCGCGCGGCTCGCTCGGGCGTGTCCCGCGGGGCTCACTTCGGCGCATCATCAGACCGCACTCGCGCCGGGCGTTCAGCCGCTCGCTCGAACATCCCCCGCACGCGGTTGACCGCAAACACCGCTCGCGGCTGCGACCCGCGCCGGCGCGAGCCCGGTGAGCCGGGCTCCCAGCGGAACGTGAAGAGCGCGAACGCGGCCGCCAGGACACCCCAGATGAGCAGCACCTCCAGGTGCTGCCAGTGCAGCGCCGAGCTTCCCTGGATCGGGTTGAACAGGCTCTCGAGGTCGTCGGCGAACGGGCGCAGCGGAAAGAACGACGCGGTCTCCCGCAGCCAGTGCGGGGCGCTGTCGATCGGCATGAACACGTCGGATATGAAGCACAGCGGCAGGATCGTCCCCCACGCGACCGGGAGCGCGGAGTCGGCCCTGGGCACCAGCACCGTCACCGCAAGTCCAAGCGCACTGAAGCAGAACATGGCGACCGCCAGGACCAGCAGCGCTGCCGGCACGGCGCTCCAGACCACTTCGAAGCCATACACGCCCGCACCGACGGCGACCACGACCACCGCCGAGATCAGCGCGACGAGCCCCGCCGAGACGAGCCGGCCGGTCATGTAGATCCACGGCGGCAGCGGTGTGCCTCGCAGCCGCTTGAGGATGCCCTCGTCGCGCGCGAGGCTCGTCGCGGAGATCACGCTCATGTAGCAGGCGTTGACCACTGCGAAGGCGACCATCGCCGGCGTGAAGAACTGCGCGTAGGCGATCCCGCCGCGGCTGGAGAGGTGGGTGCCGCGGTACAGGAGGTTGACCGCGAGCAGCACCATCAGCGGGATCACGAGCGTGGCGAACGATCCAATCGGAGAGCGCACGAGCACCCGCAGCTGGTAGACGACCTGCGCGCCGAGCAGCCGTGACACGGACGGGCGCCGGGCAGGCGCGCGACGGTCCTCAGCCACCGACATCGCGGTCGGCCTCCGTCAGCTGCAGATATATGTCTTCGAGCGAGGGGCCCACGACCTCCAGCCCGCGGAGCTCGAGCCCACTGTCGATCGCCCAGTTGCACAGCCGCGCCAGCACGTGGGTCGGATCCGCCGTCCGCAGGACCAGCTCGCCGTCACACAACTCGACCAGGTCGCGCACCTCGGCCGGCAGCTCGGCAACGCCGTGCGCGCTCGGCAGACGGAACTTGATCACCGTCTCGTGCGGCGCGCGCCCGCCGAGCATGTCCGGGCTGCCCTCGGCGACGATCCGCCCACCCGCGAGCACGACCACCCGGTCGGCGAGATGCTGGACCTCGTCCATGTAGTGCGAGCTCAACACGATCGTGCGACCCAGCGCACGCAGGCTCTCGATCAGCCGCCAGGCGCCCTGCCGCGCTCCCGGGTCGAATCCCGTCGTGGGCTCGTCGAGAAAGATCAGGTCGGGGTCGCCGACGAGCGCGAGCGCCAGGTCGAGCCGCCGACGCTGGCCGCCCGACAGCGTCTTCACACGCGCGCCGCGCTTGTCCCCGAGGCCCACCAGCTCGATCACGTCATCTGCCGGCAGCGCGCGCGGATAGCAGCCCGCGTAGAGCGAGAGCACCTCGCGTACCGACAGCTCGCCGTCGAGGCCGGCCGACTGCAGGACGATCCCGATCCGCTCGCGCAGCGTGCGCCCGCCGAGCTCGGGATCGAGGCCGAGCACCGACACGCGCCCGCCGCTGCGGCGCCGGTGACCCTCGAGGATCTCGAGCGTCGTGGTCTTGCCCGCCCCGTTGGGGCCCAGCAGCGCGAACACCTCCCCGTCCTCGACCTGGAAGCTGACACCGCGCAGAGCGTCCACTGACCCATAGCTCTTGAACAGGCTGTCGACCTCGATCGCTGTCATCGCCCGAGCAAACGTAAGCCACCGGAGCGCCTCTGCCATCGTGACGATCCCGCGCGGGCAGCGGGAAAGCTACGGACCCTCAAACACGGCCCTTGCCCGATTTCGCCGTGCGAGCGTGGCCGGCGGTCGCGTAAGCGCGGTGGCGGCGCGACGGATCCCCGTACAGCGTGCGCACGACGTCTGCCTCGACGTCGACCTCGTCGTGGGTCAGCGCCGCGACCTGCTCGCACGCACGCTGCCAGCCGACGAACAGGACGCTGATCGCGAGCGATGAGGGCAGGTCCGGCTCGTCTCGACCGGCGCAGAACGCTCGGTAGGCAGCCGCGCTCAGCGCGCCCGGCTCGACGGCCAGCGATCGTGCCGCGAGCTGGATCGCGCACGCCGCCTCACGTCGCGCCTGCACGCGGTCGCGCCGCGCGGAGGCGATCGCGGTCGCTGGCGCGTTGGGGTCCGTCGCCATGTCCGCTCAACTTGCCGGCTGCAGCATCGATGGGCCGGCACCGCGGCGCGCGGTCCGGTCCACGCCCTCGCCCCGAGACGGGGGTTGGCCGCGCCCGGCAAACCGCGGGACCGTGCCCGCCGCCGAGCGGATCGCGCGGTCATAGACGTCCTCGTAGCCTTCGGCGACGACCGTCGCGTCGTATCGCGACGCCACGCTCGCGCGGCAGCGCGCCGGGTCGATGCTCGCAAGCGATCGAGTGGCCTGGGCCATCGCCTGAGCATCGTTGACGTGGAAGCCGTTCTCGCCGTCTATCACGATCTCGCTCGCAGCCCCCGCGGGGAAGGCGATCACCGGGGTCCCGCATGCGAGCGCCTCCACCATCACCATCCCGAACGGCTCCGGCCAGCTGATGGGCATCAGGAACGCCTTTGCGCGCGCGAACAGCTCCTTGCGCCGTACACCTCCGACCTCGCCGGCGAAGACGACCTTGCGGCCATCGACGTGTGGCTCGATCTCGCGGCGGAAGTATTCCTCCTGCCCGGGCTGTATCGGTCCCGCGAGCACGAGCGAGATGCCGGCCGCTCGCGCCGCCGCGATCGCGCGCTGCGCCCCCTTCGCTGGATCCATCCTCCCCATCCACAGCAGGTAGTCGTCCTTCTGATCGCAAAACGGCCAGTCGGCGACACGAATCGGGTTGGGCACCACATCGGCGACCCGCACGCCGAGCGGCACGTGCTCGAGCTGGAAGCGGCTGATCCCAACGAGCCTGGCCTTGTGGCCGTGACGCCCGTAGAACGGGCATGTCTCATCGTTGAACGGGGCGTGCAGCGTGTGCACGACCGGCACCGACACGTGATTCGCCATCGCCACCGCGGTGAAGCCCGAGTGATCGTGCACGAGATCGAAGGGCCGACCCTCCGCGCCGGCTTGCTCGACCGCGTCATAGGCCGAGCCGACATGATCGGCCTCGTACAGCGACGAGCCGATCTGATCGGCGTGGGTGCCTTCCAGCGGGGAGCAGACCTGAGCGGCCGAGTGGGAGCCGGGCGCGGCGAACAGCGTGATGTCGTGTCCCCGCGCGACCAGCTCGTCGCACAGCAGCGCGACGACCGCCTCGATCCCGCCGTAGCCGGGCGGTGGCACCGGGATCCACGGCGGCGCGAGGATCGCGACCCTCAGCGCCCTGCGCTCCGCACGCGGCAAAGCCGTGACGTGATGAGGGGAGGGTGCGTTCATGGTCGAGGGCTCTCCGCGCGGTCGAATCTGCTGGTCCGACGGGTTCTCCAGCTGTACCGCGCAAGCTAGTCTCCTCCCGCCGCGCGGTCATCCGCAGGCCACCGCCGGGATCGAAGCGGAAACTACGGAAACCAGCCGCACCGCGTTGAGGTCTACGATCGAGTCTAGGTGATGAGAGCGGCGCCACGGTGAGCCAGGAGGAAACAGCGGGGCCGACAGGCGCCCGGCGCCAACCCACGCGGCGGCCCGCCGTGGCCGCCGTGGCCGCTGTGCGCGCAGGCGAGCAGGCGATCGTCAGCCCGCGTGGCGAGCAGTTCGAGGTCCTTGGACGCGCCGGCCCGGTCGAGCTGCGGGGTGCGCCGGCGATTCCGGCGGAGGCGCGCGAGGAGCTGCTGGTGATCAAGGACGGCGAGCTGTTCCTGTGCGCGCGCACGGACGGCGACGTCGCCGCGCCGCGGGTGTCCGGCGAGGGCCTCTACGCCTACGACACGCGCTACCTGTCGGAGATTCGCTTCGCGATCGGCGACGCGGCGCCGGTCGCGCTCTCCTATGCGGCGGTCGACGACCACGCGATCGTCGACTCGACGAACGCCAGCCTGGTGCGCGAGGCGCTGCCACCCGTGCCGCAGCAGTCGTTGAGCATCAGCCGCGAGCTGATGATCGCCTCGGGCCGGCTGTACTACCAGGTGCGCGTGCTGAACTTCCTGCGCGAGGCGATCAGCACGAGCGTCTCGCTGACCCTGGCGGCCGACTTCGCGGACATATTCGAGGTGCGCGGCGGGCCACGCAGAGAGGCGCGCGGGCATGCGCTGGCTCCCAAGCAGCTGGGGCGCGGGCTGCTGCTGGCCTACGTCGGCGAGGACGAGACTTTCCGCGAGGCGGTCATCGAGCTCGATCCACGGCCCGCGCGGGTCGAGCTGGGCGCGGACTGCGTGCGCGTCCACTGGGAGGTGACGCTGGAGCCGGGGGTGCCGGTGACGATCTTGATGACGGCCGAGCCCTCGATCGGTGGCAGCCGTCGCCCGCGGCGACGGATCGAGACGGCGGCGGCAGAGCTCGCGCAGTCGGGATCCGAATGGGAGTCGCGCTGCACGCGCATCACCAGCGACAACGAGCTGTTCGGCGGCCTGACCGCCACCTCGAGCCGCGACCTGCGCGCGCTCGTCATGCCAGCACCGGGAGGGCGAATCCTGTCCGCCGGCATCCCCTGGTATGTCGCGCCGTTCGGGCGCGACGCGCTCCTGACGGCCAGCGAGGCTCTGATGCTGAACCCCGATCTGGCGCGCGACGCGCTGCGCGTCCTGGCGAAGCTCCAGGCAAGCGAGGATGACCCCTGGCGCGACGCCGAGCCGGGCAAGATCATGCACGAGCTGCGCGTCGGCGAGCTCGCGCGGACGGGGATCGTCCCCCACACTCCGTATTACGGGACGGTGGACGCGACGCCGCTGTTCCTGATGTGCGCCGCCGACTACTACGCCTGGACGGGCGACCTGCAGACGCTGCGCGCGCTGCGTCCGGCGCTCGACGCCGCCTTGAGGTGGATCGATGAGTTCGGCGATCGCGACGGCGACGGCTTCATCGAGTACGAGCGCCGCTCGCCCGCCGGCCTGCTCAACCAGGGGTGGAAGGACTCCCACGACTCTGTCGTGCACGCCGACGGCAGCCTCGCCGAGGGTCCGATCGCGCTCGTCGAGGCGCAGGGCTACGTCTATCGCGCCAAGCTCGCGATCGCCGACGTCTACGCGGCGCTCGGGGACACAGACACGGAGCTGCGCCTGCGCGGCGAGGCGCAGCACCTCCGCGAAGCGTTCAACGAGGCGTTCTGGAACCCCGAGGAGGGAACGTTCGCGCTGGCGCTCGACGGACGCAAGCGCCAGGTCGCGAGCGTGACCTCCAACCCCGGGCACTGCCTGCACTGCGGGATCGTCGAGCCTGGGAAGGCCGCGGCGGTGGCCGAGCGGCTGATGGCGCCGGACATGTTCTGCGGCTGGGGCGTGCGCACGCTGTCGAGCGACTGCCCCGCGTATAACCCGATGAGCTACCACAACGGCTCGGTGTGGCCGCACGACAACGCGATCATCGCCGCGGGCCTGAAGCGCTACGGCCACGACGGCGCCGTGCGGCGGATCGCCGACGCGCTGTTCGACGTCGCCACCAGCGCCCGCGACTTCCGCCTGCCGGAGCTCTACTGCGGGTTCGCCCGATCGGAGCGCGCAGCGGTGGTTGCCTACCCGGTCGCGTGCATCCCGCAGGCGTGGGCGGCGGCGGCGCCCTTCCTGCTGCTGCAGACGATGCTCGGCATCTCGCCCGACGCACCCGGCCGGGCGCTGAGGATCGAGCGTCCGATCCTGCCCGACTGGCTCGAGCACGTTCGGCTGCAGGAGCTGCGCGTCGGCGACGCCAGCGTGACGCTCGACTTCAAACGCGACGGGCGTGTCACCAGCTTCGCGCTGCACGAGCAGCACGGCGAGCTGAACGTGACCATGGCCGCCGCCCCATGAGCGCCGCCACGACGCTGCCGGCGGAGCTGGACCGGCGCTTCGAGGCACTGATCTTCGACTGGGACGGCGCCGCGGCCCCCGACCGCGCAGCCGACGCCGACGCCGGCGCGCTGCGTGCCGCGGTCGAGACGGCGTCGGCGCTCGGCCTGGAGCTGGCGGTGATAAGCGCCACCGACGTGGCGAACATCGACGGTCAGCTCGCCGCGCGACCACACGGCCCCGGAGAGCTTCATCTGCTGCTCGATCGTGGCTCGGAGGTGTTCCGCGCATCCACGCAGGGCGTCGAGCTCGTCGCACGAGGAGAGATCGACCTGATCCGCTGGTATCTCGAGCATCTGTGGCAGCGCGGCGTGTGCGCCGAGCAGGTCTTGATCGTGGGTGATGAGCCAAGGCCACTCGGAGATCTTCCCGGCGGCGACTCGAAGCTCCTGATCGACGCCGCCGCCGGTGCCACCGTGGCGTCGGTGAGGGTCGAGCCGGGCGGCGTGCCGGCCGGAGTCATCGCGCTCGGCGGCGGACAGGAGACCTTCGGCCGGCTGCTCGAGCGCCAGCTCGTGCTGCGCCGGCGCGGCGCCCTACCGATCGTCTCCTCCGATCCCCGCTGGACGTTCGCGGTCGAGCGCGTCGAGCACGAGCGCGAGCGCGCACGCGAATCGCTGCTGACGCTGGCCGACGGCTGCCTCGGGACCCGCGGCAGCGTCCCTGCGCCCGACGGGTCCGCCCCTGCGGTTGTGATGGCGGGGGTCTACCGCGGACACGGCGAGCTCTCCGAGCTTCAGCCGGCGCCGTTGTGGAACCGCCTGGCCGCGCTCCCACCCGACCGCCCGGTGCGTCGCGTTCTCGATCTGCACGCCGGGGTGCTCTGCCAGGAGACGCCCGGCGAGCTGGAGGCGCTGCAGTTCTCCTCGCTCGCCGAGCCCGGCCTCGCGGTCCTGCGCGCACTCGCGCCACGAGCGATGCTCCAGGACAGCCCGCCGCTCGTCCTGGCGCCGCACACGCGTGCCGAGCGTGAGAGCGGCAGCACGGTCATCCGCATCCCCGTCGCAACGGGGGCGCTCGAGGTCGCCGCCGTGCAGTCGATCGCGGGACGCGGCCGGGACGCGGCGCTCGAGCGGGTGGCGGCCTATGTGGCAACAACCGCAGAGGATTCGAGCAGGCCGGCGCTGCGACGGGTGCATCGAGCGAGAGAGGCCGGGCGCGAGCGGCTGTTGAGCGATCATCGCCGCGCGTGGGCGCAGCGCTGGGACACGGCCGACGTGCGCATAGACGGTGACCCCGAGCTGCAGCTCGGCGTGCGAATGGCGCTCTTTCACCTGATGTCCTGCGCCGGCGATCACGGCGAGGCGGCCGTTGGGGCCCGTGGCCTGAGCGGCCGCGGCTACCGCGGCCACGTCTTCTGGGACAGCGACGTGTTCGTGCTGCCGTTCCTCGCCGCGACCCATCCCGCGGCCGCGAGGTCGATCCTCGAGTACCGCGTCCGGCGCCTACCGGCGGCCCAGGCGGCCGCGCGCGCGGCCGGGCGCGCCGGCGCGCGCTTTGCCTGGGAGTCGGCCGCCAGTGGCGAGGATGTCACGCCGCGCTCCGCACGTGACCGCGCCGGGCGGGAGGTCGCGATCTACACGGGCCAGCGCGAGGAGCACATCGTCGCCGACGTCGCGTGGGCCGCCGGCTGCTACATCGACTGGACCGGCGATCGAGCGTTCCGCGAGGGAGCGGGACGAAAGCTGCTCGTCGAGACGGCGCGCTACTGGGCCTCGCGCGCCGAACGCGACAGCGACGGATCGGGTGGGCGGGCACATATCAGAGGCGTGATCGGGCCGGACGAGTATCACGAGCTCGTCGACGACAACGCCTACACGAACGTGATGGCGCGCTGGAACCTGCGCCGCGCGTTCGCTGAGAGCACCGACGCCGACCTCGACCCGCACGAGCGGGCGGGCTGGCTGGATCTCGCCGACGCGCTGGTGGACGGCTATCAACCGGACAGCGGCCTGTACGAGCAGTTCGCCGGGTTCTTCGGGCTGGAGCCGCTGGTCATCTCCGAGATCGCGCCGCAGCGCCCGATCGCGGCCGATCTGCTGCTCTCACCCGAGCGCGTGCACCGGGCGCAGGTCGTCAAGCAGGCCGACGTGCTGATGCTCCACCACCTCGTGCCGGACGAGGTCGCAGCCGGGTCGCTCGCTGCCAACCTCGCCTTCTACGAGCCGCGCACGGCGCATTCCAGCTCGCTCTCCCCTGGCGTTCACGCCGCGCTGCTGGCTCGCGCCGGGCAGCTCCAGCAGGCGCACGCGGCGCTGGCCCTGACGGCGCGCATCGACCTCGACGACGTATCCGGTTCGACCGCCGGCGGCGTGCACGTCGCCGCGATGGGCAGCGTCTGGCAGGCCCTGGTGTTCGGCTTCGCGGGAGCCCGCCCGCGTGGCGATGTGCTCGAGCTCGATCCGCGCCTCGCGGCCGGCTGGGAGCTGCTCGAGCTGCGGCTGCGCTTCCGCACGGCGCAGCTACGGGTCAGGGCATACGACAGCGTGGTCGAGGTCACCAGCGATCAGCCGACACCGCTCAGCATCGCCGGCGCGAGCCCGGTCATCGTCGGGCCGAGCGGTCACCGCTTCGAGCGCGAGTGAGCCTCGCTCGGCGCCGCGCGCGTGGACGACGTCGCGAGGTCGCACTCGACCAGTAGTACACCGCAGCACCAATCCGCACATGCTGCCGATGCGGTGGGCGCATGCTGTGGCGAAGATGGATCGGTGGGAGACATGCCCTTCGCCGACCGCCATGACGCGGGGCGCCGCCTCGCAGCGTTGCTGTGCGATTTCCGCTACGAGAACCCGGTCGTGGTGGGCATCGCGCGGGGCGGAATGCCGGTGGCAGCCGAGGTCGCACGCGCGCTGCGGGCGCCGCTCGAGCTCGTGGTCGTGTGCACTGTCCCAGCACCCGGGAGCCCCGAGCAGTCACTCGGAGCGCTCGCCGAGGGCAACGTCGCGGTCATCGACGATCAGGCCGTGCGAGAGCTCGGAGTGAGCGCCGCCGAGCTCGACGCGCTCGTGAAGCGGGCGCAGAGCGAGCTCGGCGAGCGACAGGCTCGCTACTACGCCAAGCGCCCCCGGCTGGCGCTCGCAGGACGAACGGCGCTGCTGATCGTCGACGGCCTCGCGGACGCTCATCGCGCGCAGGCGGCCGCCCGCTCGCTGCGTGAGCGCGGCGCGGCGCGCGTGATCCTGGCTGCGCCGGTCGCGGCGGCCGCCTCGGCCCACGAGCTGCGCGAGTCGGTCGACGACGTGATCTGCGTGGAGATGCCCGAGCGTCTCCTGGCGGTCGGGCGCTGGTATAGGGACTTCACGCCGACCTCAGATGAGGAGGTCGCCGCGCTGCTGGCGGTGCACGCCGGCGCCGCCGCACGCGAGGTCGCGATCGAGGCGGCGCCGGGCATCGTGCTGCCCGGCGATCTGACGGTGCCGTGGGGCGCGTACGGTCGCGGCGTGGTGGCATTCGCGCACGGCTCCGGGTCGAGCCGGCTGAGCCCCCGCAACCGGCAGGTGGCGCGCGCGCTCAACGAGGCGGGCTTCGCGACGCTGCTGCTCGATCTGCTGACCCCGCGCGAGGAGCTCGATCGCGCGAACGTCTTCGACGTCGCGCTGCTCGCGCAACGGCTCGTGGCAGCGACGCACTGGCTGCGCCGCCAGCCCGAGACGGCCCAGCTCGCGCTCGGCTACTTCGGCGCGAGCACCGGCTCGGCGGCGGCGCTGCTCGCCGCAGCGGAGCTGCGCGCCGGCGTCAGCGCCGTCGTCTCGCGGGGCGGGCGCCCGGACCTCGCGCAGGAGCGGCTGGCCGAGGTGGTTGCCCCTGTGCTCTTGATCGTCGGCGGGGCGGACGAGGCCGTGCTCGCGCTCAATCGCGAGGCGCAGCGGCGACTGCGCTGCGAGAGCGAGCTCGTCGTCGTGCCCGGCGCGACCCATCTCTTCGAGGAGCCGGGCGCGCTCGACCGCGTCGCCGTGCATGCCATCGACTGGTTCACACGGCATCTCGGCGAGGGCGCGCCGACGGGCGAGGGCGGCGGCGCGCTGCCTCAGCATCTCTCGAAGACGAGCCTGCGATGATCGAGCAGCTCGCGTTCGAAGCAAACCTTGTTGGCGCTCACCCCCGAGGTGAACGCGCGCCGGAAATCGGCGCTTGAGAGCCAGCGGGGAACAAGCTGGAGCTTCAGCAGCGTCTTCCTGGCGCTCCGGGCCCCGATCCGCTCGTTCCACTCGGTGATCGTCTGGATGTAGTCGAGACGGCCGTTGCTGCTCGACACGAGGCGCAAGCCGGGCTCCGCGCAAGCGACGAGCTGCTCCTCGCCGAGCGGAAGCCAGGAGCCGGGGAACTGGCATTGCATGAGGGCCAGATACCAGGCGGCGGTTTCCCGCGGAGCATGGACGTCGACCTGATCCAGCGGGATCATGTTGCGCCCGAATATCATCGTCTGCAGGTAGAAGCGCCCCTCATCGGGCAGCACCGACGCGACTCGTTCGAAGATGCCCCGGTAGATCTCCTCCTGGCGCCCGGCGCGATACTCCTCGACCGAGCAGAAGTGCTCGAACGCGCCGAGGCTCGCGACGGCATCGAACCGGCCGAAGCTCTCACGATCCAGCCGCCGCGCGTCATACAGCTGAACGTCGAGCTCGTGCCGGCGGCAGGCGGCCTCCTGCGCGCGGGACAGGGTGACACCCACCCCGGCCGCTTCCCGGCTGCGGATGAAGTCGAGCAACGGCCCCCAACCGCAGCCCAGGTCGAGCACGCGCCGGCCCGGCTCGATCCCGATCTGCTCGGCCACATACTCGTGCTTTCGGCGCTGGGCCTCCTCCAGGCCGATCGAGAAGTCGCCGTCGTACTTCGCGCCGCTGAAGTCCGCGAGCTCCCCCATGCTCAGCCGAAACACGCGGTCGGTCAGGGAGTAGGTGAAGTCCATGTCGCCGCGGTCGGCCATGATCGGCAGCCCCCTGGCCGCTAGTAGGCCCGCGAGGTGCGCTCGACGGACACTCAGTCCTCACAGATGTCGGCGGTCCGCGCGGCCGTGATGCGCACGACGTCTCGCGGGTCGACGAGAACCGAGTGACGGTGATCGCCAGCCGGACAAAGGATCCGCTCGTGCGTCATCAGGGAACTGTCGATCACCTCGGCTGCCGGGACCATCGGCCCGAACGGCGGCGCAGCGCCGACCTCCAGTGTCGGAAAGTCGCGTGCGATCTCGGCCTCGGTGGCTAGTCGCAGCTGCCGCGTCGCGCCGAGCAGCTCCCGGAGCTTGTGCATGTCGAGTCGGTCGGTGGCGGGAATCGCCACCACCACCAAGGCACATCCGTCGTGGAGCACCACGGTCTTGGCGGCCTGCTCTGGCGGGACGCGCGCGACGCGCGCCTCAGCAGCCGCGCTCGTCACCGCCGCGTGCTCGCGGAGCTCGTACTCGACCCCCACGCCGTCGAGGAACCCCGTGATCGCCTCGACGCGAGTCGTCGTCACTGCCGTGTGGGTGCCGTTGTCACTCGTCATCGTCAACTCCCTCCGCCGGACCGAGCCTTGGTCGTTGACGCTAGCCGGCGGGCTCGAGTGCGCCATCGGCACGAAGCCGCCGCGCGAAGCGTAGAAACCCGCTGTGGCCAGCGGGAACGCCACGATGCGCACGCACGAGTCGGCGCCATATGGTGGCCGCATGCGAGCGAGCCGAGGAGCTGATTGGTTGTGAGCCCAGCAGCAGAGCAGACCAACGAGCAGCAGACCAACGAGCAGATGAGCGCCGCCGGCGCCGTCTCCACGAGCACGCTCGAGCGACTCAGCCGGATCAAGGCCGAGGGCAACCCGATCCTCAGCGTCTACCTCGATCTGGACCCCAGCCGCTTCCCCACTCCGGCGGCACGCGACATCGAGCTCTCGTCGCTGCTCGGCGCAGGCGCCGCGGGCGCCGACGAGCTCGACGTCAAGCACGTGCGCGAGGCGGTGCGGACGCACCCGGAGCTGGCGCACGGCGCGCGCGGGCTCGCGATCTTCTCGTGTGCCGCATCGGGGGTGCTGGAGGTGCTTGCCGTGCCCGAGCCGGTGGAGCCGCTGGTCGTGGTCGACTCGGTGCCCTGGCTCGAGCCGCTCGCGGCGATGCTCGCCAGCGAGGACTGGGGCGTCGCGGTCCTGAGCAGGCGCGACGCGCGCCTGTTCCGCGGCGGGCGCGACGGGCTGATCGAGTTCGCGACCGTCAGCGACGAGCTGCATCGACGTCACGCGCAGGGCGGCTGGTCGCAGGCCAACCTCCAGCGCGGGATCGAGCAGCAGGTCTCCGAGCACGCGCGCCACGCGGCCGAGCTGCTGCTGCGCGCGCACCGGCGCCACTCGTTCGATCACGTCGTGATCGTCGCCTCCGACGAGCTCTGGCCGGTGGTCGAAAGGAGCCTGCACAAGGACCTGCGTGATCGCCTCGCCGGGGTGATCGCGCGCGATCTCGAGCATGCGCCCGAGCGCGACATCGCGCGGGCGGTGGCCCCCCTGATCGATGACGCCGAGCGCGAGCGCGAGCGGGCCTTGATCTCCCGCCTGGAGCAGGCGCTGGGAACGGGCGGGCCGGCGACATCGGGCTTGGACGAGGTGCTCGCGACGCTGCAGGAGGGGCGCGTCGAGATGCTGCTGCTCGCCGATCAGGCGAAGCTGCCGGCCGCCGGCTCGTGTCCGAGCTGCGGCGGCCTGTATGCCTCAGCCGAGGGCGACTGCCGGGTGGACGGCGCCGCGCTCGCCGCGGTGGATGCCGTCGAGTACCTCACCGCGCAGGCGGCGCGCCAGTCGATCCCCGTGGTGGTGGCTCGCCACGAGCCAGAGACGCTACGCGCCTACGGCGAGGTCGCGGCGTTTCTGCGCTGGTAGACCGGGCCGGGTTGCACCGCCCGCGCCGTGCGGTGCCCTGGCGGCGGTTCGCGGCGACGATACGCAGGGACGCGCACTGTGGCATTCCACTGAGCCGCTCTGAGGTGACTCCCCGATGCGCCGGCGCACCAGCGCTGATGAGCTGTGTGCAACCCATCTTTCATGCACCGATCTGAGGAGACAGTCATGCCTGGAGCACTCACCCGCTGGGAGCCGTTCGCCGAACTCGGTGAGTTGCGTAGCCGTTTCGACCGCATGTTCGATGAGCTCAGCGATGGACACGAGCGCGCATGGACGCCGGCTGTGGACGTGGTGCGCGACAACGGCAACCTCGTCGTGCGCGCCGACGTGCCGGGGATCAAGCCCGAGGAGGTCAAGATCGAAGTGGAGGACGACATCCTCACGGTCTCCGGCGAGCACGAGGAGCAAAAGGAGGAGAAGGACAAGCACTTCCTGCGACGCGAGCGCCGCTACGGGTCGTTCACTCGCTCGATGGCGCTACCAGCCGGCGTGGACGCCAGCAAGATCAAGGCCAAGACCCGCAACGGCGTGGTCGAAGTGACGATCCCGCTGCCCAAGGAGGCAAAGAAGGAGAAGATCGAGATAACGCCGACGGCCGCGTAGCGGTGCCCGCCCACCCGTCGATGGTGGAGCTCCCGCCGTGATCCTCGTGACTGCAGCGAACGGGCGCACCGGCCGCAGCGTGGTGCGGGCGCTGGTCGCAGCTGGTCACCGTGTCCGCGCGCTCGACGTTGCGCCCGGTGTCGAGCAGCTGCTCGACACCGGCGCGGCGGAGGTGATCGTCGGCGACATGCTCGAGCCCGGCGATCTGCGCCGCGCGCTCGACGGCGTGCGCTCGGTGATCCACATCGGACCGCCGATGCACCCTCGCGAGGCAGAGATGGGCCACGGCGTGGTGAGCGCCGCGCGGCGGGCGCGCGTGGAGCACTTCGTGCAGTTCTCCGTGACACATCCCCAGCTCGAGCCGCTCCTGAACCACCAGGCCAAGCTGGCGGTCGAGCGCGTGGTGCTGACCTCGAGGATGCCGTTCACGATCCTGCAGCCGATGCACTACATGCAGAACGTCGACGTCATGCGGACACTCCATGACGGCGTTCTGCGCCAGCCATACTCGCTGGACGCCCACTTGGCGCACGTCGACCTCGAGGATGTCGCCGAGGTGGCCGTCCTCGTCGTCGACGAGGCGCGTGCACACCACTATGCGACGTATGAGCTCTGCGGCGAGGCCTTTCACGACGCCCACGAACTGGCGCGCATGATCTCCGCCGCAGCCGGCAGCTCGGTCACGGCCGAGCAGAGCGCGCCGCCGGCGAGCACGACCGGCGAGACGCACCCGACCGAAGCCGATGACTACCGCGAGCAGGCCATGAGCAGGCTGTTCGAGCATTACGGGCGCTACGGCATCACGGGCAACTCCAACGTGCTCGGGTGGCTGCTGGGGCGCCCGCCCACGAGCTTCGAGGGGTACGTACGCCGATCCCTCGCCGGCGCTCCCGCCGAGCCGGTCGCCCGCCCCTGACCGCTCGACCGCCCCTGACGGCTCGACCGCCCCTGACCGCTCGCCCGAGGCCGCACCGCCAGCCACTCAACCCCGCAGGGCTGAGCTTGCCTACACGGGCAGGCGCGCCTTGACGAGCGTGCCCTGCTCGCCTGAGGCGATGCTGAGGCTGCCGCCGGCCAGGGTCGCCCGCTCGCGCATCCCGGCCAGCCCGAAGCCCTCGCGCGCCGCGTCGGAGTCAAAGCCGGCGCCATCGTCCTGCACCTCGATCTCGACCTCGCGGTCGGACTCGCGAATCTGCACACGCACAGTGCTCGCGCCGGCGTGCTTGGTGACGTTCGTGAGCGCCTCCTGTATCAGCCGGTAGATGGCGCTCTCCAGCTCTGGATCCAGGCGGCGACGCCTCTCGGCGGGACTCGACATCGAGAGCTCGCTCTCGATCCGAATGACCCCCTGCTCGCGATGGCGTTCCAGCAGCGATTCGATCGCGGCGCGCAGCCCCAGCTCGTCGAGCGAGGCTGGGCGCAGGTCGGTGATGATCGCGCGCAGATTCTCGATCTCCCGCTCGACGTGCGCGACGGCCCGCTGAACCGCCTCCCGGGTTCGCGGCAGGCCGTCGTGGCGCAGGGCGCCCGCCAGCAGCATCCGCAGTGCCCCGAGGCTCTGCAGGGTGTCGTCGTGGAGCTCGCGCGCCCACCGGCGCCGCTCTGCATCCGCGGCTGCCAGCGCGCCGCGCAGGCGGTCCGCCTGCACGCTCTGGGCGAGCGCGACGGCGGTCGCGGCACTCACGGCGAAGGTCTGCAGCAGGTGCTCGTCGTCATCCTCGAAACCCCTGGAGCCGTCAAAGACGACGAGCACGCCGACCGCCTCGCCGCGATGGAGCATCGGCACGAGCAGAGCCGCCTCGGCGTCGGCCACGCCGAGCTCCCGGGCGCCCGGCTCTCTGAATGGGCTCATGTCGAGGAGCCGTCTCGGTTGCCGGCTCTCGAGCACGCCGCCGGTCACCGTGCCGGCGATCGGCACACGCACGCCCAGGGCGTCTCTGGCGGCGTCGCCGGCCTTGGCCGCCACGACGAGCTCCTCGCCCTCGCGCAGCCAGATCAGCACGCTCCGCGCGTCCACGAGCGCGCGCGCCCGCTTGACGATCAGCTCGAGCACGCGCTCCAGCGCGACCTCGCCGCCAACCGCCACCGCCACGTCACGGCTGACCCGAAGGGCGCGCGAGGCCTTCTCCGAGGTCTCGCGGCGACGCTCGCTCGTTTCGTACAGCCGCGCGTTCTCGATCGCGATCGCGGCCCATTGCGCGAGGATCACGGCGGCCTCCTCGTCGCGCTGGGTGAACTCGCCCCCGGCCTTCTCGGTCAGGTACAGGTTTCCCCATACCTGCGCGTGGATCACGACGGGCACGCCCAGGAAGCTGCGCATCACGGGGTGCCCGGCGGGGAACCCGTAGCTGCTCGGATGCTCGCTGACGTCGCCGAGCCGCAACGGTTGCGGCTGCTCGATCAGGACGCCCAGCACACCACGCCCGCGCGGCAGCTCGCCGATCGCGCGATGAGTCTCCTCATCGATTCCCGCGGTCACGAACCGCTCGAGCTCGCTGCGCTGGTCGTTCAATACACCGAGCGCCGCGTAGCGCGCGCCCGTCAACTCCCGTGCCGTCTCGAGCACCCGCTCGAGCACGACCCGCTGATCCAGCTCAGACGTCAGCGCGCGACCGACGCTCAGCAGCTGGCGAAGCCACGCCTGCTCGTCGTCGTCGCTCATAGGCCCCGTCCCGATCTGTGGCTCTCGCGGATATGTGCCGCAGGTGGATCGGAGAGCCACTGGAAACAGCCCACAAGCAGGACAGAGTGTACACCGGCCCATGGGCCGGCTATCTGGTCAGGCCGGCGCTCCGATGCGCCCTCCGCGCCACACGCCGGAGGCAACGGGCGGTGTGTGCGCGGAGGGCGGGTACATCGGGTAGGTACTGCCACGGACGCCGAACCGGGGAGAGTGTCGGCGTTCGGTGCACCACAAGCTACGCGTGCGCCGACAGACGCTTATCCGCTGTATGCCGCAATTGCGCGGGCCAAACTACGAGAGCAGCCGCGCTGTGGTTAGACACCCATTCGCTCGCGAAGCTTGCCGCGATGCCGCGCAGCTCGCCCTCAGGCCGGTTGCCAGGCCGCGACGGACGCGAGGTCGGCGGTCGGCCGTTCCTCCTCGATCTCGACCGCGCCAGCGAACACGCGGCCGGACTCGCCGTCGATGCTGATCTCCTCGCCTTCGGCGAACTCGCGGCCGTCGATCGTGACGCGACGCCGGTCCAGGTCGATGTCGATGCCGCCGGCGCCCACGACGCACGGCTTGCCCAGCTCGCGAGCGACGACGGCGGCGTGCGAGGTGCGCCCGCCGCTGCTCGTGAGCAGCCCCGCCGCGACGATCACGCCGGCGAGGTCCTCGGTGCTGGTGTCGCGGCGTATCAGCACGGGCTTGCGACCCTCGTGGGCGAGGCGCTCGGCAGCCGCGACGTCGAGCGCGATCGGGCCGCTTGCGACTCCCATGCTCACCGGCTGCGCGCGGCAGATCGCGCGCGCAGCGTCGCCGTCGCGCACGTGCGTGCGACGGATGCCCTGCAGGTCCAGGCCCGCGAGGCGCTCGCGGGCGTCGCCGCTGGACAGGAGGCCTTCACGTACCTGATCCACCGCGATGTGCAGCGCTGCCCAAGGCGTGCACTTGGCGGTGCGTGTCTGCAACATGAACAGCTCGCCGTCCTGCACGGTGAACTCGAACTCCTGGGCGT
>JBEKGK010000006.1:0-45832 GCA_050012835.1 Solirubrobacteraceae bacterium | reverse complement strand
CGATGGCCTCGATCGCGGTGCTGCCCGTGCTCGTCGGCCTCGCGGTCGACTACGCGATCCAGTTTCAGGCGCGCGTGGACGAGGAGTCCGAGCGCGGCGCGGGCCTGCAGCCAGGCGCCGCGCTCGATCGTCCGCCGGCAGATGTCCCGGTGGTCGTGCGCCGCGCGGCGGCGGCCGGCGCGCCGACGATCGCGACCGCCGCCGCCGCCAGTGCCGCCGCGATGCTCGTGCTGCTGCTCTCACCCGTGCCGATGGTGCGCGGCTTCGGCGTGCTGCTCGTGGTGGGCGTCGCGGTCGCTCTGCTGTGCGCGCTGACCGCCGGGGCGGCGGCGATCTCGCTGTCCGCGGGCGCTGGCGCGGCGCCCGGCGCAGGCGTGTTCACACAGGGAGCTCTGGCGGCCGCGTGGCGGGGTGCGCGCGAGCTGTTGACGGACAACCCCCTCACACGCCTGATCATGCACGCCGCGCTCGTCGGCTCGGTACGCCGCCCCGGGCGCGTGCTGTGTGTGGGGCTGGCGCTGGCGGCGCTCGGCTGGGGCCTGGACACGCAGACCAAGGTGCAGACCGACATCACCAAGCTGGTCCCGCAGAACCTGGGTTCGCTGCAGAGCCTCGACACCGTCGAGCAGATCACCGGCGTTGGCGGCGAAATCGAGTTGATGGTCGAAGGCAAGGATCTCATCAAGCCGTCCACGATCGAATGGATGATCGGCTACCAGAAACGGGTGCTTGCGCGCTTCGGCTACAGCTCCGCGCGGGGCTGCGAGCGGGCGCGCCTGTGCCCGGCGTTCTCGCTGCCCAACCTGTTCGAGGGGCAGGTGTCGGCTGCCGCGAGCACGCCGAGGCTCTCGCAGCGGGAGATCAACGGCCTGCTGGATGTGATCCCGTCGTACTTCTCCCAGGACGTGATCGCGCCCGGCAGGCGCGTCGCCACGCTCGCTTTCGGCATCCGCCTGATGGGACTCGACCAGCAGCAGCGGCTGATCGAACAGATGCGCTCGAGCCTGCATCCTCCGGCCGGGGTGCGCGCGAGCCTCGTCGGTCTTTCGGTGCTGGCCGCCCAGTCGGGATCGGAGGTGGCCGATCCTTGGCGGCGGCTGGAGACGCTGCTGGCGGGACTCGCGGCGGTCGCGCTCGTGTTGCTGCTGGCCTTCCGCGGCGACCGCCGCCGCGCGCTGGTGCCGCTGGTGCCGATCGTGCTGGCGAGCGGATGGTCGGCGCTGATCCTGTTCGCGGTGAGGGTGCCGCTGAACCCGATGTCGGTCACGCTCGGCGCGCTCGTGATCGCGATCTCGACCGAGTTCAGCGTGCTCCTGTCCGAGCGCCACCGCCAGGAGAAGCTCGCCGGCTACGACACGGTCGAGGCGCTGCGCCGCAGCTACCGCCGCACGGGCGCCGCGGTCGCCGCCTCGGGAGCGACGGCGATCGCGGGCTTCGGCGTGCTGGTGCTGTCGGACATCACGATGCTGCGCGACTTCGGCCTGGTGACGCTGATCGACCTGAGCGTCTCGCTCGTGGGGGTGCTGGTCGCGCTTCCCGCCACGCTGGTGATCGCCGACGCCGCCGCCGCATCGTCCCCGGAGGGGGAAGGCGGTGCTCGCAGGCGTCCGCGGATGGCGTCGGGCTGGAGGCTGCGCGCGGCCCGATGAAAGCGCGCAACCCACGCTATGGGCGCTATGCCGGCCTGCTCGGGGTCGCCCTGTTCGTGGCGATCCTGGTGAACTCGCTGCTCGTGCATCACACCAACCTGACCGGCATTCCGCCGGGCCGGATGGTGGCGCCATTCGCGGCGCCGCTGGCGCTCGGGAGCCTGAACGGAGACGCGGACATCGCCACGCGCGCCAATCAGGGCGCGGAAGGACGCGTGCCCGCGTGCGCGGAGCGCGGCGCGCAGATCCTGAACGTGTGCCAGCTCTACGAACAGGGGCCGCTGGTGCTGGCGCTGTTCGTGGATGCCGGCGCGTGCACGTCGGTCCTCGGCGAGATGCAGGCGCTCGTGCCCGAGTTTCCCGAGGTGCGCTTCGCGGCGGTGGCCATCAGAGGCGAGCGCGGCCAGCTGCGCCGACTGGTGCGCTCGCGTGGCCTGACGCTGCCGGTCGGCCTCGACAGCGACGGGGCGGTGGCGGATCGCTACGAGGTCTATGGCTGTCCGCAGGTGAACTTCGCCTATCGGGGCGGCGTCGTGCAGAGCAAGGCGCTGCTTGTGAGCCCCTCGCTGGCGAGCCTGCGCGCACGGGTCAGCGAGCTGGTGGCCGCATCGCGGGCACGCGAACGGCGGGGGCCTGCCGCGTGAGCGCCGGCGCCGACTCCGCTGCCCACGACGGCCAGTCCGCCGCGGGCTGGCGCGCGGCCGGGGTCGAGGAGGAGCTGCCGGGGCTGCGGCTGCTCGTCAGCGAGGCGCTGCACATACGCCCGCAGTCGCTCGCCGGCGGCTCTCCGCCGGGGATCCGCATGCGTCTGCGCGAGCTGTCCAATCGCTTTCGCGGTGCCCGCGCCGTGGGCATTCGCCGCGAGCCCGTGCCGGCGGCCTACCGCGTCTTCTTCCGCCAGATCGGCCTCGACCCAGACATCGCGCGCACTCCGATCGAGGCGGCCATCATGGAGCGCATGCTGCGCGGCGGCTTCCTCGCGTCCAGCCTGCTCGCGGACGTGCTGCTGATCGCCCTGCTGGACACCGGCGTGCCCGTGTGGGCGCTTGACTCCGAGGCGCTCGACGGCCGGCTCGGCATCCGCGTCAGCGGCGACGGCGAGCCTCTGGGCCGCTCCGTGGACGCGCCGCCGTTGCCGTCCGGGCGCCTGGTCGTGGCCGACTCCTCGGCGGCGCTCGCGGTCCTGTTCGGCGAGCTCGCGCCCGGGCACGAGCCCCGCGCCGGGAGCACCCGTGTGACGCTGTTCGCGGTGCAGGTGGACGGGGTGCCGACGCTCTACGCAGAAGAGTCGCTGTGGACGTGTCGTGCCGCGCTCGAGCAACCGTGAGCGCTTGGGAGCCGCGTCACCACGTGCATCCGCGCTGGTAGAATTGCTCTCTGCCGGCGAGGAGGCGGGTGTGACCAAGCACGAGCAGCAAGTCATCGATCGGGAGAGCCAGGCTCGGGGGCCGATCGACGCTCTGGGTCACGACCGTGCCGGCTCGCGGCTCGCCAGCGCCGCCCGGGATGATCGCCTGCGGCCGGACGAGCGCGCCGCCAGGGTCTCCCTGCGGGCGCAGATAACACGACTGGAGCGCGAGCGCTCGGCGATCGTCGTCGAGCGCTTCCCGCACATCCCTGCGCCCGTGGCGAGCCCCGGTGTCACGGGCGGTCCGACGCTGCTGGACCTCGGCGAGCTCGAGCGCGTGCGCGACCGGCTCGCCGCCGACGTGCAGGAGCTGCGCGCGAGCGCGCGCGAACGCGTCGAGCGCGAGCGCCGCGCGCGCGAGCAGCTGCAACGGATGAGACTGGACCCGGGCAGCTACAGGCTCGCGCGGCTGCCCGTGCGGGACCTGGGGCAGGGTGTATGCGGGGTCTGGGAAGTCCGCCCGCGGCTCGGGCTGATCGGCATGCTCGCCGGCTGGTGGCAGCTCAAGCTCTCGTCAGGCTGTCCGTTAGCCAGGGGGTCGCGGTCCAAACGCGACCCCGGTTCACAGAGGTCAGCATCGCCGCCAGCGTGCGGCGCTGACGCTCGGTCATCGAGCCGATCGTCTTCTTCTCGGACATCGGCACCTGCGCGAGAAACTTGCGGCAGCGGGTCTGGCCCCAGCGGCGCTGGCTCATCAGCAGGTCGGCGACCGCCATGCTCTGCGCCTCCCACGGGCATTCGAGGATCACCTCGGACACGTGGAGCTCGCCGATCGCCACGCGTCGCTTGAGCTCCGCGCGGGCGAGACGAACCTTGTTGGCGCGTTCAAGGGCGCGCATGTACTGCGGACCGGCAGGGGCAACCGTCGCTGTCGCGTTCATAGGGCACACTCTCCCCGTTCTCGCCGTGAGCCTCGCCCGGCGAAAACGTGCTTGCTCGAGTTTTTTCGGATACGCGCTCGCCAGGCCGTCCGAGATCCGCCGCAATCAATCGCGGCTGTCCCATCACTTCACCCCTCTCCCAACGGCTTTGTGGGGGGCGAACCTCGAAACGGTCTTGCAGAGCGCACGTGGAAGCTACGACAGGTCGGGGTCCTCGGTCAACAGCGCGGCGGGCGCTTCGTACGCTAGAAGCGACCTTTTTCGATCCCGGCGCGACTTGTGAAGAAATGGACAAGTCGCTGGCCGCCTCCGGCGGTCGCGACCGTGGCTCGCGTCAGCCGTCCTGCGGTCCCGGCAGCGGTCCGTGCTCTGACTCGAACTCCAGCTTGACCCGCGCGAACACCTCCAGCGCGCGCTCCAGCGTGGCCTCGTCGTGCGTGGCCATCACGCTCGTGCGCAGCAGCGCGCCGCCGGGCGGCACCGCCGGGTGCAGCGCGCAGTTGGTGAACACGCCTCCGTCATACAGGGCGCGCCACAGCAGCGCCGCCCGCCAGTCGTCGCCGACCAGGATCGGGACGATCGGCGTGATCAGGGTCTGGACCGGCGCGTCCGCGGCGGGGCCCGTGCGCACGGGCTCGCCGCTGAGCGTCCGATAGCCGAGCGCGCGCAGACCGTCCGTCAGGAAGCGCGCCCGCTCGAGCACGGTCGCCAGCAGCGCCGGCCCCTCGTCCGAGCGCACGATCCGCAGCGCGGCCAGCGCGGCGCCCAGCGCCGCCGGCACCGCCGAGGCGGTGAACAGGAACGCCCGCGAGGAGATGCGCAGGTACTCGATCACCTCGGCCGGCCCTGCGACGAAGCCGCCGCAGGCGGCGAGCGACTTGGAGAACGTGCCCATGCGCAGATCGACGCGGTCCTCGACGCCGAGCAGCTCGCATGCGCCCGCGCCGCGCGCGCCGAGCACGCCCGCGCCATGCGCCTCGTCGACCATCAGGCGCGCTCCGTAGCGCGCGCACAGCTCCGTGATGTCCACCAGCGGAGCGACGTCGCCCTCCATCGAGAAGACGCCGTCGACGACCACCAGCACGCCGCCGCCGTCCTGCTCGGCGCGCGCCAGCGCCCGCTCGAGCTTGTCCATGCGCCCGTGCCGGAACGGGCGCATCTTCGCCTTTGAGATCAGCGCCCCATCGAGGATCGACGCGTGGTCGCCGGCGTCGACGACCACCGTGTCGCCCGGGCCCAGCAGCGTGCCGAGCGTGCCGACGTTCGCCTGATGGCCGGTGGTGAACACGATCGCGTCCTCGGTGTCCATCCATTCGGCCAGCTCGCGCTCCAGCTGCAGGTGTAGCGGCGTCGTGCCGTTCAGCAGGCGCGAGCCGGTCAGGCCCGTGCCGTAGCGGTGCAGCGCATCCTCGGCGCCCTTCATCACGCGCTCGTCGCCGGTCAGCCCCAGGTAGTTGTTCGAGGCGAGCATGATCCGCGGCGCGCCCTCCATCTCGACGACCGGCATCGCCGGCGACTCGACGGTGCGGAAGTACGGCATCAGGTCCGCCTCGCGCGCGGCGCGCAGCAGCTCCTCGCGCTCGTGGCCGCGGACCTTTGCGAAGACGTCTATTGAGGTTGGCATATAGGGTTCTCGCCCGATGGCAGTTGAGATAAGGCCCGCGCACGGCCGCCGGGAGCTGAGCACGTTCATCAAGCTACCGTGGCGGCTCTATCGTAACGAGCCCAACTGGGTGGCGCCGCTGCTGATGGATCTGAAGGAGCAGCTGGATCAGCGCAGGAACCCGTTCTTCGAGCACGCCGAGGCCCAGTACTTCCTCGCCTGGCGCGACGGACGCGCCGTCGGGCGCATCAGCGCCCACATCGACCGCCACCTGCAGGAGTTCCAGGACAACGACTGGGGACTGTGGGGCTGGTTCGAGTGCGAGAACGACCCCGAGGCCGCGCGCGCGCTGCTGGACGCGGCCGAGCAATGGCTGCGGGCGCATGGCGCCGGGACGATGATCGGCCCGATGAGCTTCACAACCAACGACGAGGCGGGCCTGATGATCGAGGGCTTCGAGTCTCCGCCGCTGATCCTCAACCCCTGGCACCACCGCTACTACCAGTCGCTGCTGGAGCAGGACGTGGGCCTGTCCAAGGTGATGGATCTGTACATGTGGAGCCTTGACGTCACCGGCCGAGACAAGGTCCACCCGGCGATCTGGGAGATGGCCGCGAAGGTCGAGTCCGAGCACGGGATCGTGACTCGCAACTTCCGCAAGAAGGACCTGCAGGCGGAGATCGGTCGCTTCCTGGAGGTGTACAACGCCGCCTGGGAACGCAACTGGGGCTTCGTGCCGCTCACCGAGCGCGAGGTGCGTCACTACGCCAAGAAGCTCAAACCGATCCTCGACGAGAACTGGGCGATGGTCGCCGAAAGGAAGGACACCGGCGAGGTGGTGGGGGCGGCGCTGACGCTGCCGGACTACAACCAGGTGCTCGCCAAGCTGCGTCCGCGCGGACGGCTGCTGCCGTTCGGCTGGCTGACCGCGCTGCGCGAGCGGCGCAAGATCGACGCGGTGTACGTGTTCGCGCTGGGCGTCAAGCCCGCCTACCAGCACACCGGCGTGGCGGCGCGCTTCTACCAGATGCACTTCGACGCCGCCGAACGCACGCCGCAGAGTGGCGGCGAGATGGGCTGGATCCTGGAGGTCAACAAGCCGATGAATCGCGCCATGGAAGGCATGGGCGGCGAGATCAAGCGCCGTTACCGCGTGTACGAGCGCTCGCTGTAGAGGGCCGCCCACCCGCGTCGGGGCGGCCCTCTACACTCCCCGGGGTGAGCGAGTCTCTCAAGCCAACCTCGCCGCAGGACGCGCCGGCGGGGGCGCTCGAGGGCGAGGAGATGGATGTGCTCCCGGTGCTGGCCGGCGAGCCGCGCGTGGTGCGCGCCCAGCCCGTCCAGGACGCTGTTCCGCTGCGCCCGGCGAGCGCAGTCATGCCGGCGGTGCAGGCCGCGGCCGTGGCCGCCGGAGGGTTCGTCGCCGGAGCTGCGGTCGTGGGGCTGGTCCACCGCCAGCGGCGGTCCTCCGCGCTGGGCAAGCGCCGTCGGGCGGGACGTGTCGGGAATCGGGCCCGCTCGAACGGCTCTCGCGGGAGCGGCCGGGCGGTGGAGCTGGTCCAGATTGTCGGCAGCCGCTCGTTCCTGGTCGACGTGCACCTTCTTGGCGGCTCGAGCGAACGCTGACGCGACGACGTTGAGGCACGCGGCGGAGCTGCGCGTGCAGATCACGCCGGCCGGTCCGTTCCGACTGCCGCGCTGGAGCGGGGGAGACGGCGTGACGCGCCGTCGCGCGGGGGTGCTCGAGCGCCTGGTGCACGACGGCGATCTGCCCGTGGTGGTGAGGGTCGCCCAGCCGGCGCCGGACCAGGTGCTGTTCGGCGCGCGCGCGCCCACGAGGGCGGCTGCGGCGCACGGCATCGGGCGGATGCGCTTCGCGCTCGGCGTCGACGAGGACCTGCGCGGGTTCGTGCGCAGGTTCGCGCGTGACCCGCTGATCGGCCGCTCGCTGCGAGCGCGCCCGTGGCTGCGCGCGTCGCGCCGGCCGGAGCCGTTCGAGGCGCTCGCGTGGGCGATCTGCGAGCAGCTGATCGAGTCCGAGCGCGCGGCCGCGATCGAGCGGCGCATCGTGGCAGCGCTCGGCCGTCGCGGGATGGACTGGGACGGGGTGCAGGGCGGCCTACACGACCTGCCCTCGGCGGGGATGCTTGCGGGCACGGCGCCAGCGCTGCTGCAGTCCCTCGATCTGACCGGCGCCCGCGCGCTCACGCTCGTGCGCACCGCGCGCGAGGTCGCGCGCGGTCGCGTGGACCTGCACAGCGCCGAGCACGAGCGCGGGTGGCGCAGGCTGCGCGCGATCCCCGGCATCGGCGCGTGGACCGTGGAGAAGCTCGCGCTGCACGGCCAGGGGCGTCACGATCAGGTGCCCGCGGGGGATCTCGCGCTGCTGAAGCTCGTCGGGCGGCTACTCAGCGGCGGCGATCCGCACGCTCGTGCCGAGGAGCAGCAGGTGCGCGACTTCTTCGCGCCGTACGGGGAGTGGGCCGGGATGGCCGCGACGCATCTGCTGGGGAGCATGGCGTCTTGACGTGACTCGTGAGCGCGATACCAAGCAGTTCGGCCTCGCCTCACCCTCAAGCGGCTTCGGGTCAGACATCGGTGGGGTTCAGTCCGAGGCTCGCGCTGGCGCGCAGTAGGTCGTCGACGAAGCCGTGCGCGTCAGCGGCGGCGTCCTCGAGCTCGGCGTCGTCAGCGACAGCGAAGGCCGCTGCGCGGAGGGGGCCAAGGCCCTCGGGGGCGTCGAAATCGCGGGTCAGGAGCCCAAGGGCGCGCGCGACGATCTCGGCGTGGCGATCCGCGTGAAGCCGCAGGCGCTCGGCGATCGCGGTGCCGCGTCCAGGGGCGTGGCGGATCACGTAGACAAGGTCGTAGGCGTCCTTGGGCTCGCCGCGGTCACCGAAGGCCAGGGCCTTGAGGACGACGAAGGCAGCGGGTCCGCAGACGGGAACGATGCGCCGCGCTCGCTCTCCTGCGAGTGTGTGACCGTCGAGCTCGATGTCGACGCGCTCGTCAAAGGCGAGCTCGAGGCCCGGGGTGACAAGCGCTCCGAAGTCAGGCTGGAGGTTCTGCACCCGTAGCGCTAGGTTCTGGTCCGGCGCGGGGGGCATCAGGAAGTCGATCGTGACCTTCAGCTCACCGAGTCGCCAACGCTGGACGGTCGGGTTGCCGTTCTCGTTGGTGTCAGGCTCGAACCCCTCACTCCGAAGTCGGCGGTTGATCTCGGCATACCGCTCGTCGTCGAGTAGCGCGAGCGCGAGGCCTAGGTCCAGGTCGTTGGTGCCTGGGTGGAGGTCATCATCACCGTCATCGGTTCGTGCGATGTCGATGAGCAGCGGTGGAACGAGGCCGCCGACGATGCAGACGTCGTCAAGGTAGGCGCCGAGCGTCACCGCGACGGTAAGGCACATGGCTCTAACCTGCGCGGTCTCCTCGGTCGTGTAGCCGGAGCGGTGACGCGGCTTGTCAGGGGCTGGCATGCCAGATCGCTCCTCCGTGGCGCAACTCTTCGGCCGCCTCGGAGGCGCGCTCGGGTAGGGCAAGGAGGTCGAGGTAGACCTGTACGAGCGAGACGCAGGGCAGGTCATCGATGCTCCGCTGGCCGTCGAAGACGCCGCGGTCGTTGGGGCCGACGAGCTGCACGTTGGCGCCGCGCTCGTTGCGGCGGAGCTCGATCGCATCGGCGGCGGCGCGTGGGTCACCGTGGACGAAGACGCTGTTGAGGCGGAATCGGGCGAAGCGGTCGAGCGCCCATGCGGCGGGCAGCCCGGTGAAGGCGTGGTCCACGCCAGCGTGACGTAGCCGGTGATCGAGTTCGCGGGCCAGCTCGACGCCACTTCCCGAGAGGTGCCCGGTGATGATGTCGTGGCGATCAAAGCGGTACTCGTCGGCCCAGGCGTCAAGCAGCAGGTCACGGTCGCGGGGGCGCACCATTGCGCCGTCGCGAGCAAGGAGGTCGTCGTCCTCTAGTCGTCGAACGACACGCGAGACGCGGCTGGCGTCGAGGTCGGAGTGCTCTCTTAGTTCCTTTTGGCGCCACCAGCGCTCGGGGTCGAGCAGCAGCGCTCGCGTCACACGAGAGCTCTTGGGCGCGAACGCGGACGAAGGGCGGCCGCGAGCCGCGAACTGGTTGGGTCGGCCCTGAACTGAGACATAGAGGGCCTCGTCGCGTATGTGCGCGTTTCCCGAGAGGTCGAGCCAGTTCAGATCGCGCGCGGCGGCTGCTTTGGCGCCGGCCGGCGTCATGAACGGCACGACCAACACAGCGATGCCGTCACGAGTCGCGAGGGTCGCTATCTGTTCTGCGGCAGACGCGACAGCTCCGGGGCTGGCCGCAGACTTGACCTCGATCAGCCAGCGGCGGTCGTGGCCGTCGACGATCGCGTCGAGGCCGCTGTCGGGCGCCTGTGGCTGGAGCGGACCGATATGCGGCTCGTCGAGCAGATCTTCGAGGATGGTCGGGAGGCGTCGCAGCGCCTCGCGCTCCAACTGCACGCCTGCGTAATTACGTCTGGTTGCACGGTCCGGCATGTCGGCCATTTTACGCAACTCGATGCCTAAAAGCAAGTAGTTGCTCATGTGCGCAACATGGGACGTTTACGCAACATGGCGAGCGGGCGTGCTCGGGAGCTCCCGAAAAACGCTGTGTTTCCGGTTCCAGTCGGACTACAGCCGAATCTCGATGCGGTGTCCAGAGAGGATCTGACCCCCGTCGCTCCCGCGACCCACTGCTCGCCGCGACCGTAGGCACGGCAGACTCGACGCTCGCGCAGACTGGGCGGCGCCCTCAGCGGCGAGCGCGCTCGCGCTCGCGTTCGACGAGCAGCGCGAACGTGGGGCACGCACGCGCCGCGCGCATGGCGTGCTCGACCTGCGAGCCGTGCAGCGGCGTCTCGTCGATCACGGGATAGCCCCACTCGTCGAGCGTGACCCGCTCGGGCAGCAGCTCGGCGCACATGCCGTGGGCCTCGCAGGAGATCGGGTTGACGCGCACGCGATGGCTCATCGGCGCGACATCGCCCCACGCGCGGTCGCGTCGCTCGGCGGCCGGTCGGGCAACGGCAGCTCGGGGGGGCGCGAGCAGCCGTCGCACGGCCCGTGCCGGGCGTGGTCGGCGAACTCGGCCTGGAAGACCTCCACCGCGCTGAGGATCGGGTTGAGCGCGCCGTCGGGATGCCCGCAGGCGCCGCGGCGCGCTACGAGCGAGGCGAGCTGATCGATGCGCTGTGCGGCACGGGCCCCGGCGATGCCCGCGGCGATCTCCTCGATCGTGCTCGCCAGCGCGTCCAGGCCATGCACGCACGGTCCGCACTGGCGGGCGCTCTGGCCCGCGAGCCAGCGTGCGACGCGCGCGCTTTCGGCGACCGGGCAGGCGTCCTCGGAGAGCAGCAGCACGACGCCCGCTCCCAGCGACGCGCCGTGCGGCGCGAGGTGTTCGTTGGACAGGGCAACGCCGTTCAACAGCTCGCCGCTCACCCACGAGCCGGCGTAGCCGCCCAGCAGCGCGCCGCGCACGCGCGTCGTGGCGCCGCCACCGGCCGCGATCAGCGAGGACAGCGTGGCGCCGTGCTCGATCTCATAGACCCCGGGGTGGGCGATCGCACCCGACAGAGTGACCAGCGCCGACCCGGGCTGGCTGGGGGTTCCGAGCTCGCGGAACCACGGCGCTCCGTGACGGGCGATCAGCGCGATATGGGCGAGCGTCTCGACGTTGTCGACCAGCGTGGGGCGGCTCCTGACGCCCTGTTCGAACGGCATCGGCGGCGTGAACGTCGGCTTGGCGGGGCCGCCGTTCAGGTAGCTCACAAGCGCGGACTCCTGGCCGGCGACGTAATGGCTGGGCACCGTCGCCAGGCGCAGCCCCGGCGATCGCTCGGAGCTGGCTGTGGCACGTTCTTCGATCGCGCGGGCCATGCTCCTGATCCCCGCGTCAGCGGACTCGCACGCACACACGATCACCTCCTCCGCGCCGACCGCCTCGGCCGCCAGGATCGCGCCGTCGAGCACAAGGTGCGGCAACGACTCGAGCAGCGTGCGGTCCTTCAGGCTCGCCGGCTCGCCCTCGGCGCCGTTGGCCACGACGATCGCGCGCCGGCGCGCGCCGGCGACGGCGCGCATCTTGGTGGCTGTGGGGAACGCCGCGCCGCCACGTCCGAGCAGCCCCGCGCGCTCGATCTCCTCGACCAGCATGCTCGCCCGCTCCCGGGCGCGCCGGCGCCCGCGGCCGCCCGCGCCGGGCAGCGGACCGTGGACGGCGAGGTGCTCCTCGAGCGGGAGCGCGCCGCGCGGGTGGATCCCGCTCAGCAGCCGGGGCAGCGCCGCCGCCGCCGCCGGCGCCTGCACGCTCGCGGGCCGGCGCTCGGTGAGCGTCGAGGCCGAGCCGCTCATCGTGAGCTCCCGCTGGCGCTCGCGCTGGCGCTGGCACTGGCACTCGTACTCGCGTGAGAGTGTTTGAGCAGCGAGCTGGGTGTGCCCGAGCGGCGCGCCCATTCCGAGCCCAGCGGCCCGGCCGGCAGCCACAGCCCGATGAACAGCGCGAAGCCTCCCGTGCCGGCGAGCGCCGCGGCGCGCCAGCGAATCTCCCCGGGCCACCCCACGAGCACGCGTGTCAGCACCGCGGCCACGACCAGCGCCGTGCACACGACGCTCAGCGCCAGCAGCCAGCCGCTGTTGGCGTCGCTGCCGGTGCCGAAGCCGTGCACCAGCGCGATCGGCCAGCTCGCGTAGGTGAGCCAGTGGATGGTGCGCCAGGTGGAGAAGCCCATGCGCGCTCGCAGCAGGCTCGTGACGATCACCGCCAGGATCAGGTCGAAGGCCACCGCGCCCAGCCCCAGCCAGAAGGGTCGGTAGGAGCCCACGAACGGTATGAACGCGTCGGCGATCGAGATCGAGGTGAAGCTGTCGAGCACCGACGTGAGGATGTGCACGATCAGGAACACCATCGCCAGCAGCGAGACGTTGCGGTGCAGCGAGTCGAGCACGAAGCGCGGCCAGCGAGGGGTGCTCCAGCGCTCGACGTCGACCACGCCGAGCACGATCGCGAGCGTCAGCAGCAGCATGGCGACCGCGCCCGTCGAGCGGGTCAGGTACCAGTACACGCTGGGCCCGGCGGTGGCGAGCAGCGGGCTCATGCGGCGAGCGCTCCCGTGCTCGTCTCGGCCGGCCATTCTCCGACCGCCGTGACGTTGCCGTCCCGGTCGAGGAGGCGGGCGGGCAGGCCGAGCTCGTCCAGCCACGCGGCGGCGGCCTGCGCCCGCACGAGCGCCGCCGTCGCGGCGGTGTTGGCATCGGTGCAGCTGGCGGCCGCGACGCTCACCGTGCGCCACGTGTCGCGCACGGGCGCACCGGTGGCGGGGTCGATGATGTGGTGCATCGTGTGGCCGTCGTGGCTCCAGCGCCGCACCGCCGTGCTCGACGTGGCAAGGCCGCCGGAGCGGATCGAGACCGTCTGGCCCGGCGCCGAGTGGTCACTGCGATGGTCGTCGGTGACCCTGATCAGCCATCCGCCCGCGGGGGCGGCGCCCGCGGTGGCGATGTCGCCGCCGAGGCTCACGAGCACACCGCAGCCCGTCGCCCTCTCGGCCGCCGCGGCCGCGCGGTCGGCGGCCCACGCCTTGGCGCTCGCGCCGAGGTCGAGCTTGACTCCCGCCGGCAGCTTCACCGAGGCGCTGGCTCGGTCGAGCTCGATCGCCTGCCAGCCTGCGCGTATCCGCGCCGTGACCGCGAAGAATGCCTCGGGCTCCCCTCTCGGGGGATCGAGCAACCGCCAGTCGCGGTCGTAGCCGGCCAGCTCCAGCGCGCGCCCGACCGTTGGGTCCACATCGCCGTCGCTCAGCGCGGCGGCGCGCAGTGCGACCTCGAGCGCCTCGACCAGCAGCCGGCTCGACTGCGTCCAGCGACCGGCGCGCGCGTTCACGCGTGAGAGCTCGGAGTCGGTCCGAAAGCGGCTGCAGGCCTGGTCGACCGCGGCGAGCTCGCGTTCGACCGCCGCCCTGGCCGGCTCGAGCGCCGCGGGGTCGCTCACGCGCAGCACAGCGCTCGTGCCCAGCGCCTCCCACACGGCGCAGCCGGGCCTCGCGACGGATGTGCTGGACGCCTCAAGCACCTCAGGAGCCACCGGACACCACCGGAGCCGAGGCTTCCGGTTCGGGCGCTGGCGCGGATTCTTGAGCCGGCGCCGATTCTTTCGCCGGCGCGGATTCCTGCGCCGGCGCCGATTCCTGAGCCGGCGCCGATTCTTTCGCCGGCGCGGATTCCTGAGCCGGCGCGGATTCCTGAGCAGGAGCCGATTCCTGGGCTGGCGCGGATTCCTGCGCCGGCGCGGCCTGCGTCGAGGCCTGCGATTCCGCAGTGGCCTGCGGGGCCTGAGCGGGTGGCTGGAGCGGGTGCGTGGTGGTCTTCGCGGGGGTGTGCGTGCGGTCGGCCGAGCTCTTCCCTCGGCTGGTCGTGGCCGGCTTGGCCGTCTTCCCGGGGAACGCGTTGGCCGCTGCCTCCGCGAACGCCCCGGTCAGCAGCACGCTGCCGGCGACCAGCCAACGGTTGAGCCGGCCCAGCTCGCGCAGCGCCGCATCGCGGGTATGGGTCGTGTGGATCGGCATGCGTGTCAATGATGGTGGTGGAAGATGCCCGAGTTGTGAAGCCACGGCCCGAACTCCGGGATCACGAGAATCGCCAGCACCAGGCCCGCGACCAGGGCGCCGCCGAGTGCCAGCACGCGGCCGGCCCTGCCGGTGACGTCGCTGCTGAGCTCCGCCGAGCGCCCGTAATCGGCACGCAGCACCGCCGGCATCCCCGGCAGGTGACCCAGCACGTGCAACGCCATGAACACGACCCACACGAAGAAGCTGTCCTTGTGGATCGGGAACAGCGTTTCGCGCGAGGAGGGCCCGGCGAACAGCAGCGCGACGCCGCTGGCGAACACGACCACGGTGGACAGCACGACCATCGGCGCGATCACGCGCAGCGCGAGCTCTGGCGGTCCCTTGCGCCGGTAGCGCGGGTCGGCCGCGTAGTAGCGCAGGAAGCGGTAGCCCGTGCTTGACATCTTCAGCAGGACGGGCGGAACCAGCAGCATCCCCACGAACAGATGCTCCGACAGGAGGCCGTGAATGCGGATGATCGTCAGGCCGATCGCCGCCAGCAGGACGATCAGCGTGGCCCCTACGGCCGTGGTCAGCCGCTCGTTTCCGGTCGTGCCCCCACCCGTCAGGCGCCCGGCGCGTGCGTCCGAGTAGATACGCACATCCGCGGCGGCAAAGGCCGTCTCATCGCTTGTTGCCATCGATTGAGTGTGTGAATCGAGGCTAAGGACCGCATAACCTCTTGATGAGAAACCTCATCGGAACCGCGGGCAGGGAAGTGAGGCCCCGCAGCGACGCCTATCCTTCTAAAGATGGGAACCGCCGCGGACTCACGCCGGGAGAGCGCGTCGCGTTCCGCCGGGGATCGCGCCGGCGCCGACTCGCCGGTGCGCGAGAGCGCGCGGGTGCTGCTGATCGAGGACGAGCCGGGGATCGTCGACTTCGTGCGCCGCGGCCTTGAGGCCGAGGGCTTCACCGTCGAGGCGGCGATGGATGGCATCCAGGGCGAACGGATGGCGCTGGCGGGAAGCTTCGACGCGATCCTGCTGGACCTGATGCTTCCGCGCCGCAGCGGCCTGGAGGTGCTCGAGTCCTTGCGGCTGGCGATGCCGGGCGCGCCTGTGATCGTGCTCACGGCGCGGGGTGAGATCGAGGACCGCGTCGAGGGGCTCGACGCCGGCGCCGCCGACTACCTGGTGAAGCCGTTCTCGATGGCCGAGCTGGTGGCGCGCGTGCGCGCGCAGCTGCGGATCATCGCGCAGGCGTCGGCGAGCACGCTGCGTGCCGAGGGCATCGAGGTCGACCTGCTGACGCGCAGGGTGCGCAGGGAAGGCCAGCCGGTGACGCTCTCGACGACCGAGTTCGAGCTGCTCGTCTACCTCATGCGCCATCACGGTCAGGTGGTCACTCGCGAGCAGATCCTCAGCTCCGTGTGGGGCTACGAGCACGATCCCGCCACGAACGTGGTCGACGTGTACGTCGGCTATCTGCGGCGCAAGCTGGCCAGCTCCGGAGAGCCGGCCCCGATCTTCACGGTGCGCGCCGTCGGCTATCGCCTCGGCAGCTCGGCCTGATCCTCATGCGGTCGGGCCTCAGACGGGTGGCGCCCGCCGGTCTGCGCTGGCGCCTGGCTGGCTGGTTCACGCTCGCGACGCTGCTGTGCACGGCGATCGTGTTCGCCGCCGTCTACCGCGGCACGGGCAGCCAGCTGCGCGGTCAGATCGACAGCGAGATCGCGGGCGACGCGGCCGAGCTCGCCCACAACCTCACCGCGGCGCACGCCCGGACTCCGCGCCGGCTCTCCACGGCGGCCACCCGCTACATCGGCAATCAGCCGTTCAGCGCGAGCTCGACGCTGCTGTTCGTGCTCGTCCCTGGCAACGCTCCCAGCACGAACCGACCCGAGTTGTTTGGCAGTCCACGTCCGGACAACGGCGAGACGCCATCCGAGCAGGCGCAGGAGAACCGTGTCTCCGCGCAGCTGCTGACGGCGACGTACGGCTACAGGACGGTGGCGCTGCCGGACGTCGGCGACCTGCGGGTGCTCGAGCGCCGGGTGCGCGTGCGCGGGGGCCTGAGCGTGACCGTGGGCGTGGGCGAGCCGCTGGCGAGCGTTGCGCATGCGCAGAGCGGCGTCGCCCGCGCATTCATCCTCGCGGGGCTGCTGGCGCTCGCGGGCGCGCTGCTGGCCTCCTATCTGATCGGCTCGCGCCTGTCGCGGCCGCTGCGCAGGATGGCCGCCGTGGCCGCCCGGGTCGACGCGGGCGATCTGCACCCGCGCATCCGCGAGACGGATGGGCAGAGCGACGAGGTGACGGTGCTGGCGGAGGCCTTCAACCACATGCTCGATCGGCTGACGGACGCGTTCGCGGGCCAGCGCGCGTTCGTGGCCGACGCCTCGCACGAGCTGCGCACGCCGCTGACTGTGATCCGCGGCCAGCTCGAAGTGCTGGCCTCCCAGACCGATCCCTCGCACGAGGAGGTGCGCCGAGTCGAGGGGCTCGTGCAGGCCGAGATCGCCAGGATCAGCCGCCTGGTGGATGACCTGCTGCTGCTGGCCAAGACCGAACAGATCGAGTTCCTGCGGGTGCAGGAGATCGATCTGCCCGTCTACGTGGGTGAGCTGTGGGACGGGATGAGCCTGTTGGCGAACCGGCGCTTCGAGCTCGGCGCAGTCCCGCGCGGCACGCTACGCGCCGACCCCGATCGCCTTGCGCAGGCGTTGCGCAACCTGGTGGGCAACGCGATCGACCACACCGCTCCCGAGCAGGGTCTGGTGCGCTTGCGCGTGCAGGCGCTGGCGGGCGGGCGCATCCGCTTCCTCGTGGAAGACGACGGCCGGGGGATCGCGCTCGATCAGCGCGAGCGCGTCTTTCATCGCTTCCACCGCACCGACGCCGCTCGCGACCGGGCATCGGGCGGAACGGGCCTGGGGCTTGCGATCGTTCGCGCGATCGCCGACGCGCACGGCGGCAGCGTGACGGCCGGCGAGTCGCCCGAGGGCGGTGCGCGCTTCGAGCTCGAGCTGCCCGGCTTCACGCCCGTGCGCGGGCGCGTGGCCGATTATGCGGCCAGCGGAACGCGGTAGCGGCGCGAGCGCGGGTCCTGCTCGAGCAGGCCCACGGCGAGCAGCGTGGTCATATAGCGATGGGTCGTGCTGGGGCTCAGTCCCAGGCGCGCGGCGACGTCCGAGACGGCCAGCGCCTCGCCGTCGGTGGGGAAGGCGGCCAGCACCAGCAGGCCGAGCAGCAGCGATCGCGATAGGCGCGGGCTCGCCGACAGCGCCGGATAGCTCGACGCGAGCCCACCGTCGGCGAGTCCGTGCAGGATGCTCGACACCGCGTTGCCCTCCGAGCGGCTGCGCACGACCTGATCCACCTGCGCTCGAGTCAGCTCTATGGTGATGGCGCTGGTGGTCATCGAGATCTGATTCGAGACGGAAATCACGAGCCGGGCGCCGCCCGGCGCCCGGCTCGATCACTGGCGAGACGAAAGCGGGATCTGGATCTGGCGCGCCTTGCGTGGCTCCCGCATGAATCCAGTTTCACGCACTGGGCATGTTCGCGCCAGTGCGCACCGTGAGCAAGGGTAAAGTCCAATACTTGACTCTCAAGTGCGAAGTCGAACATCCCCCACGCGCACGCCGGCCAGCAGCTTGCCCCCGGCGCGCCGTGCCTTGTGCACGGCCATCGTCGGCGTCACCATCGTCCCCATTGTCTCCAGCACGCGCTGTGCCGCGAGCATCGTCCCGGGCGCGGAGGTGGACGGCGCGGACAGGTAGAAGCCGGCCATCGCGGCGAGGATCGTCGCGTGCTGCACGCTGCGGGGGAGCAGCTCGGTGGCCCGCATCGCGCGCGCGGCAATCGCGCTCAAGCGGGTGGCCGCCTCCTCGGCCGAGGCGTAGTGGTCGATCAGGCAGTGCTGGCCCGCCAGAATGTCGTCGTGGCGGTCGATGAGGCTGTCGAGCAGCACGTGTAGCGCGCCGATCCAGGGGAAGTAGGCGCGTTCGGTCGCCGCTACCTCCTCGACCGCGAGGGTTGGCTGCGCGGCAGCGGCGATCAGCGCGAAGACGGTCAGGGAGGACGCCGCGCTGGCGGCCGTCTCCCACCAGCGCAGCCCGCTGCCGGCCGGAGTCACGCCGGCGGCCCAACGGGCGAGCGCGCGGCGCGTGTCATCCGCCGCTCCGTGGTTGAGGCTCTGGTAGTCGATCATCCGCCTTGCCGAGCGCAGCGCCGGTTGGGCCACCGACGCGTGCGAGGGCAGCGCGCGGAAGGCGAATCGGCAGGTGTCGATCAGGCTCCTGATGTAGCCGTTGTCGCGGCTGGCACGGTTGTGCTCGTAGTAGTCGGGGTGATCGCAGTCCGGGTCCAAGGCGCTCAGCAGCGCGAGGTGAAGCTGGCGGCCGTTGGCGACCGAGTCGGCGCTCGGCTGCTCGGCGAGCGTGTCGATGTAGTCGTAGGTCGTCTGGAAGGCCACGACCGCGCGCACCACCCGCTCACGGTGCGCGCGCGGGACGAGCACCGCGAACGCGGCGGCGCCTTCGATGTTCCCTCGCTCGGCGCTCTGGGTGATCAGCGCGAGCCGGCGCAGCGCCGGGTCTGGTATCTGGCGCGCGCGCTCACGCCAGTGGCGAAGCTCTCGTCCGACCAGCGGGAAGACCCCGAGCCAGTATCTTGAGGCCGCCCCGGCAAACGCGCCCGCCAGCGCGAGTTGACTGCGGCGGGCGGCAACCACCAGAACAGTTTCGTTTGACTGAGCACTGATACATAGTCATTCCTGAAGGCCCGCGCGCGCGGGCGCGCGCGCGGCGGCCAGCCCTGGGAGCGCCACGACGACGAGCGCGATCGCGGCGAGCAGCGCGAGCGTGAGCAGCACGCTCTCCAGCCCGATCGCAAAAGGCGCCGGGAAGCCCGTCTCGAGCCTCAGCCAGCGGCTGGCCAGCGCGTGGCCGTAGATGCCCGCGACGGCGCCGACGGCGCAACCGATGCCGAGCACGATCGCGCTCTCCAGCAGCAGCGCCCGCCACAGCTGTCCCGTGTCATAGCCCTGGATCTTCAGCGAGGCGAGCCTTGGCCGCCGCTGCCAGATGGCGGCGCTCAGTGCCGAGGCGACCGCGAGCGCCGCTGCGATCAGCAGCAGGTTCTTGATCTCGCTCAGCGCGTAGAGCCCCTGGCGCGAGTCGGCGGCGTACTGGGTCCGACGTTCGTGGAAGGTCTGGATGCCGAGGCCGGGCCGATCGCCGATCGCGCGCGCTACCGCCCGCCTGCCTGCGGCTTCGCTGACGCCGGGGGAGAAGTTCACCTCCAGCGCGGAGGGTTGCGTGGTCTGCCAGTAGCGGCGGTAGTCGAGCGAGCTGAGTATCACCGCGCCGGGCGACCATCCAAGGTTCGTCGTGATCGCCGCCACCCGCAAGCGCTCGGCGCCGCTCGGCGTGGGCAACGTGAAGGAGGCGCCCAGCGCGAGATGGTGTTCTTCGGCGAAGCCCTGTGAGACGGCCGCCCAGCCCCCTGCTCGCAGCAGCCGTGTGGCGCGCTCGAGATTGCCGTGCAGCAGCTGGCTGGCGGGGATCGGCGAAGCGTCCCCCGGTGGCCTGGCGACTATCCACATGCGCCGGGGCCCCACGTCGAGGAATCCGCCCTGGTAGACCCGCACCGACGCCACGCCCGGGGCGCGCGCGATCGCCGCCGTGGCGCCGCCAGCGTCGAAGGCGTTCGTCGTCAGGTCGTTGCCGCCGCTGGTGACCCACAGCTGCGCCGTGCGCAGGTATTCGGCGAAGTTGGCATCCAGGCCGCGGAGCAGGTCCGCGCGCGCTCCACCGATCGCGACGCTTCCGTAGACGGCGAGCGTCGCGATGCCGGCGAGCGCGACCGAGCGGGTGGTGACGGCGCGCAGCTCCGAGACGACCACGATCAGCGAGCTGCTGGGCACGCGTTCGCCGGCCCATCGCAGCACGCGCGCGACTCCGGCGAACAGGCCGGGGATCGCGAACAGCGCCGCGAGCGCGAGCGCCATGCCGCCGACGATCGTCAGGCCCGGCGCGATCAGCAGCGCGGCCGTGATCGCCGCGAGCAACGCGACCCCGGCGAGCGAGAGCTTCGCCGGGGTCGCGTGCGCGAGCACCTCGCCTCTCCCCGATCGATCGCGGAACACCGCGTCGGTGGGACGGCCCGGACGCAGGTCAAGCGCGGGTGACAGCGACGCGAGCAGCGTCGCGAGCACGCCGCAGCCGACCGCGAGCAGGACCGAGCCGAGACGCAGCGTCTCCTGGGTGCCGATCGGAAACGCGGTCGTCAGGTAGGCGGGTATGCGATGCAGGAAGGCGTGGGAGAGCGCGTCTCCGAGCACGACGCCGACGGCCGAGGCGGCCACCCCGAGGACGGTTGCTTGAAAGGCCAGCAGCACTACGATCTGGCGCCAGTCATAGCCCTGCAGGCGCAGGTCGGCCACGAAGCGCCGCCGCTCGGGCACCGTCAGCAGCATTGCGTTGAGTGCCAGCAGGAAGCCGACCATCACGCTGATGGCCGCGAACAGCGAGGTCGACTGGTCGTTCGGCTTGACCGCCTGCGCGAGCAGGCGCAGCTCGTCGTCGGCCGCCAGCACGCTCACGCGTCCCGCGCCGAGCGCGCGCAGCTCGCCCGCCACGAGACGATCCGCGCCCGGCCGCGGCTGGACCAGGACCTGCGTGACGCGGCCCTCCAGCCCGGTCAGTCGCTGGGCTTGCGTGAGCGGGGTCACGGCCACGGGACTGGAGGCCAGCACCCCGAACAGCGAGCTTTTCAGCACGGCCGCTACGACGATCGTGTGCGCTGCGCCGAAGGCGAGGACGGTGACCCGCTCGCCCGGTTCGACGCCCACGGCGTCGGCGACGCTTTCGGGCAGGATCACCCCACCTGTGAACCGGAATCCGCTCAGCCCGAGCTCGCGGGTGCCGAAGCCGCCCAGGCGCGTCACCGCCGCGGTGACGCCGAGCAGCTGCACCGACTGGCGGCCGTGCGGCCCGACCACGGCGATGTTCTCGCGCAGCACCGGCGCCGCCACCCGCACGCCAGCGAGGCGGCCGCTGGCGCTGGCGAGCTGTTCGTCGAATCCATCCTGCGAGCGGGCCGCCAGCTGCAGCCGCGCCGAGCCCACCAGCTGATGCACGAGCTCTCCCGCCGAGCCGGTCAGGCTGGCGTTGGCGACGAGCACACCCAGGACGAGCGCCACGCCGACGGCGATGCCGCTGCCGGCCAGCAGCTCCTGGATTGCATGCGAGCGCAGCCGGACCCGGTACAGGTGCGCCAGCATGCTCACACGGACCCCCGCTATCGAGGGGTTCAAGCGGCGCTTCACGATGAGGTCGCTGCCAGCTCCGGATCTATTCCGTCGGCCATATGTCCGTCTCGCAGCGTGTGAACGCGATCGGCGAACGGCGCCGCGTCGAGGTCGTGCGTGACCAGCAGCCCGGGGATGCCGCGCTCGTGGCAGATGTCGCGCATGAGCGCAAGTATCTCCCGGCTGCGCTTGGAGTCAAGGTTGCCGGTCGGCTCGTCGGCGAGCAGCAGCCGCGGCTCGTTGGCGAGCGCCCGCGCGATCGCGATCCGCTGGCGCTCACCCATCGACAGCTGCTCGGGCGTGTAATCCGCCCGCGCGGCTAGGCCCACGCGCTCGAGCCACGGCAGCGCCCTGCGCCGACCCTCGCGCAGCGTGCACCCGTCGCCGGTCAGCTTGATCGTCGCGTTGTCCAGCGCCGAGGTGTGCGGCATCAGGTGGAAGGCCTGGAAGACGAAGCCCACGTCGCGGCGCCTGTACAGCGCGCTGTCGCGCTCGGAGAGCTCGGCGAGCACCTGCCCGTCGAAGGAGATGCTGCCGCTGTCGGGGGTGCTGAGCGCCGCCGCCAGCATCAGCAGGGTCGTCTTGCCCGAGCCGCTCGGGCCGTACAGCGCCACGAACTCACCGCCGGAGACCGTCAGCGAGACGCCGTCGACGGCCTTGACGGTCTCTATGTCGGTCGAGTAGTGCTTGACGACATCGCGCAGCTCGAGCGTGCTCACTGCGCGGAACGCTCCGCCCCGGCGCGCCTGCGCCCGGGCAGCGCCACGACCGTGCCCCGCGCTTCGGTGGAGGTCAGCTCGCCGTCGTTGATCGACATCATCACCCCGAGTCCCCCCAGCGCGGACATTTCCTCGGAGGCCATCAGCAGCGTGATGTCGTGCTCGCGCGCCGCCGAGCGCAGCAGCGCGTAGAAGCGGTCGCACTCACCGAGGCTCGGCAGCTGGGGCGGTTCGTCGAGCATCAGCAGCCGCGGCTCGCGAGCGAGCGCCCGCGCGAGCATCACACGCGCGCGCTCGGTCTGCGACAGCGACGTCGTCGGCTCCTCGGCGCCAGCCGCGCCGATCTCCACCTGGTCCAGCACCAGCACCGCGCGGCGCCTGGCCTCGCGCATCGTCAACCCCTCGCTTCCCAGCGAGGTGGCCACGTGGTCGACGACGCTCTCCCCAGGAGTCGCGCGCCAGTCGGCGGCCGACATGAACGCGATCTCGCCGCGCAGCAGACGGCCGCGCTCGCGACTCGCCATCTGCGCGAGGTCGCGACCTTCGAAGCAGATCGTGCCGGAGTCCGGCAGCGCGATCCCCGCTGCCAGGCGCAGCAGCGTGGACTTGCCCGAGCGCCGCGCCCCGCGGATCCCGACCGAGACGCCGGCGTTGACCTCCAGCGACACGCGGTCGAGCACGAGGATGTCACGGCCGCCGTCGGGATAGCGCTTGCTGACGTTCAGGAAGGAGAGCAGCGGCGTCATCGCGGCGGTGACGCTACCGGCTGCGTTCCAGGAACTCGTTGATGCGCTGGCGGGTGCGCGTTGCCCACGTGATCTCGACTTCGAGCTGCCCGTACACGGCATCACGCGTGCAGTCCATGCACAGTGCCGTCCACGAGCGCCCCCGACCATCGGTCGGGCTGACGAGCTGGGCCAGCATCAGGCACTCGCGCTCGTATGCACGCAGCGCCGCGAGCAGGCGGTGCGCGTCCTGCTCGCGCGCCACCGACAGCTTCGCCTGCAGTCCCAGGCGCACGGGCTCGCGGGGGAGCAGCGTCTCCATCCACAGCGTCAGCGCCTCCGAGCTCTCCTCGGTGGGGTAGTAGACGAGATGCGTGCGACGATGGTTGTTGCGCTTGGGCTCGTCGCGCGAGACCGCCAGCCCCGTCTTCTCGAGCTGCTCGAGCAGCCTGTATACGTCGTTGGTGTCGACGCGCCAGGTCTCGCCAAGCCGTGCGGCCAGACGGTTCGCGAGATCTCCCCCGTGCCCCGGCCGTTCGAGCAGAAGTCCGAGCAACGCGCCTCGCAGCGGCGTCGAAGGACCTCGCATCCACCTAGTCTTCTCTGGGCTTGCGCTCGCCATCGCTCCTCGTCTCAGCCGCGTCGACTGAAGGTATGGACAATACACCACTGCGCGACCGGATGCCGAATCGTTCCGACATTCTGTCCCCGCGGATCTTGGCCTCCAAGCGCACCTCTCGTCACCGAGCTTCGCATCGGCATGCCTCTCACGGCACCAGCACCGCAGCCCCGGTGAAGCGTCCGGCGCGCAGATCCGCGAGCGCGTCGTTGGCGTGCTCCAGGGGATATGTGGTGACGCGCGTCTTCACGCCCGCGCGCGGCGCGAGCGCGAGCAGCTCCTCGCCGTCGCGACGGGTGAGGTTGGCGACCGAGCGCACGACACGCTCCTGCCACAGGATCTCGTACGGGAAGGCGGGGATCTCGCTCATGTGTATGCCGCCGCACACGACCGTCCCTCCGGGCGCGACCGCGCGCAGCGCGAGCGGTACGAGCGCCCCGACCGGGGCGAAGATGATCGCCGCGTCCAGCGGCTCCGGCGGCGGCTCCTCGGATGAGCCCGCCCACACGGCGCCGAGCTCGCGCGCGAAGTCCTGCGCCGCGTCGTCGCCCGGCCGGGTGAACGCGTACACCTGGCGCCCCTGCCAGCGGCAGATCTGCGTGAGGATGTGCGCGGCGTCCCCGAAGCCGTAGAAGCCCAGTCGCGGCCCGTCGCCGCACATCCGCAGCGCCCGGTAGCCGATCAGCCCGGCGCACAGCAATGGAGCCGCCTGCTCGCTGGTGTAGCTCGGCGGGATCGGGAAGCAGTAGCGCTCGTCGGCGACCGCGTACTGCGCGTACCCGCCGTCGATGTCCCGCCCGGTGAAGCGCGCGCTCGTACACAGGTTCTCGCGCTCGCTCTTGCAGTAGGCGCATTCGCCGTCGGTCCATCCCAGCCACGGCACGCCCACGCGGCGCTCGGAGCCCGGATCTGGCGGCGCGCTCCTCTCATCGCCCGACTCGACGATCCCGACGATCTGGTGTCCGAGGATGCGCGGCGGGGAGGGGATCTCGACCTCGCCGTCGAGCAGGTGCAGGTCGGTGCGGCACACGCCGCACGCCTGCACGCGCACCAGCAGCTGCCCGGGGCCCGGCTGGGGGATCGGCCGCTCGACGGCGCGCAGCGGTTGCCCGACCTCCTCGAAGACCATCGCCCGCATGGTTCGGACCGGGGTCGCCTGCGCCATCGTCAGATCAGTGAAGCATGGGCTTGTGTGCGGCGACTCAGCCGAAGAACAGCTCGGCGGTCTCGTACAGCTCGGGGTCCAGCAGCTTGGGCTCGCGCAGCGCCTCCTCGAGCGTCACCTCGACGATCTCGCTCCCGCGCGAGGCGACCATCGAGCCGAAGCGCCCGGCTGCCGCGGCGTCCATCGCCGCCACGCCGAGGCGCGTCGCGAGCACGCGGTCGTACGCCACGGGCGTGCCGCCGCGCTGCACGTGGCCGAGGATCGTGACGCGGGTCTCGAAGCCCGTGCGGCGTTCGATCTCGCCCTCGAGCGTCACGCCGATCCCGCCGAGCCGCGCGTGCCCGAAGGCGTCCGTGCCCGTCCCCTCGCGGGTCTGCAGCGTTCCCTCGCGCGGCGTCGCCCCCTCCGCGACGACGACGATCGAGAAGCTGCGGCCGGTTTCGTGGCGGCGACGCAGGTGCGCGACGACCTCCTCGATGTCGAACGGCCGCTCCGGCACGAGGATCGCGTCGGCCCCGCCGGCCATGCCCGCGTACGTTGCGATCCAGCCGGCGTGCCGCCCCATCACCTCGACGACCATCACCCGGTTGTGGGACTCGGCGGTCGTGCGCAGGCGGTCGATCGCGTCGGTGACGATCTGCACAGCCGTCTGGAAGCCGACCGTCACGTCGGTGCCGGCGAGGTCGTCGTCGATCGTCTTGGGCACGCCGACGACGGGCACGCCATCGCGGTGCAGGCGCAGGGCGACGCCGAGCGTGTCCTCGCCGCCGATGGGTATCAGCGCGTCCACGCCGCGCTTCTCCAGCGCACGCCGCACGAGCGCCGTGCCGTCTCCAGCCTCGGTGTAGGGGTTGGTGCGCGACGTGCCCAGGATCGTGCCGCCCCGCGGCAGGATGCCGGCGGTGTTCTGCAGCGTCAGCTCGATCGCGTCATCGTCGAGCACGCCTGCCCAGCCTCGGCGAAACCCGAGGAAGTCGTGCCCTTCGGTCAGGCCGCGCCGTACGACCGCGCGGATGACCCCGTTCAGTCCCGGGCAATCGCCCCCGCCGGTGAGCAGTCCGATCCGCGCCATGCGCGTCAGTGTACGTGCGCCCGCCCGCCCGTACGCGTGCCGGTCGCGCACGCCTGCCCGTCGGGGCCGCCTGCCGGTCGCCTCAGATGCCCTGGCCGGGCAGGAACTCGTTCGTGAACGGGGGCAGTCCGGCGTCCGGGTTGTGCTGCAGCAGGTCGTGCGAGTACATCCAGTTCCCGAACGCCGCCCACGCCGACGGGCTCTGCCAGCCATACGGGTCGCTGGCATTCGCCGGCTGCGCCGCCGGCAGCGTCTGCTCGATCGATTCGAGCTGGAGCTTTGCTTCCAGCGACGGGTTCGCCTTGACGACGAGCGCCGCCGCCGCCGCGGGGTCGGATCGGACCTCGTGCTCGCCGCGCGTGAGCGCCTGCAGGAACGCCCGCAGGTCCTGGCCGCGCGTGCGCGCCTCGTCTTCGCGCACCACCAGCACCAGCTCGTCGTAGCTCGGCACCCCAGCCTGATCGACGGGGATCACGAGCGGATGCTTGTGCATCAGGCGCAGCTGAATCGCCTCGTAGTTCCAGTAGCCGCCGAGCGTCGCCGCCACCTTCCCGGAGAGCATCGCCGCCACGAGGTTGAAGCCGACGTTCACTTCCTTGACCTTCGCGGGGCTCACGCCGGCGCCCTGCAGCACGGTTCGCAGCTCGGCCGCCTGGTAGGGGATCCCGGCTGTGCCGACGGTCTTGCCGGCGAGGCCGGCGACGCTGCTCACGTGCGCTTCGGGCAGCGCGATGATCGACGTCAGCGGCCGCTGCACGAGCGCTCCGATCGACACCAGCTTCAGGCCCTCGTCGCGCGCGAGCAGCAGCTGCGGCTCATAGGAGATCGCCATGTCCACCTTGCCGGCGGCGAGCAGCTTCAGCGGTTCGGCGGTTTCGGCGGGAATGACCGGTTCGACGCTCAGGCCGACCGCGCGGAAGTCGCCGTGGGCGATCGCGGAATACAGCGCCGCGTGGTCGGCGTTGGGGAACCAGTCGAGCATCACCTTGAACGGCTTGGTGGCAGCCGCGGAGATCACGTCCGTCTTGGCGCCGCACGCCGACAGGGAGAGCGCGAGCGCGATCACCACGCCCGCACGGGCGAGCATGCGTCTCGCAGAGTGGTTCCTCAAGTTGTCTCTCCTCGTGCTCGGGTCTTCCAGGGGACGAGCTTGCGCTCGGCAAGGGCAAGGGCATAGAAGCAGGCGATGGCGAACGCGAACAGCACCGCTGTCGCAGCGTACGCGCGCGCCGTCTGAAAGCCGCCGGCGTCGGTGATGATCTCGCGTCCGAGGCCCGAATAGGCTTCCGAGGTCGGGGTGCTGGTCTCGGCGATGAATGCGCCGATCACCCCGACCGCCAGGGCGATCCGCGCGCCGCTGAGTGCCGCCGGCAGCGCCGCCGGAAGCTCGGCGAAGCGGAATGCCTGCCAGCGCGAGGCGTCGAGCGTGCGCAGCAGCTTGGGCTGCTCGGGGTCCACGGCGGCCAGGCCGTCGACGGTGCTGACCACCACGGGGAAGAAGCAGATCAGCGCGATCACGACCAGCTTGGGGAAGATCCCGAAGCCCCACCAGAACACCAGCAGCACTCCGATCACGGGGATCGGCACGGCCTGAGAGCCGACCGCCAGCGGGTACACGGCGCGGCGCAGCAGCGGGAACAGGTGAATCGCGATCGCGAGCGCGAAGCCGCTGGCGAGCGCCAGCGCGAGCCCGAGCACGACCTGCTCGGCGGTTACCGCGAAGTTCCGCCACACCAGAGCGCCGTTGTTCCACAGGGCCGCCGCCACCGCGTGGGGGGCGGGCAGCAGGTCTTCTTGAACGCCGGCGAAGTCCGCATACAGCTCCCACGCGCCGAGCAGCGCGGCGCTCAGCAGCAGCGGCGCCCAGGCGCTCCGACCCGAAGCCCAGCCACCCCATCCGCCACCCCATCCGTCACGCGCGCGTGTGGGGCGAGCGCTCATCGCAGCTCGCCCGTCGCCAGAGCGTCGAGCGCGCGCTCGCGCAGGGCGACGACGTCCGCGTCGGTGCGGTGGCGCGGGCGGGGCAGCTCGATCTCCAGCTGCGCGATCACCCGTCCGGGCCGCTGCGAGAGCACGACCACGCGATCGGCCAGCAGCACGGCCTCCTCGACGTCGTGGGTCACGAGCACGACCGTGCGCGGCTCGCGCGCGAGCGTCCCGCCGAGCCACTCCTGCATCTCCCCGCGCGTGATCGTGTCGAGCGCGCCGAACGGCTCGTCCAGGCACAGCAGCGGCTTGCCGGACAGGAGCGTGCGCAGGAAGGCCACGCGCTGGCGCATGCCGCCGGAGAGCGCGTGCGGGCGCGCGTGCTGGAAGCCGTCCAGCCCCAGCTCCGCGAACAGCGCGTCCGCTTGCGCGCGTGCGTGCGCACGGGACACGTGTGCGATGCGCAGCGCCAGCGCCGCGTTGTCGACGGCGCTCAGCCACGGCAGCAGCAGGTCGCGCTGGGGCATCAGCACCGCCGGCGCGCACGCGATCGAGCCGGCGTCCGGCGCCTGCAGCCCGCAGATCAGCTCAAGCAGCGTCGTCTTGCCGCAGCCGCTCGGCCCGACCACCGCCAGCAGCTCGCCGGGGGCGGCGCGCATGGACACGTCCGCGAGCGCTTGCACAGACCTCGCGCCGCGCTCGCCATATGTGCGTCCGACGCCCTCCAGCGCGACCGCGTCGTCGTTCGCTGCGCGGGCGTGACCCTCCGCGGCGGGCGTGGCGTCCGAAGCCGCATCCCTTCGCGAGGGCTGTGCGCGAGACTGCAGTTCGGTGGCCACTTCGCTCCCTTCGCGGGCATTACCCCACAGGTTCTAAGGGTCGACGCCGGTGGATCGTGGGGTGGGTGGGACCCCAATGGACGTCATCTCAGCCGGCCTTCCCGCCAGCACCCCTGGTGTCTGCTGTGATCGTGCGCGGATGCTAGCGCGCTGGACGCCACGCGTCGGCATCGAGCGGCTTCGTCCGCTGAGAAAGCGTTTGGGTGAGCCTGAGCAGCTCAGACCGTGAAGAGGCTTATTTCGTGTTCCTCGCCGTCATCGTTGACGTAGATCGCCTTTCCACGTGGGCCGTTGAGCGAGATCACGACGAAGCCGAGCGGCTCCCAGGAGTAGCCTTGGCCGTCGCGCACTGGTTGGGGCTCGAAGTCGACGCGCGGACGGCGCACGAACGGGTGGCGCGCACGTGCGAACAGGTTGCCAAAGAAGCCTGCGACGGCTTGAAAGGCACCTGTCAGCGTCAGCACGCCCGATGAGAGCAGTTCCGGCACGCCGCCATTGCCGATCAGGACGGGGCATTTCACGCCTAGGTACTCCCGGTAGGCGACGCAGCGGTGCTCATGGCCCCAGAACCACGCGTGTACCCGTCCGCTTTCCCGAATCCTCTTCGTCTTGTCGCGGATGCCGGCGCTGACGTCTCGCGGCGCATGAGAGCTGCCGAGCTGGTGGTGGCTGAGGAGAATCGTCTTGCGGGCGGGAGCACCGTCGTCGTTCACCCACGCCTCAACGTGTCCCATCTGCTCAGGCGCCAAATCGTTGTCGATATAGGCGGAGTCCAGTCCAATTATCTGCCAGTGATCATTTCTGAGGCAAAAGTAGCTTGTGCGTTTCTGGTGTGCGAAGGCTTTTGCTTCGGGACCAATCTTGCCTCCGTCCTCTGACACGAGCGAGAAGTAGCCTTGCCCGCCGGAGTACATGTCGTGGTTGCCGTTTAGGTTCCAGGATCTGACACGTTCGATGCCTTTCGCCGGCCAGTACTTTAGAAATCGGCTCTTATACTCGTCCGGGAGGCCGCAGTAGTAGACATCACCCAGGTGGATCAGGTGGTGTTCGGTGGCCGATGCTTCTAGCCGCTCGGTGATTCTGGCCGCGAGCCGTCGGGCGCCTTCGGTGCTCGTGGCCCAGTCGGCGAATAGAACGATGACAGCTTGCTCGCCGAGCTCCTCTTCGGCGGGAGTCTGACCAAACGCGGCCTTGGAGTCCTCAAGCCACGTAAGGCACGCCTCGACACCGGTCTTCATCCAGCCGAAGTCGTTGGGACCGAATTCGGAGTTCAGCTGATCAGTCGTTAGCGCAGAGGTTTCGAGTCGCTTGCCGGCCACGCGCTCCTCGAGCAGCGACTGCACGTGGCTGGTGTATCGGTCGTGTGGCATAAAGGGCCGCGGCGAGCGGGAACGCAACGCTGGCAGGCGATACGCGAGGGCTTTCAGCGGCGAGCCGCGACCCAGCGCACGCCTCCGTGTGGAGAAGTCGAGGCTCTTCCAGACCTCGCGGACAGCCTTCCTCGCGAGCTGTCTGTCGGTTGCCGCGCCGACCGGTGGGGGCGCCACGTCGACCACTTCGAGCTGGGACCCGGCGCCGGCGGGAATGCTCGGGTCGGTCACGGCGGTCGCGATCGCCGTGTCGAGCTCGGCGCCCCACAGTGGAGTGCCGAGTTTTTCGGCCACGTTCGTCAGGGCGGGAGTCGCCGTCTTCCAGGTGATTCCCAGGCTGGCCGCAATGCCCGCAATACCACCGATGAGATTGCCGCCACCGTTGCCTCGGGTGAGCAGGTAGATGCCGCCTGCAAGCAACATCGCCGCGATTAGCAACGCCCACCAGAACTTCTTCATGAAGCCGAAGCCGACGTGCGCTGCGTCGGCGAGCAGCTGCTCAGCGGCCTGGATATAGCTCGTCGTTGTGAGCAGGTCGCGCGCCGCCTTCTCCCCCGTCAGAATCGCCCGCCAGCGCTGGCCCTGTCGCCGAAGGCGGCGATCAAAGTCAGCTCGCTCAACGGTCTCCCAAGGCCTGTTGAGCGACCAGTTTCGCCAGCGCCGCAGGGAGTCCGCAACCCCTTGCCCCGTGTGCTCGGGCAGCGCCGTTTTCAGGTCGAGACACCACGGAATCAGTTTCCCGAGGTACTTGGGGTCCAGGTGCGCGACGAACTCCTCGTCAGTTTGCCCTTCGCGCGTCACATTTGCCAAGTCGCAGCCTAGGCTATAGCTCTTACCCAGGCGGAAGTCGGTGATCGTGAGCGCGCTCACGATCTTTTCGTGCAGTCCGCGCATCATCTCGGACAGCTCACCTTTTCTACGCAGGTCAAGGAGAACGGCGCCATCAAGGTCGCCAGCCTCGTCGCCGCAATCCCGCCTAAAGCAGTCGAGGAGATCCGCCAACCGCGGATCCGCTGTCGGGCGAGCCAGGGATTCCAGCCCGTGTTCGATCTGGCCGAGACGCAGCTCCAGCTTCTCCTCATCGCGCAGGTGGCCAGCGCCGGGCAGATCACTCGTAGACGCCGACACCGCCGCGGGCGGTGGCACCTCCTCGTCCTTGGGCAGCGAATCGGAGTAGAGCTCGGCCATCTGCCAGCCGAGTCCGACGGCCGCACAGCAGCGTTCCTCCAGGCCTCGGTCTTTGCGAGCAGGAGGTGATGACTTGCCGTCGTCGCTGGGCTTAGGGGAGGCGCCGCTCGGGTTGGTCGTGATCGCCACTGTCACAACGAGCGCAATTGTTCCATAAAATCGACAATCGATTCATCCGGCGAGGACGAGTACAAGCACCGATGGCAATCTCCGTGCAAGGCTCGCGCACGGCTCCGAGCACGAAGGTCACTGGTCGGTGGAGTCAGACGGAGCAGGCGGTTCAGCCAGACGCGACGATCTCGGTGTCCTCGGGTCCGGTCTCGATGTCGCGTCTATCGCGCGGCGATGACCGGCCGCGTCAGCGCCCGCACGAAATCCTCCAGCTGCGCTGTCGTCCAGCACTCGAACGCCGTGCAGAACTCCTCGTAGGCGGCGATCACCGAATCGCCGTAGTTCCAGTACAGGCGCGGCTCGGGGTTCAGCCAGAATGTGCGCCCGGCGCGCGCGGCGATCTGCGCGAACACGTCCGCGCGCGGATCGCGCCCGTTGGTGCGCGCGTCGCCGAGCACGATCACGGTGGCGCGTGGATGCAGGTCGTCCTCGACCTGCGCCAGGAACTCCGACCACACGCGCCCGTAGTCGGTGTAGCCGGAGATGTCCGCCACGCCCGCGTCACCGGAGATCCGTTCGCTGACGGCTTTGAAGTTGCGCTCGTGTTCGAAGACGTCGGTGACCTCCGAGATGCGCTCGATGAACACGAACGAGCGCATCTTGCGGAACGTGTCGTGCAGCGCGTGCAGCACGGACAGGAAGAAGACCGATGCGGAGGTGACGCTGGTGGACACGTCGCACAGGACGTAGATCTCGGGGCGTTTGGGGCGTCGCGGGCGGTACTTGAGCACCACGGGCACGCCGCCCGTCTGCAGCGACGCGCGCATCGTGCGCCGCACGTCGACGTGCGCGTGGCGGCGATGGCCGCGGTTCTGCATGCCCTGCGTGGCCAGGCGCCGGCGCAGCTGCGCGACCACGCGCTGCACTGCCGCGAGGTCGGCGAGCGGACCGGAGGGCAGCGCGCGGTCGAGCTCTCCCAGCGGGCGCGCCGGCGGGAGGTTGCCCGTGCGCTCGATCTGAGCACGCTCGAGCTCGCGGCGCAGCAGCGCCTCGAAGCGGCGCAGCGCGTCCCTGGGCAGGCCTTCGCGCCGCGGGTCCTCCGGCGGCAGCTCGGGCTGCGGCTCGGCGCGCAGGCCGAGCGCGCGGCGGATGCGCTGCACGTCCACGCCGATCACCCCCGAGCCCTCCTGGCGGCGGGCGAACGCCGCGATCGCCATGCGCGCGAGATCGCGCATCGCGCCCTCCGAGCCGTCGCGCAGGGCGGCCGCGATCTGTGCACGCAGCTCCTCCAGCTGATCCTCGGAGAGCTCTCCCAGCGCCGCCAGGTCCTCCTCGCGGACGCCCTCGCGCGAGGCGGCGATCTCGACGGCGCGGAAGAAGAAGCGGTCGAACACCAGCTCGAACACGCGCCTGTCCTCCTGGCTCTTGGCGAGTGTCGCCGCGAGCGCCTCGCGGAAGTCCTCCTGCGAGGTCCAGCTGATCTCGCGCAGCACCTCGAACGCGTCGAGCATCTCCGAGGTGCCGACCTTCACGCCTTCGCGGCGCAGCTCCTCGCCGAGCTCGAGGATGCGCGCGGGCAGGCCCTCCAGGTCGGGGTTGCGCGCGGGGCCGCGCGCCGCGTGGCGTATCCCGTTCATTGAACCTTCAAGTTTGTAATGGTTCAACCTTGTAACGATCGCGCGTCAGGATCGTGCGTCAGGCGACGTCGGCGGGCGAGGAGAGCTTCAGCCCCACACGGTCGGCCACCACGTCCATGTCGGTGCGGTGCTTGACGATCACCGACATCGTTTCGGTGAACGTGTCCGCGTCGATTTCCTTGACCCCGAGCAGCAGCAGGGCGCGAGCCCAGTCGATCGACTCGGCGATCGACGGCGGCTTCTTCAGGTCCAGCGCGCGCACCATGCCGATGACCTCCACCAGACGCCGGGCCACCGTCTCTGAGAGCTCGGGCGCGTGCAGCCGCACGATCTCGAGCTCGTGCTCGAGCTCGGGATAGTCGAGCCACAGGTACAGGCAGCGGCGCTTGAGCGCCTCGGTCAGCTCGCGCGAGTTGTTGGAGGTGAGCAGCACGATTGGGTGCGTGCGCGACTCGACCCGGCCCAGCTCGGGGATCGAGATCTGAAAGTCGGAGAGCACCTCCAGCAGCATCGCCTCGAACTCCTGGTCGGTCTTGTCGATCTCGTCGATCAGCAGCACCACCGGCTGCTCGGAGGCGATCGCGGTCATCAGCGGTCGCGCCAGCAGGAACTCCTCGCCGAAGATGTCCTCCTGGACGGCCTCCCAGCCGGTGTCCGAAGCCTCGGCCTGGATGCGCAACAGCTGCTTGCGGTAGTTCCACTCGTACAGCGCCTTCGCCTCGTCCAGGCCCTCGTAGCACTGCAGGCGCACGAGCTCACGGCCCAGATAGGAGGCGAGCGCCTTGGCGAGCTCCGTCTTGCCCACGCCCGCGGGTCCCTCGACGAGCACGGGCTTGCCGAGCCTCGTGGCCAGGAACGAGACCAGCGCGGTCGACTCGCCGGGAAGATAGCCCACCTCGCGCAGGCCCGCGGCCACATCTGCGACTGAGGCGGGCGCCGAGGACGGGGGGGCGGGCATCGTCCGCGCAATGATAGGCGGCGGCCGTCTGCGGCTGGGGCGAGCCGTCGCGGGACTGCGGCGGGGAGGCGCGGCGGACGGGCTGCCTACGGTGTCGCCGTCGCGCCGCTGCCCTTGGGCTTGACGAGCACCAACTTCCCGTTGGGCAGTTGGTAGACCTGGCCGACCGCGCGACCCTGACCGGACGCGGACTGGTGGGCGGAGGGCGTGGTGAGCGTCTGTTCGCTCGAGGCCTTCGGCTTGGTCTCGTGACTCTGCTTGCCGCCACCCAGGGCTAGTCCGGCGATGAGGAAGGCCACCGCCAGCACGAGCCCGAGGTCGAACATGTTGACGAGGCCGTCCAGCGGATCCCCGGCATCGGAGTCGAGCTGCCCGTGGCGTCCGAGCCCGACGCGACTCATGCGGTGTGTTCTCCGACGGCGGCGGCCACGCGGTGGTGGGGCGGGGCCTGTGGCTCGCGGGAGGCGACCGCGCGCTCGAGCGCAGCCAGATCCTCGGTGTAGACGCGCGTGCGCACGAGCGTGAGCGTGAACGCGCCGGTGCCGACGAGGATCCCGACGACGGTCGCCGCGAACGCCACCTTGAGATCGCCGGCCAGCTGCGTGTAGCTGCCGTTGCCCAGCGCCGCGAGCCCGGGGGCGAGCGGGATCAGCGTCCCCATCAGCCCAACCGCGGGTCCGGCCCGCACCAGCACGCGGGTGCGGTCCAGTCGCCGCTGGATCTGCAGCTCGTAGCTCGCAAGGGCGTTCTCGACGGCATCGCGCCCACCCGACTGAACCGCCTCGACGAGGCCGAGCACCGCGCGCTCGGCGAGCGGGCCCGGCGCCCAGCGCGCCAGCGAGCTGGCGTTCGCCGCGTCGGCCATCGCCCGCGAGGCGATCTGCTCGAGCGGTGGCGCGCCCGGACGAACCCTGCGCCAGCCCTCCATCGCGATGCGTCCGAGCTCGAACGCGAGGATCGCCAGCAGCAGCAGCGCGACTACGTGCACCGGCTGCTTGAGGGCTTCTGAGATCCCCGACAGCGCCTGGCTGACGCGGTCGGCGGCGAGCGGCACGGTGCTCGGGTGGATGGTCATGTTCACGGTCGATCCTTGGTGTGGCGTTCGGGTCGCTCAGGTGCTCGGCGCGAGCGTCCCTTGCAGATGCCAGTAGCCGGTGAAGCCGTTGAACGGCCCGCCGACGATCAGGCTGTACCAGATGATCTGATAGGCCTTGGTCTTGCTGTTGTAGGTACCGATCACGGGACGGGTTGGTCCTGGGTACGGTTCCGAGCCGGGCTTGGGCGCGCCCTGGTTGAAGTAGATGCTGTTCCACTCGGCCGTCCAGGCGCTGAAGTTGCCGCTCACCTGACTCCCGCTGACGCTCAGGCTCGGCGCGACGTCCGTCTGCCCGCTCTGCGCGTCGGTCGCGGCGGTCGAGATGCTGAAGTCGATCCCCGCGAACGTCATCGGCTCGACGATGCTGCTCGCGAGCGCGAAGCCGTCGCTGGCGAACGCCGGCGTGGGCGGCGGCTGGAAGGATCCGAGTCGCAGGCCGCGCTCGCTGCCGGGCACGAACAGGGTGTAGGTCTTGTCCTTGGCCTTGGAGTTGGGGTTGCGGAAGTACTTGTCCGTGGCGCCGGGGAGCAGCATCCGAAAGTACGAGCCGGTGTAGTGCGCGGCCTTGCCGTGCTTGGCCGGCACATACTTGCCGGGGGCGATCGTGAGGGTGCCGCGGACGGGCGTGGCGGCCGCGGCCGACGCCGGCGCGGCGGCGAGCGCGCCGGTGCCCACGACGAGCGCTGCGGCGACGGCGAGCGAGCGGGACCGGCGATGCGAGCCGGAGGGGCGATGGGGTGTGGTGGGGGTTGCGGGCATGGCGCTCCTTGGCGTTGGTGAGAGGTTGACGTTCATGCGGCTTGTGGCTCGACCGCTCGCAGCCGGCGGCGGATCGGAAGGCGCACGCCGCTGGCGCTCAGCAGGACCAGTGCCACGACCAGCAGGCCCGGGGTCAGGAAGAGCCAGGGAAACAGGCCGAACGCTGGCAGCGCCGCCACGGCCTGGTAGTTGGCGATGTTGTCGCTCATCACGCCGATCATCGGCGTGAGACTCTGCAGGATCTGGACCCAGCGACCTTCGAGCGTGGCGAGGGCCGGCAGCGCCTTGTCGATCTGCGCGGCGCTCAGCCCGTGCGCTTCAAGCGCCGGCACCAGTTCGCCGCCCAGCGCGCCCTCGCCGGTCGTGATCGTCGCGAAGTCGTTCTGAACCTTGGTGACGAGACTTCTCGTCTCGACGGTGCGGAAGGAGCTGACCATCTCTGCCCCCCTGGGTGCGCGACTCCACATCTGGAAGGCCAACGGGGCGAGGATCAGCCCGATCCCGAGCGCCACGATCGCCCACCGCAGGATGCGCCACGCGCCGGGTGCAGCCAGCGCGGCGATGGCGAGCAGGAGCAGGATCGCGCCGGGCGCGATGAAGAACCAGGGGAACAGCGTGAACCGCGGCAGCGCCGCGACCGCTTCGTAGTTCTCGCGGTTGGCCTCGATCGTGCCGAGCAGGCTGGTGAGCGTGCCGTCGATCTGCGGCCACTGCTGGTCGAACTGGATCAGTTGCGGATCGCTCGCGTCGAACTGCCGCCGCGCCGCCGCGCCGCCGGCGTGCGGGGAGAGCAGCGCGGGTCCCTTGGCGGCAGCCTGGGTGAACCCTTCGTCCAGCTGACGGACGTCCAGGTCGTAGGAGGCAAGGCGCGCGGGCCGCATGTAGGGCTCGAACGCCGTGATCATGCGGGCGCCCCCGGGCGCTCGATCGAACATGTCGGTGGCGAACGGAAGCGCGATCAGCGTGACGCCGACCAGCAGCACCGCGAACGGCGCCGCGGCGCCCCGTGCGCGCGCGCCGGCCAGGAAGCTCGCCGACGCGGCGACGCTCACCGCCGCCAGCGAGCGCCCGTCGCGTCTGGGGCGCCGCGCGTCGACGAATCCTCCGAGCAGCGCCGACGCCAGTAGCAGCCCGGCCAGCAGCAGCGTGGCCTTCTCGGCGGCGGTCAGCCCGCCCGCGCTCTGGCCGGCGACGCTCACGAGCTTCGCGGGCTTGGCATCCCCGACGACTTCGCCGCTGACCGACGTGCCGCCGACGGGCGCGGCCGTGGGCGGCTGCTTAGCGGCGGTCCTCGTCTTCCTGGCGCTGCCCGGCTTGGCCCCGCTGGTGTGGGATCTGGCCTTGCTCGAGGCCGCCGTGGTGCCCGCGGCGGTCGCCTGCTTGAAGGCGCCGCGGTCGCTGCCGCTGCTGGACGTGCCGCTCACGCCCTGCGAGGCGGTCCCCGAGCTGACGTGATTGGACTTGGCCGGCGAAGTGCTCGAGGATGTCTTGCTCGGGGGGCCGGAGGTGATGCGCGCAACGCTCGCCAGGGGCAAGGTGATCCCGTCGAAGGCCGCAAACGCCTCGGCGGTTTCGGTCACCGACGGTGGGACCTGGCTGTAGAGCGAGCCGTCCGAGGTCAGGCCGCCGCTGCCCTGCTGCTGGTACTGGGTCAGCCCTTCCAGGACCGACTTGCCGGTGGGCGTCCTCAGCGTCGGCAGTCCAAGCGCCTCGAGTGCCTGGATCGTGAAGGCGGTCGCCGTGACCGATCCGCTCGCGATCGCCTGGTCGGTGCGGATCGACGCGGCGATCGAGCCGTCGTTGGCCTGCGCCCTGTGCAGGTAGGCGACGCCGGCCTGGACCGCGGGGGTGCTCGCGCTTGCGACGCCCGCCGCGGCCAGTGCCTGCAGGACGAGAGCCGTGGAGGCGCTGTCGGAGAGCCCTTCACTGCCCCATCCGCCGTCGGAGGTGGACGAGGCGAGCAGCGCCTGCGCTGCCGCCGTCGCGGTTGTGCGCGCGGCGCCGGTGTTCACCGCGAGCAGCCCCAGGATCGCGAGCGCCCCGCCCGCGGGATCCTGGCGGGTCGCGGATTCCGTCAGACGGCTCTCGAGCTTGGCGGCCGGGTCGCCATACGAGGAGGAGCCCTGCGCGGCGCTCTGCACCATCGCCAGCAGGCCAAGGTCCGACAAAGAGGTGTAGGCGGAGGCGTGTGAGGCCAGGTATTCGTCGAGGCTCGCTCCGCCCTTGACCCACTCGTCCCCCGGATTCTTGCCGGCGGCCAGCAGCGCGGTCGCGGCCCACAGGCTCGCTTCGGGGTTCGAGCCCTGTCTCCGCTTGGCCCCGAAGCCGCCGTCCCTGTTCTGGGCGCTCTCGATGAACCCAGCGGCCGCCGACGCGTTGCCCGACGCCTGCGCCGCCGCGGCGAGGATCCCCGACGCAGCCAGCATCAACAGGCAGAACACAATCGCCTGCGCGGGTGAGCGCCCCGACCTGCTCGTCACGCGCTTCGCCTCGCCTGTTCGCGCGTTTGAGACCCCACGATCCACGAGGCTGTCCATGGCTTACACCCTATCGATATCTAGATAAAGCAGATTGACTTTGTGAGCTTATTTTTCGACCGCGCCCGACTCGCCGCTGGGCTGTCAGCGCTCACGATGCACACGAGCGCTGACAGCCGTCTCCAGTACGTCTGCGCTACGACGGGACGTAGGTGCCCTGCAGCTGCCACTGCGCGGTAAACGCATCGAACGGATTGCCCGGGGGGTTGACGATCGGCACGCTCCAGTCCAGCGTGATCGTGCCGCCCAGGCTCTTGTTTTTCGGGTTGGTCCAGGTGAGCGAGCCGGTGAGGTTGCCACCGTCGATGCCGGGTGTGGACCCCGGCGTGTCGTAGGAGCCGCCGCCATAGGCGATCGTCCAACCGGTGAAGTCAGCCGATGTGACGGTCACCGTCGCTCCTTTTCCGCCCCCAACCTTGACCGTCAGGCCCTTCTTGCCGAATTTGGCTTTTTTGGCGCTGTTCAACGTCACGTAGGCGCTGAAGTTGACGCCCGCGAACGGCTCGGGGGTGAGGATCGTGTTCGTCAGCGAGTTGCCGCCGCCGTCGAACGGTGGGCTCGCGATGCCCTGTACGGGCAGGCCGAGGTCGACGCCCTCAGTGCCGTTGACCAGCGGCGTGTAGTTCTGGTCTGCTGCGGGTGAGGACGGGTTGGTGAAGAACACCGACGGGTTAGCGGTCTCATACAGCTCGACCCACGAGCCCGCGTACGGCGTTGGCCCGCTGGTCGCGCCTTTGGTCAGCTGGATCGTGCCTTTCAACGTCACGGCGCCGGCGGCGCTCGCAAACGCGGCCAGCGCTCCGACGCTCAGAACCAGCGCCAGTAGAACGGCCCTCGGCAGCGCCACGCGCCTCCGAATGGCGGTTGGGGTTGCACCCATTGTGTTTCCTTTCATTGGCTGATGTTTGGGGTTTTGGGTGTCGCGGCGACAGCCAAGCCGCTACTGCAAGTCGCGTTGGCGAACATCGAGGTGTCAGCCGGTGGGGACAAACGTGCCTTCCAGGTGCCATGAGCCCGCGAAGGTTTTGAACGGCCCGCCGACGATCAGGCTCTTCCATTCGAGGACGTAGTGGCCCGTGGCCGCGTCGTAGGTTCCCGACAGCGCCGTCGTCCCTTCTGGAAGCGTGCCGTTGGGCTTGGGCGAGCCCTGGTTGAACCACTGGTTGTTCCAGCCGACTGCCCAGGCGGTGATCTGACCACTGAGCTGCCCGTTGCTATCGACGATCACCGGCTTCGGGTCGGCTTCTCCGGTTTGCGGATCCGTTTCCTCGGTGACCACGCTGAAGTTGACGGCCTGGAACTCCTGCGGCTGCATGATCTCGTCGAAGAGTGCGTTGCCTTCTGTCGAGAACGCCGGGCTGGGTGCCGGCTGGTACGCGAAGGTCTCTAGACCGTTGTCCGTGCCCGCAGACAGCGGCGTGTAGTCCTTGTTTTTCAGCGGCGAGTTCCCATTTGGCAGCGGAGTCGTGTGTGCTGGCGGATCGAACATCTCAAACCAGCTGCCCGCGACCGTGCTGCCGGCTTCCCTGCCCGTTTCGAGCTCGAACGTGCCGTTCAGGGTCGTGGGCTGCGGCGTGGGGCCAGGGCCGGACGGCGAGGAGCCGGAGCCCGAGGAGCCGGAGGACGTGGAGCCGGAGGACGTGGAGCCGGAGGACGTGGAGCCCGAGCCGGTCGTGCCGGAGCTGCTCGATTTGGTCGAGACCGCGACGTCGACGGTGCCGATGGCCTTCCTGCCGAAGGCCCTGCCGCCGATCTTGACGAGCACGCCGAGGCCCAGCGCTCCGGTGAGCTTGGTGGCGTGTGTGGTGATGAAGCGGTCCCCGGCATTGGGCTTGGCGGTGAACGTCTCACTCTGCTCGGTCGTGCCTGCGCCGCTGGTGAGCGTCAGCCAGACCAGCGTCCGCCTGCGCTCCCTGGCGGTGTCGACCGGGAGGCGCACGCGCCCGGCGATCGTGATCGTGGAGCCGTCGACGGCCACCTTCGTGAGCGTGACCGTGACGCTGTGGGCTTTCGCAGCGAGGCGAGCCTTCGCGGCATGTGCCGGCGTCACGGCGATCGCGGCCAACACCGTCACGGCCAGTACCGGCAGGCTCGAAACGAGCGCGCGGCGCGAGGAGACGGCGGGTGCCGGGGAGCTGAGAGCTGAGCGAGGCGGTGAGGGCATGGGAGCTTGTCCTTGGTCGTGTTTGGTGGCTTGCTCGTCGCTGCGGCCCGGAACCATCAGCCGAACCTGGTGGTTCGGTGACCTTGAAAAACAATACCATAATGTCCACTGATTTTATGATCAATATGTTACGCTTGCCGAGATGAGCGGATATCGTGGTCCTCGTGTCTGAGCGTGAGCAGGGAGGCGGGATGGCCGGACGCAGGCGCAGGGCGGGCTCGCCGCGCGAGCTGCAGCTTCCCTCGGGCCGGCATGGCCTGCCGCGCGGCGTCGTCGTCAGCAACCAGCGCGAACGGATCATGAACGCGCTCGTGGCGACGATGGCCGCCTACGGATATGGAGGCAGCTCCGTCGAGCGGATCGCCGCAAGGGCGGGCGTGTCGCGGCGCACGTTCTACGAGCAGTTCGCCGGCAGGGAGGACGTCTATCTGCAGACCTATGACAAGGCCGTCGGCTGTCTGCTCGAGCGCGTAGGCGCCGTATGGGGCGAGCCCGGGGACGGCCCCGCCCAACTGCGCCTGTGCCTGCAGATGGTCCTCGACTCCATCGCGGGCGAGCCGCGCTTTGCTCGCTTCTGCGTCGTCGACGTGTTCTCGGTCGGCGCCCAGGCGCTGGAGCACCGTGAACGGCACATGCGCAGCTTTGCCGCTCTGCTCGAAAACGGCACGCGCAAGCACAACGGCGCGTCGCCGCCGCCGCTCGCCGCGGATGGACTCGTGGCCGCGATCTACGACGTCCTCTACAAGCGTGTTGCTCAGGGTCGTGCCGAGGAGCTCCCCGATCTGCTCGAGGACCTGCACAGCTTCTGCCTCATGCTGTTCCGGTACGCCCCCGTCCCCGAACCGCGCTAGCGATGCAGCACGGAGTTCATGCCGACCCGGATATGCTCGCCGCCTACCAGCGGTCGCTCGATCGTGTCTTTGAGAGCAGCCGCGAGGTGATGGCCGCCGCGCCCACGTGGCAGGCGAGCCTCTACCAGTCGCTACGCGCCTGCTACACGGAGATGCGCACCCACCCGGATGCGCTGTGGCTGCACTTCATCGCCACCGCTCAGGACTCGGCGGTCCAGAGGACCCGCACTCGTCACCGCGATCGCCTGGTGAGGCTCCTGCACGACACCCGCCACGATGCCCCCCCAGCACTGCATGCCGAGCTCCTGCTCAGCATGATCCATGCCACCATGCGGGCGCAGATCGCCGGCCATGAGACTCCCCCCGACCTCGACGCCGCGGAGCACACGTTCGCGACGCTGCTCTTCCACTTCGACGTGCCCCCTAAGGCGCAGGCCTGCTGAGCTCGGCGTCGGCGCCTGATCGCAGCCGGGGCGCCGACGAGCGCTGCCGCTAGCGCGACGGCGAGGTGGCCGCGGGCGGTGTGCGAGCAGCCCAGATGTCGTTGCAGCTCTCGCAGACCTCCGGCGGGATCACCCCGGCGCGCATCAGCAGCGCGAACGCGCGGCAGCCCAGGCAGATCCCGAATACCGACTCGAGCACGGCGGCCAGCACGAGCGCACCGAGGACGGCGTAGGCGGCCGCGTTCAGGGCGAACACGTAGAACAGCAATGCGGCCGCGAGCGAGAACACCAGACCGATCAGCTGTGCAAAGCGCTTTGGTGGCCCCGCGACCGGGCGTGGCGCCCACGATAGCCGTGGCACGATCACGCGGCTGGCGAGCAGCGCGAGCGGGCTGAGCCGGGGGCCGGCCATGACCCGCAGCAGGAACCCCACCGCCAGCACGACCGACAGCCACGGCAGCTGCAGCGCGAGCGCGAGTGCCCCGAGCAGCACGACGCCGCCGGCGGTTACCCGCGCGGTGACCTCATTGACGGGGTTGGGGAAGGAGACAAACGAGAAGCTCATCTTCGGTCCTCGGCTAGTGGGAGATCCTGCGTTGAAAAATATTAGCACAAAACCAGTGGATTTTGTCTACAATGCGGGTATGGGCAGCCAGGAAAGGAAGCCGGCTATGAGCAGTCAACAAAGGAAGGCCCCGGTGGTGGCGATCGTCGGTGGTGGGTGCGCAGGGACGCTCGTCGCGGCGAACCTCCTGCGTCGCTTCGACGGGCCGCTGCGCGTGGTGATGATCGAGCGCAGCGGGCGCTTCGGACCGGGCGTGGCCTACGCCACGGAAGACCCACGGCATCTGCTGAACGTGCCCGCGGAGAGGATGAGCGCGTTCTGCGACGCGCCGTCGCATTTCGCCGACTGGGCGGCCGAGCGACTGGGGGGAATCGAACGCGCGAGCTATCTGCCGCGCGGCATTTACGGCGAGTATCTGCGGGCCGTGCTCGACGACAGCCGCGCGCTTGCGCTGCCGCAGCGCACGCTCGAGCTGGTGGCAGGGGAGGTGCTCGGTGTGTCTCGCATGCGCACGGGCATCGAGCTGCGGCTCGCCGACGCCGCTCCGATCGCATGCGATCGTGTCGTGCTGGCCACGGGTGCGCCCGGCGTCGCAGGAATGGCGCAGCTGCCGCAGGACCCGCGCGTGGTCGGCGACCCGTGGGCGCCGGGCGCGCTCAGCTCCGGCGGATCGAGAGGGCTCACGCTCGTGCTCGGCACGGGGCTGAGCGGTGTCGATGCGGCGCTGTCGCTCAGCTCCCGGCGCGGCTGGGTGCTGGCTCTCTCGCGCGGCGGGCAGCTCCCTCACGCCCACCTTCCCGGCCTGCGCGCGCCCGCGCCGCCGCCGGCGGTGCCGCACGGTCCGGTCACGCTGGCGGCACTCGGGCGGATGCTCGCAGAGCACGTCGGCAGCATGCAGAGCTCTGGCTACGACTGGCGCGACGCGATCGACGGCCTGCGTCCGGTGACGCCACAGCTGTGGGCTGCGCTCGCGCCGAGAGAGCGCAGGCGCTTCCTGCGCGAGCGACGCCGCGCGTGGGACGCACGCCGGCATCGGATGGCGCCGGCGGCCGGTTCCCGCCTGCGCGAGCTGCTGGCGGGCGCGCAGGTGCAGCGATTGGCCGGACGGGTGTTGGCGGCCCGCTCGGCCAGCGCCGGCGTGGAGGTGGACGTCGCGCCCAGCCGGTCCGCGCGTGTGCGCACGCTCACGTGCCAGCGGGTGGTGGTGTGCACGGGTGCGGGCATGGATATCCGCCGCTCGGGCAACCCGCTGCTCGATGCGCTGCTCGCCGATGGCCTGGCAAGCGCCGACCCGCTGGCGCTCGGGCTGCGGACCACCGCCGAGGGCGCGCTGCTCGACTCGCGCGGAGACGCCGACGAGCGCATGCTCACGCTCGGTGCCCTGCGCCGGGGCGAGCTGTGGGAGACGACCGCCGTCGAGGAGATTCGGGGTCAGGCGGAGCGTCTGGTAGGCACGCTCGAACGGTCTGTGGGCGATCTCACGATGACGCCCGACGACCGCTCCTCAGGTGATGGCGGGCGCCCGGTCGATGCGATGAGCAGCCTGCCCCTGGCGAGCGCCGGCGACGTAGCCGAGGTCCTACGATGATCTTCCGTCAGATCCTGTACCGCGACCTGGGCTGTGCCTCCTACCTCCTGGCCGACGGCGGTCAAGCGGTCGTGGTCGATCCCCGCTGGGATATCGATGTGTACCTGGAGATGGCGGCGGCGGAGGGTGTGCGGATCGCCCACGTCGTGGACACCCACCAGCACGCCGACCACGTGTCGGGCCGCGAGCGCTTGGCGGCGCGAACCGGTGCACGCGCGCATGCCCCGGCTGACGCGTCGCGCGCAGGCCAGGAGGCGAGTGCCAACGGGCACGCTGAGATCGCCGCGGACGACGAGCTCGAGGTGGGGAATCTGCGCCTGCGCGTGTGGGCGACACCGGGACACCGCCCGGAGCACCTGTCGATCCTCGTCAGCGATCTGTCGCGGGGCGCGGATCCCTGGATGGTGCTCACCGGCGACTCGCTCTTGGTGGGGGATCTCGCGCGGCCGGATCTCGCCGTGGAGGCTCCGAGGGGCGCGCGTGAACTGTACCGGAGCCTCAGCGAGCTGCTCGAGCTCGGCGACCACGTGGAGCTGTGGCCGGCGCATGTGGGCGGATCGCTGTGCGGCGGCGCTGGCCTGAGCGGAAAGACGAGCTCCACGATCGGCTACGAGCGCGCTCACAACCCGCTGCTCGGTGCCGACGAGGAGGTGTTCGTCGGCGAGCTCCTGCGCGAGCTGCCGCCGCGTCCGCCGAACATCGATCGTGTTGTGGCCCTCAACCGCGCTCGCACGGCGGCGGCTCCCCCGCCGCCGCCGGAGCTCGAGCTGGACGCGCTGCTCGACGAGATCGCGGCTGGAGCGCGGGTGATCGACGGGCGTGCGCCGGACGCCTTCGATGCGGGACATCTGCCAGGCGCGATCAACCTGCCTGCGGGCCGCGCGCAGGGCACCCGCGCGGGGTGGGTGCTAAGCCCCGAGCAGCGGCTGGTGGTGGTCGGCTCCGATCCCGATCACGCGCGTGAGCTGGCCGAGGCACTGCACGCCGTGGGGCTGTGGGGCGTGGTTGGCCTGGCGGCTGGCGAGCCGGAGCGCTGGCTGGAGCGCGGCCTGGAGGTTCGGAGAGCCTCCAGCTGGGATGTGGCGACTCTCGTCGAGAGGCTTCGTCGCGAGGAGGCCAAGCTCATCGACGTGCGCGAGCTGGGCGAGTGGCGACTCGGCCACCTGCGGGGGTCGCACAGCGTGCCCCTGCACCGCCTGAGCGACCTCGACGCGATCACGTCGTCTCCGACCACGGGCTCTCTGGCGGTCGCGTGCGCCGGCGGCATGCGTGCCGCGTTTGCGGCCAGCGTGATCCGGCGCTCAGGGCACGCGGAGGTCGTCCGCGTGGCCGGTGGCGGAGTGCTCGACCTACCCAGCCACGGAATCGCGCTCACGGTCGGCGACTGACGCAGACGATCTACTCCGAGCGGGCAGGAGGGTCCTCGAATGACAGCTGCTGGGGCGGGGCGGGGGGGTAGGGAGCGCGGTCCCGTGGCCGGTCCGCGTCGCGCGCCGGCACCGGCGTCGAGCGCCGCGCGCGCACGCGCCCGGGTGTCACGACCGTGGCATCCAGATCGGAGGGCGGGCGCGCGTCTGCGGGCGCGCGCGGGTCCGCGGGTGGGCGTCGGTCCACCGGGACGCGCGCGTCCCTGAGTGGGCGTGGGTCCACGGGCGCGCGCGGGCTGTCGCCGTGGGGACGCCGCAGCGGCGGCTCGGGGCGTTCGAGCGCGCGCATCCGACCGCCCGCGTAGGCGAGGCCGAGCGCCAGCAGCAGCGCGATGAAGATGCCCCACTCGACGCCGACGGTCGCCGTGACGCGTTCATTGCCCTGTAGCCCGGGCTTGTCGAGCAGCCGGTAGAAGATCAGCAGCGCCGTCCAGCCGCCGGCGATCATCACGATCAAGCCGTCGCCGCCGGGCAGCTGGAAGTCACGCCCCTCGGCGCGCGCGAACAGCATGCTCAGCACCGCGGCGCTGACGAGCAGCACGGCGGCCTCCACGAAGGAGAACGCCTGGAACGCGCTGAGGCTGGTTTCGGTGGCCTTGGCGGCACCGCGCACGACGACCGTGTCGGTCTTGCTGTACCACG